>JBLMZZ010000162.1:0-79065 GCA_050259095.1 Omnitrophica WOR_2 bacterium | reverse complement strand
ACACGTATGAAATACGTATGAAATACGTATAAAATACGCATGATATACGACTTCAGTCCTAATTTATCACAACTTCTGAAAAACTACTTGGCATTATCTGCATTTTCTTAATTCAGGCATTTTGTAGCTGCATCATAAAAAAAAGAAAAGAGGCTATCCTTCTTGGATGGCCTCTCTAATATGCCTGATTTTTGAAAATTGGACTTGGGTCGAGAAATGTATAAAACGATTGAATTTTGTGGTTACACTACAGCGATTTTAACATTTAAGCAGTTGCAGTTTAATTGCATTTTTTAGTTGAATCTTCTTTAATCCTTGGTTAAATACACATTCATCACATTAAATAATTCATTTCTTCGTATTGGTTTAGAAATGTAATCATTGCAACCGGCTTTAAGGCAATTTTCTTTATCGCCATTCATAGCATAAGCGGTTGTTGCAATTACCGGTACTTCTTTATTAGTTTTTCTTATTACTTCTGTAGCCTCAAAGCCATTCATGATAGGCATCTTTATATCCATTAAAATGAGATCAACGTGCTGAGCGTTATTTAATTGATCAATGGCATCCTGACCATCTGATGCGTATATTATTTTAACACCTGTAGGTAAGAGCAACCTTGATATGAATGCAAAATTAGTACTATCGTCCTCTGCTATTAGTATAGTATAAGCTGAATAGTCGGGTGTGAGGTTTGAAAGCCTGGTAACCTTACTTCCATTAGTAAAAAACCATTTTACAGGAAGATTAAACGCGAAATCGGTTCCATTACTATTTGACTCATACCAGATTGTACCTCCCAAAGCTTCAGCATAAGCTTTTGCAATGCTTAAACCTAAGCCAGTTCCTCCATGCTTTCTACTATATCCTTCATCAGCTTGCCTGAATCTTTCAAAAATCTTATCCTTTACTTCTTCATTTATTCCGATGCCGGTATCTTTTACATGAATTTCTATTCTACCGGGAAGAAGAATGCAGTTTATATGAATTACTCCATTCTCGGTAAATTTTATAGCGTTATCAATAAGATTAAACAATATTTTATTGATTTTTTGCTCATCGGAATAAACCGTTATTTCAGGTTCAAATCCTGTAACAGTCAAATGTATACCTTTAATGGAAGCTGGAGAAGAGAAAAGTTGTTCAATAACTAGTTTAGTTGCACTAAGATTAAATTCCGAATTAAAGATATTGATCGGTTCAGTTTCAATTTTCGAGATTTCAATAATGTCTGAAATAATGCTCAACAACTGAACTGAATTGTTTTTTATAGTTTCAGTATAGAATTTAATAGTTTCGTCTTCTTGATTAACATCATCCAGAAGTTCAGAGAAACCAAGTATTGCATTCATAGGTGTCCTTACTTCATGACTGAGATTACTTAAAAAGGCAGTTTTCAATCTATCACTTTCTTCTGCCTTCAATTTTGCTTTAGTAATTTCCTGTACAGATTTCTTTCGGGCAGTAATATCCTCAACAATTACTAAAGTATGAAGTAGTTCACTATCCTTATCGAGTGCTTCTGGTGTAAGACTGAAAGCTAACCACTTTTCTACTTTAGTAAGATTATTTTCAGCTTTAACGATAAGATCTTGTTTAGCGTTAGTAGTATCAGATTGTTCGGCATTTACAAAATTGCTCAAGCTAAAATGATCACCATTTTCCTGAGTGAAATTCCATTCATTTTCTAGTTCTGTAATGTTATAAATATCCTTTTCCGGTATATTTAGAATTTCAAAGGCAGCAGGATTAATAGTACTAATAATTCCGTCCTTGTTTATATAAAAAACACCATTCAGGATAGAATTAAAAAGCCCCTTATACCTTTGTTCACTAATTTTAAGAGCTAATTGTGATTCTTTATTTTGCCTAAGTATTAAAGCTTTTTCATAAGCTTCTTTTAAAGCAAATGGGAGCCGGCGAATTTTATCTTTTAAAACATAATCAAAAGCCCCTGCTTTCATACATCTTACCGCCGTTTCCTCATTAATAGATCCTGTATGAATGATGACTGGAGTGAATGGTGACAATTCCAGAACAATTTCAAGTGCTTCCATTCCATTAAAACCGGGCATACTATAATCGGAAATTATAACATCAGGTTTTAATTCATTTAATTGTGTTATAAAATCTTTTTTAGTTTCCACCCTAACACTGATGAATTTCATACCGGCTTTGGTAAGTTCTCTTTCAGCCAGTTCCATGTCATCGGTTATATCTTCTGCAAATAAAATTCGGTAAGTGATCATTTGCTGATATGTAAGTTTAAAACAAAAGTAATTGAAAATCTCAAACTTCAATTTTTCATAGTCTATTTTTAATAAGAATGCACTTAAATGTTTAATATTCACCAATCTTGAATTGTTTTTCTAAACATCCTAATTAATTATGTCGGGCTTAATAACTAAAAAAGGCCATCTCAATTGAGACAGCCTTTTTTTAGAATTTATTTTCAAATAATTACCCTTCTTTTGAAATTTCCTGAGTAGACGGGGCAGTAATTGAAATATTAAGTTCCGGATTCCCGGTCTCGTGATCTATAAGAATAACATCACCTTCGTTTATCTTTGACTTGATGATTTCTTCAGCCAGAGCATCCTCAATATATTTCTGTATTGCCCTTTTTAAAGGTCTTGCTCCAAACTGAGAATCCCATCCTTTTTCAACAATAAAGTCTTTGGCACTTTCAGTCACAGTCATCTGATAACCCATTTCCTCAATTCTGTTATAAAGACTTCTCAATTCTATATCAATGATTTTATGAATATCTTCACGTTCAAGTGATTCAAAGATTACCACATCATCAATACGGTTCAAGAATTCAGGAGCAAATGATCTCTTTAAAGCATTTTCAATAACTCCAACTGCGTGAGTTGAACTACTTGTTATCTTAGCATTGGTTGAAAAGCCTACTCCCTGTCCGAAGTCTTTTAACTGTCTTGACCCAATATTTGAAGTCATGATGATAATAGTATTCTTAAAATCAACTTTTCTTCCAAGACTATCTGTTAAAATACCATCATCAAGTACTTGTAAAAGAATATGGAAAATATCCGGATGAGCTTTTTCAATTTCATCGAGTAGCACTATTGAATAAGGTTTTCTTCTAACTTTTTCAGTTAACTGTCCACCTTCTTCATAACCAACATATCCCGGAGGGGCTCCAACCAACCTTGATACAGCAAATTTCTCCATGTATTCACTCATATCAATTCTAACGAGGGCATCCTCAGAATCAAAGAGATATTTGGCCAGTACTTTAGCAAGATGAGTTTTGCCGACGCCAGTAGGACCTAAGAAGATAAAAGTACCTATTGGTTTATTAGGATCTTTTAGTCCCGCACGGTTACGACGTATTGCTTTAACAACTTTCTTAATAGCTTCAGTTTGACCGATAACTGCTGTTGCAAGATCATCTTCCATGGTTATCAAACGTTCACTTTCATTTTGTGCAATTCTTTGTACAGGAACACCTGACATCATAGCAACAACCTCAGCAACATTTTCCTCATCTACCAGAACACGGTTGATTTTTGATTCTTCTTCCCAGCGGCGTTTAGCATTTTCAAGCTCAATGAGCAGTTTCCTCTCATTGTCGCGAAATTTAGCGGCTTCTTCAAATTTCTGACTATGGATAGCCTTATTCTTTTGTTTCTTGACTTCTTCTATTCTGTTTTCTAAGTCAAGGATTTCGGCAGGTACCTGCATATTTGTAATATGTACACGAGCACCTGCTTCGTCTAAAGCATCAATAGCTTTATCAGGTAGATATCTGTCGGTGAGGTATCTGTTAGTTAAAGAAACGCAAGCTTTAATAGCTTCAGGAGTATATTTTACCAAATGATGATCTTCATACTTCTCCTTTATATTATTAAGGATCTCAACTGTTTCTGTTGGTGAAGTAGGGTCGACTAATATCTTTTGGAATCTTCTCTCAAGTGCACCATCCTTTTCAATATATTGACGATATTCATCGAGAGTAGTAGCACCTATACATTGTATTTCACCCCTTGCCAAGGCAGGTTTGAACATGTTTGAAGCATCAAGAGAACCTGAAGCATTACCGGCACCAACTATAGTATGGATTTCGTCAATAAATAAGATTATGTCTCTATTTTTCTCCAACTCGTTTAGTACAGCTTTCATTCTTTCTTCAAACTGTCCACGATATTTTGTACCGGCAACAAGTGAAGCGAGATCAAGAGTAAAGATTCTCTTATTAAACAGCACTCTTGAAACTTTGCGTGCAATGATTCTAAGTGCGAGGCCTTCAGCTATAGCAGATTTACCAACACCTGGCTCACCAATTAATATAGGATTATTTTTCTTCCTTCTTGATAATATCTGAGCAATTCGCTCTAATTCTTTTTCACGTCCAACAATTGGATCTAATCTTCCTTCTTCACCAGCTTTAGTGAGATCTCTCCCAAAATTATCAAGAACAGGAGTTTTTGATTTAGAATCAGACGGGCGGCGTACACCTGAGCCATATCCTCTGCCTTCATCAGAATCATCATCGGCTGAACTTCCGGGTAATTCATCTTTTGGATTATCAAAGATGGCATTATCCTCGCTATTCATGATTGATTTTAATTCATCTCTAACGGCATCGTAATCTACACCATATTTCATTAATGTGCGAGAAACAAGGTTATCTTCATCTTTTAGAATAGCTAATAGTACATGTTCAGTACCGATTAATTCGCTATTGAACATTTTTGCTTCAAGATATGTAAGTTTCAGTGCTCTTTCTGCTTGTTTGACAAGTGGCAGGTTATCTGCCATTTTGTCGCGTTTGACAGATACTCCAATTGCTTTTTCAATAACTTTTCTAACATCATTGATGTTAACATTAAGTAGATTAAGGATTTGAATAGCCATACCTTCTCCTTCACGGATAATTCCAAGAAGGAGATGTTCAACGCCTATGTAATCATTTCCTAAACGAAGGGATTCTTCCCGACTATATGTTAATACGTCTTTCACACGTTGTGAGAACTTTGCTTCCATTACAGTCTTTCTAAGTTTCTTATTCAACTATCTATATGCTATTTTAACGTTACTTCTAAAATGACTATAGTACTTAACAAAAATCTAAAAACATAGTTGTCTTCGTTGTTTTTTAAAAGTATGCATTTAGTCAAAAATACGAAGTTTAAACAGTAAATAGCAAATACAATGCCGATAATTTAAAATTTAGATTTGAGGTATCATAAAATGAGAAAAGTGAATGGGTTTTCACTATACTTAAAGGAAAAATTCTTACCTTCGTACCCCTTTAGGAGCTCATTTCACTAAATTAGACTGTAAAAATGGAAAATCAAGCCAACGGCGAGAAAATAGTAAAAGTAAATATTGAAAATCAGATGAAATCGGCTTACATCGACTATTCGATGTCAGTCATTGTGTCGCGCGCATTACCCGATGTGAGGGATGGAATGAAACCAGTACATCGCAGAGTTTTATTTGGAATGCTTGAATTAGGTGTATCATCAAATCGCTCATATAAAAAAAGTGCAAGAATAGTAGGGGAGGTGTTAGGTAAATACCATCCTCATGGTGATAGTTCTGTATATGATGCAATGGTGCGTATGGCTCAGGACTGGTCATTGCGCTATCCTTTGGTTGATGGACAGGGAAACTTTGGTTCTATTGACGGAGATAGCCCTGCAGCAATGAGGTATACAGAAGCAAGGCTTCAAAAACTTGCTGAAGAAATGTTGGCTGATATCAATAAGAATACGGTTGATTTTCAATTGAATTTTGATGATTCACTGGAAGAACCAACAGTACTTCCTGCAAAGATTCCAAACTTGCTTATTAATGGGGGTTCAGGTATCGCTGTTGGTATGGCTACAAATATGCCTCCTCATAATTTGAGTGAAGTCATTGATGGAATAATAGCATACATCGACAATAATGAGATTACCATTCCTGAACTCATGAAATATATCAAAGCACCAGATTTTCCTACTGGTGGAATCATTTATGGATATGATGGAGTTAAGGATGCATATGAAACCGGAAGAGGTAGAATCATAATGCGTGCTGAAACAAAGATTGAATCTGATCAGCACGGTCGAGAAAGTATTATTGTAACGTCTATTCCATATCAGGTAAATAAAGCTGATATGATAAAAAAGACGGCTGATCTTGTTAACGACAAAAAGATAGAAGGAATTTCCGATATCAGGGATGAATCGGACCGCTCAGGATTAAGGATTGTATATGAACTTAAGAGAGATGCTACTACCAGTGTTGTTTTAAATAAATTATTTCAGAATACTCAACTTCAAAGCTCATTTAGTGTCAACAACATTTGCCTTGTTAAAGGAAGGCCTATGTTGCTAAACTTGAAGCAATTAATACATTATTTTGTTGAGCACAGGCATGAAGTTGTAATTCGCAGAACTCAATATGATCTTAATGAAGCTGAAAAGAGAGCACACATACTCGAAGGATTGCTCATTGCACTAGATCATATTGATGAAGTTATTGCATTAATAAGATCTTCTAAAACTCCCGAAGAAGCACGTAATGGTTTAATTGAAAATTTCAGTTTAAGTGAAATTCAAGCGAGAGCTATTCTTGATATGCGTCTGCAAAGGCTAACAGGTTTAGAAAGAGACAAAATCAAGGAAGAATACCAGGAACTCATTAAAATGATTGAACATTTTAAAGAAATTCTTGCAAGTGTACATTTGCAGATGGGAATTATTAAAGATGAACTTTTGGGTATTAAAGAGGCCTATGGTGATGAACCCCGGAGTCAGATAGTTTACACAGCAAATGACTTTAGAATTGAAGATACTATTGCAGATGAGGACGTTGTGATCACAATTTCACATATGGGTTATATCAAAAGAACTGCGCTTAGTGAATATAGAAGACAAAATAGGGGAGGTAGGGGAGCTAAAGGATCAGATATCAGAGATGAGGATTTCCTTGAATATCTTTACATAGCATCTATGCATAACTATATGCTATTTTTTACTGAAAAAGGAAAAGCTTTCTGGATGCGTGTTTTTGAAATTCCGGAAGGCACAAAACAGTCAAAAGGAAGAGCTATACAAAATCTAATAAATATTGAACCTGACGATAAAGTACGTGCTTTTATTAACTTGAAGAGTATTAAGGATGAATCATACATTAATAATAATTTTATCATTCTATGTACTAAAAAGGGTGTTATAAAGAAAACTTCTCTTGAAGCTTATTCCAGACCACGTTTAAATGGAATCAATGCTATCACAATACGCGAAGATGATCAATTACTAGAAGCAAGATTGACAGATGGCAAGAATGAAGTAATCATGGCATTGAAATCAGGAAGAGCTATCAGATTTAATGAATCTGATGTTAGGCCAATGGGTAGAAATGCTTCCGGAGTTAGAGGTATCACTTTGAGAGGATCAAATGATGAAGTTGTTGGAATGATTTGTATGGAAAACAATGATTTTGATATTCTGGTTGTTTCAGAAAATGGATACGGTAAAAGATCAAAGTTAGAAGATTATCGTGTAACGAAAAGAGGTGGTAAGGGCGTTAAAACGATCAATATTACTGATAAAACAGGTGATTTGATTTCTATTGATTCAGTAACTGATAATGATGATCTCATGATCATTAACAGGTCAGGATTAATAATCCGACTTGGAGTTGCTAATTTGAGAGTTATGGGAAGAGCCACACAGGGAGTGAGATTAATAAATTTAAGAGACAATGATTCTATTGCAGCTGTAACAAAGGTTGAAGTTGATCCTTCGGAACAGGAAGCAATTGAAGGAGAAGGGGAAAAAATCGAACCCATGATAAATGAATTCGACACTTTACCTGTTGAGAAGGACATAGATGCTGAAGAGGACGGTGAAGATGTTGATAATGAAGATAACGACATAGAAGATGATGAAGATGATACATCAAATCCTGAAAGTGAAGAATAGACTTTAGAAAATTATTTTTATTGCTATCGTGTACTTGTTTATAACAAGTTGGCGTGGAAATTGTATAATAATTGTAATATATAAATAAACCATATAAATTTGCACCCCTCAAGTTTGAGTTAAAACCTTAGAAACAAAAACAATGAAAAAATTATCACTAATCCTTATTTTATTAATTGCGATTGGTACAGTTTATGGCCAAAAAAAGGAACGACAAGATGCATTCAATTATCTTCGTAAAGGGAAGTTAGATCTCGCTTTGAAGAATATTGAACCTTGTACAACAGATCCTACTACTATGAATGAAGCTAAGACCTGGTTTTATAGAGGTAATATTTATCTTCAGATCCATATGAGTACAAATCCTGAATACAAAAGCCTTGACACAAATGCATTGTCTAAGTCTTATGAATCCTATAAGAAAATGATGGCACTTGATACCAAGAAAGAATATTATACGGAAGCGATACAAAATCTATTAGTTATCAGTGAGCAGCTTTATAATCAAGGTGTCAATGAATTTCAATTATCAAAATACAATAGAGCTCTTGATTACTTCCTTGAAGCAACTGATGTTGCTGAATCTTATGGAAGTGTAGATACACTTGCTATTTTCAACGCCGGATTATCAGCAGAAAACGCTAAGAATTATCCAAAAGCAATTGAACTATATCAGCAGATAATTAAATTGAACTATCCACAACCTTTGATATATAGTTCATTGTCTAATATTTATTTACAGGAAAAAGATACCACAAAGGCTTTTGAAGTGATTCGTGCAGGCAGACAGAAATATCCTGATGAATTTGCTCTTTTAATTACTGAAACCAATTTATACCTGGCTTCAGGACAGACTGCAAAAGCAATGGAAAATCTGCAACAAGCTGTTAAGACTGATCCATTAAATCCGACTATTCATTACGCAGTAGGCGCATCATATGATGCAATGGGAAATAAAACAGAAGCAGAAAAGGCTTATTTAAAGGCCATAGAATTGAAACCTGATTACTTTGAAGCAAACTATAACCTTGGTGCATTATATGTGAACCAGGCGGCTGAAATTCAAAATGAAGCTAATAAACTAAAACTGAATGATCCGAATTACGATGTAATGAAGAAACAAGCTGATGACATTTTAAGAAAGTCATTACCATATCTGGAATCAGCTACAAAACTTGATCCTAAAGATAAAAGTACATTATTGGCTTTAAAAGAAATTTATACACGTCTTAGCATGTATGATAAATTAAAAGAAGTTAATGCAAAACTTCAGGATTTATAAAATCCTTATAATGAACTAAAATACTGCAAAATAGCCGGATAAACTCCGGCTATTTTTATATACTATTCTATGGTATAATCAACATTATGTCAAATGGTATACTTTATTAGCCCCTTTCCTTCAAAGTAATTCTCATTTGTTAGTAACAATTAAAAATAGCCTCAAGTATTGCTTTGAAATTTGTGAACTGTTTTTAACTTTGTTTGTTTGGCATAAACTTAAAATGCTTTTGATGAAAAATTCAATTCCTTCTATTGTAGAAAATGATCCATGGCTTACTCCTGCTTTAGATCAGGTCATCAATCGTATAGATAGATTTTACAATCGTTTGAATGAAATTAATCGAAAATTTGGATCTTTATTAGATATAGCTGATGGTTACCTTTATTTTGGTATAAACTTCGATCGCAATCATAATGGATGGTTTTATCGCGAATGGGCACCTGAAGCAAATGCATTGTATCTGGTCGGAGATTTTAATGATTGGAATACAAGTTCTCATCCGTTAAAGAAGGATCAATATGGCGTTTGGGAGGTATTCCTTGACTATGAGTCATATAAAGATTCATTTAAACATGGAAGTAAAATAAAAGTGTGGGTTGATGCTAAGAATGGAATTTTACCAAGAATTCCGGCATATATTACCAAAGTTATTCAAGATCCGGATACGAAAAATTATTCAGGTCAGCTTTGGTTTAATGAATTCACTTGGGCAGAACCAACCAATACACATATACCTGCTAAAGAACTCTTTATTTATGAATGTCATATTGGTATGGCTCAAGAAAAAGAAGGCATTGGTACATATCGTGAATTTGCTATAAATATTCTTCCATGGATAAAAAAACTTGGGTATAATGCAATTCAAGTTATGGCTATACAGGAACATCCATATTATGGCTCCTTTGGTTACCATGTTTCTAATTTCTTTGCTCCATCATCACGTTTTGGTGATCCAGAGGATCTTAAATATCTAATTCAAACAGCACATAATCTGGGACTCACTGTTATAATGGATATTGTGCATTCACATACTGTAAAAAATGTTCTTGAAGGATTAAATCAATTTGATGGAAGTGACCATCAATATTTCCATGCCGGTGAAAGAGGCATTCATCCTCAATGGGATTCAATGCTTTTTGATTATGGTAAAGATGAGGTACTTAGATTTCTGCTTTCAAATGTGAAATATTGGTCACAAGAGTTTAGATTTGACGGCTTTAGGTTTGATGGGGTTGGATCAATGATGTATTTTCATCATGGGAACTCCCCTATTAATGAACCTTTAGATTATTTTATAAATGGTGTGGAATGGGATGCCATTACTTATTTGCAACTTGCCAATAAACTAGTTCATGAAATAAATCCTAATTCTATTTCTATTGCTGAAGATGTCACTGGTATGCCTGGTTTAACTTCAAAGATTGAGGACGGTGGTATTGGATTCGATTATAGACTTGGGATGGGGATTCCAGATTACTGGATTAAATTACTGAAAGAGTCACGTGATGAAGATTGGGATATTGCTGAAATGTGGCATGTTCTAAATAATAGACTGCCAAATGTAAGAACAATTGCATATGCTGAATCTCACGACCAGGCATTAGTTGGTGATAAAACGCTGGCTTTCTGGCTCATGGATAAAGAAATGTACTGGCATATGAATAAAGATGACCAAAATTTAGTAATAGATCGTGGCCTTGCCTTACATAAGATGATTAGATTCTTTACACTTTCTCTTGGTGGACAGGCATACCTGAACTTTATGGGTAATGAATTTGGACATCCTGAATGGATTGATTTCCCTAGAGAAGGTAATAATTGGAGTTTCCTATACGCGAGAAGACAATGGTCACTTAAAGAAGACAATAATCTTAAATATCACTTTCTATCAGATTTTGATCGCGAAATGATTCATATTGCTTCTGAAAAAGGAATTCTAGATTACGAATTTGGTCAATTATTGAATTTGGATGATAACAATAAAACAATCATTTTCTGTAAGAACAGTCTTATCTTCCTCTTTAATTTCCATCCGTATAATAGTATTTCTGATTATTCTTTATATGTACCTGAACCAGGAACATATAAAGTTGTTCTATGTACTGATAATTCAAAATTTGGGGGACATGGCAGACTAGACGAGAAGTTACTTTATGATTCAATATACGATGAGAGTAGTCACTCAAACAAATTAAAAATTTACTTAACTAACCGCACAGCTATAATGTTGGAACATACTGATAATATTATTTGAAATCTTTAGTTTTTTTAACATATTTGCTTCATAGTTCATTAATTTCTGTCATAATATTGCATATCTGAAAATAACACTTTTATGGAACGTAAACGATTGGTTGTCAATTATAATAATGTATCAGCGGAAGTAATGGAAGCAATCCGTAAAAAGTATCCACTTGGTTACACCAATCATGTAATTAAAGTTAAGACGCACGGTGAAGACTTTTTCTATGCCATCACAGTAGATACTGAAACTGCCAGTTATCTTGTGAAGGTTCCTGTTAAAATTGATACAAAGGGCCTGAATGAGGACGAAACACTTGATGAATTAAATGAAGAAAAAGAGGCTGAAGATAATTTCGCCGAGACCGATACCCCCGAAGCTGAGGAATAAAAAAATGAGATTTTCAAATGCTTTATTCTGTTCTTAACTTTAATTATTAATTGCAATTAACTTCTGCAAACTTCTAATTGTCTTTAATCCAATACTTTTAAATCCCGGAGTTGCATCATTCAATTGCAATTCTATTATGTCAATCAATTCACGACTGATAATCGGTTCTTCTTTTGCTATTCTTTCAAGAATCTTCAAACAAAACATTTTAACAGATACAGCACTGGATGGAGATTCTAACCAGTTAAAACAAATAGAAACCACTTCACCTTTATGTGTTTCGGGGATTATATTTCTCTCTAAGATCCTTAATGAATGTCGTTTGTATCCTTCATGCTTATATAATGGAAGCATACTAATAATAGTTTCCAAGTGCTTTTCATTCAGATAAGCTAAATTCTCATTTAAAAGATCAATAGCCCAAGCTGCCCTCCTACTCTCTGGATTTTTTTGTTGGCAGAAAATACTCCATAAAGTCTCAAAAAGTTCAGGCTGTTGATTTATTATACTAATTATTTGATTAATATTTCTTTTTGATGCTTCTAATTGCAAAAGTTCTAGTATGGTCATCTAACGAAATACATTGATAGAACCTAAATCAGCGACAATAAGACTAATTCAGTATGTTTTAATTATTCTGTTTAAAAATACAAAGGTAAAGAACTTAAAAAACAAAAAGGGAAACTACTCTTTCGAAGTGGTTTCCCTTTTGCTTTATCCCAGTCGTAACTGACATAAAACGTCAGGTTATTGTTTCGGTGCTTGCAATCATTCTGCTTCGTAAAGCAGTTGATACTTACTATTTGCGAACAACACTTTCGTGTCAATTCTTTTAGTCAGGTGTGTCTTCCGGATTAAAATGTTAGCTTTTTCACGGCTACTTCAAACAATCCTGCGAAAAACTTAATAAATAAAGATAAGTTCCTTACGGCCTTTCTCTTCATCCATCTTTCCTGATTCTCACCGTATCGTTGGCCTGATGTGGTAAAATTACAACATTCAATAAGTGATGTCAAGTGTTTTAACAATAATTTAATTAACTGATTTTCAACAGAAGTTATTAACTTTTGTTCATAACCTAAAATTAGGGAACAGGGTTATTTTGAAAGTTGTGATCTTGATATTTAGTTTCCTAAAGTCAATTCAGGTATTCCTTTTTTTATTCGTGTAATTTTGGCCAATATCCTACTTCCCTGATCTTTATTAGAAAAGTATTTCCCATTAGTTTGAAGGTTGATTAAATTATCAAAACAATCAACAACCGAAAGTACTAATCCATCTTCATTTGAAAAAATAGACTTGATGGTAAAATAATAGCTTTCGCCCGCTTGATATATGGGGTGTTCGGGTTCAAGAAATACTCTTCCAGTACAATTGATTTTATCCACAAAACATCTTATTTCCGATAAAAGCTTAAGTGAATAGTGTTGGTATGGTTCAAATTCTATGAAGTACTTTGTACCAAATTCATCTTCAAAAACCATGTATTTATTATTATCTTCCATGGTTATGCAATTGAGATACTTAAAAATGTAGTACTCTCCTTCTCTTAGAGTTTTGTTTTTATCGTAAAATCCGGAATTCCCCATTATATTATGTTATCTCCTAAAAACAACTGCAAATTTACTAATGAACTCTCTTAACGCTTGTTACTCCTTTAATTCCTTCGATTTTTTTCATAAGAGAGTCAATATGTCTTGAATCTCTGACACTTACTTTTATATAGCCATCAAATTTCCCACCTTTACTATTTAAAGCGATATTCCTTACATCAACCTTGAGCTCATTAGACAGTAATTCTGTAATTGAATTCAAAATACCAAGTTGATCTATTCCACTAATATGAATAGATGAAATAAAAAAAGAGCCTTCTGCCACTTTTGACCATTGAGCATCCATTATTCTATAAGGATATCGTGAACTTAGCCGGGGGGCATTTGGGCAATTTGTTCTATGAATTTTAATACCTCCTCCGGTCATTACAAATCCAAATATTTCATCTCCCATTACTGGATTACAACATCGGGCAAGAATATAGCCTTGTAATTCAGCGGATTCATTGACCAAAATAGTATTTTCAGATGTTCGGTCAGGGTGTTTGGGTACTTCTTTAACAACTGGTTGATCAATACTACCTTTTAGCTGGCCTAATAGTATTTCTTTAACTAATGAAGGCTCAATTTTATTATCAGCTAACTGTTGAAACAATTCAAGTGATGTTTGAAATTTGAAGTACGCTATTAATTTACTAACTGTTTCATCATTAAAAGGCATTTTAAGCTGGCTTAATTTGCGACGAAGAATATCTCTACCAACTTCGGCTTGTTTAAACTCAGCTTCTTTAAGATAGCGTTTGATCTTATTTTTTGCTCTGGTGGTAACAACCCACCCTAACCAATCTCTGTTTGGCGTTTGATTTTTTGATGTGATAATTTCAACTACATCCCCATTTTTTAATTTTTGTTTAATTGAAACAATCTTATGATTAACCCTGCCTCCAGTACATTTTGAACCAATTACAGTGTGTAATTCAAACGCAAAATCTAATACTGTAGATCCTTCTTTCAACTTGAGCAAGTCACCTACGGGGGTAAACACATAAATAACATCCTCAGGTATCTTGGTTGCAATACTTTTATTTGTAAGCAAATCTTCAGTATAATCTTTACTTTCAAGAATTTGCCTTACTGAATTCATCCAGTCAGTTGTATCAATAACACCTTTATGTCCTTTGTATCTCCAATGAGCTGCACTGCCTAATTCAGCATCAATATCCATTCTATGCGACCTGATCTGTACTTCTACCCATCGGCCAGTAGTATCTTTAACAGTAATGTGCAGTGATTCATACCCATTTGGACGGGGCATGGTTATCCAATCACGCATCCTACTGGTTTCTGGACTATATAAATTAGTAACTACTGAATATACTTTCCAACAGTCAGCTTTCTCATTTTCAGGATCACTGTCAATAATTATTCTAATTGCAAACAAATCATATATTTCATCAAATGGAATTTTCTGTTTTATCATCTTATTATGAACAGAAGAAACCGTCTTAGTCCTGCTCTTGATTGTATATTTAATACCCATTCTACTCAGGTCAGTTAAGATTGGTTCAGTAAATTTTTGAATAAAATCTCTGCTCCTGTTTATCTCAACCTCAATTTGCTTAGCTAGCTGCTTGTAGGTTAATGGCTCCTGTAAGCTAAAGGATATTTCTTCTAATTCACCTTTTATTTTATAAAGACCAAGTTTATGGGATAAGGGGATGTAAATGTTTATTGCTTTATTAAGGGTAATTTTAAAAGTTGCCTCATCCAGCAATGAAGAATTCCTTAATAAGTATAGATTTTCAGCCAGAGTAAGTAAAATTGCTCTTACATCACTTGCCAGAGATAGCATGATACCAGTAAAGTTATCTACATTATTGATTAGCCGGTCGGTTGGAAGTTCAACTATCTTCTTGTAACTCTCAATAATGGCTAATGATTCTGATAGGTTATTCTCATTCAGAAAATGCTGAACATGTTCATTCTTTAAATCAGTAAAGGAAAGTAAAGCACTAACTGCAGAAATATATCCTAAGTTTAATTCATTTATCAGGATACCGGATATGTGCGTAACATATTCTGTTAGTGGTTCCTTGGTCAATGAAAGTTTATTTTCGTACTGACTGCATATAATATTAAAAGCCTGTCTTAAAATCGGGCGCTCCTTCTTATCTAAAAGAGGATAACAAGCATAAAGTAATTTTCGATAATTTGTTTTAAACTCCACTCTCTTTTTGCTTAAATCAGTAATACACAACAAAATTAGTAATTGAATGATTAAAAAAAACGCCCTGATTTTCAGGGCGTAATAAGAATCTTTACTTTATTGGAGCGTCAGGCCCCTTAGTACCCTGCTTTGGTTTCGGTGGTTCGGATATTGACTCCCGCATCTTTGTATCAGCCTGAATATTCTGAAACTTATAATAGTCCATAATACCCATATTACCTGATCTGAAGGATTCAGCCATTGCTAAAGGGATTTCTGCTTCAGCTTCAATAACTTTTGCCCTGGCTTCCTGAGCTTTAGCTTTCATTTCCTGTTCAAGAGCGACAGCCATTGCCCTTCTTTCTTCAGCTTTTGCCTGTGCAATATTCTTGTCAGCGTTTGCCTGATCCATTTGAAGCTGAGCACCAATGTTTTTCCCAACATCAATGTCAGCAATATCTATTGAAAGTATTTCAAAAGCGGTACCTGAATCAAGTCCTTTTGAAAGAACAACCTTAGATATAGAATCAGGATTTTCGAGAACAGCCTTATGTGAAACTGCTGATCCGATAGATGAAACAACTCCTTCACCTACTCGGGCAAGTATTGTTTCTTCACCAGCACCACCAACCAGTTGTTTGATATTGGCACGAACAGTAACCCTTGCTTTTGCAATAAGCTGAATACCATCCTTTGCAACAGCAGCAACTGGCGGGGTATTAATAACTTTAGGATTAACTGACATTTGAACAGCTTCAAAAACATCACGACCTGCAAGGTCAATTGCTGTAGCTGCTTTAAAATTTAAAGGAATATTAGCTTTATCAGCAGAAATTAAGGCATTAACTACCAATTTAACCCTGCCTCCTGCAAGATAATGAGCTTCTAATTCATCCCTTGTAATCGAGAGCCCTGCTTTTGTTGCATTGATCATAGCTGTTACAATTACCGATGGTGGCACTTTTCTCCAGCGCATGAATACAAGTTGCAGTAATGATACTCTTACTCCTGAAAGTAATGCAGAAAACCACAATCCAACAGGAATAAAGTAGAAAATAATCCATAACCCTATTATGGACGCAATACCAATTGCAAATACTAATAAGACTCCTGATTCCATTTTTTTTTATTTACGTTTAACAAAGATTTTATTATCCTCTAATTTACTAATTATTATTTCAGTTTCCTGATCAATGAAATCTCCTTGCGTATGAACTTCATATAATTCATTATCAAAGATAGCTGTTCCAGCCGGTGAAATTCTTGAAATGGTCTTTCCAATGTCACCCACATGAAGCTTATTTTCTTCAATCACATTCACTCGTCCTTCTACATTAGTGTTGAGCATCATTCGCTTCCAGGTATTCGATTTAAAAGCAAGTACAAGTGTAGCGACAATCAGTGCAACTGTTACCAGGACAATAATATTTCCTTTGTCTGACCCAAAAACTTTGTATGCCTGCCAGATTGAGAAAATTATAAGGACACCTCCCACAATACCAAAAACTGAAGTACCTGGAATTACAAATACTTCCAATAATAGCAATATTAAACCCAACGCTATTAAAAGGAAAATAAGAGTTAATGACATAATTAGTGTACTTTAAGCGAAAAAATATTATTCAATTGATACTGTCAATCCTTTATTAGAAAGCTTTTCATACATTGGTCTCAGTTCCTCAACTGATCCTGAGATTACACCACATTTCCCCTTTTCATGCACTATCAAAGTGATCTGCTCTGCTTGTATTGGTTCAAGTTCACATACCTGAATAAGGGTTTCAATAACAAACGTAAAATCATTTACGTTATCATTAAATAATATCAGTTCATAAATGTCTGAGATAGTTCCCAGAATTTCTGATACAGGTGCTTTCTTTTCTTTAACCATAAGCAATTCTATATTCAATGGCTAAAATAATGAAAATAGTTATACTAGTTGGGAACAAAAAAATTATATTTGGAAAATCGTTACTTTACTCTACTAAATTATGATTCAAAACGGGTTTGAACTATTTACTTCAGAATTAAAAAAAGCTTTAACTCCTCCCCTTCCGGGATCGTATGCACATGATTTGCTAGCTCCTGAACACAGGAAAGAATTATTATTACAAAACCATGATCTCTCAAAAGCTCAACCAAGTAGTGTATTAATCCTTTTTTTTCCTGATATAAATGATAAACCTTCAATAGTACTTACAAAGAGAGTTATTTACAAAGGAGTACATAGTGGACAAATCTCTTTCCCTGGTGGAAAATCAGAAATATATGATAGGGATATTTTTGATACAGCATTCAGAGAGACAGAAGAAGAGATTGGAATAGAAAGAACTGAAATTCAACCTTTAGGTGTTTTGACTGAATTATATGTACCACCCAGTAACTTCATCATTTCTCCGGTTGTTGCTGCAATTAACCATTATCCCAAATTTATAGCTGATGAGAAGGAAGTTGCTGAAATAATGGTTGTTCCATTCGAATTATTTATGATAAATGGATCTGTTGGTAATTATACTGTTGAGAACTCTGAAATGTTACCTATTGAGGTTCCGGGTTTTATGTCGGGGAATAATTTAATATGGGGTGCAACAGCAATGATTTTGAGCGAGCTTATACTAATTGTCAGAAAGACAACATTATTTGGTAATGTTAAATAGAACTATTCTCAATAGCAATTTCAATACAGACTTTTAATGTATCCCTTTAGATCACTGCTACTCTACAATATTTCTGATGATCTATCTCTGTTGCTTTTTGTAAATTAATACAGATATTGCTACCTGCATTAGGGGCTGCGTCAAACATGATACAATACAGCTATGCACTAGTCTAAAAAGCTACTCCTTCCTTCCAATCAATAAGGACTGTTTGCAACATCATCTGTATTGATTTTTAATAAGGAAGACCTATCTTTACAATAAAAATCACAATAATAGAGAGCATGAGAAATAAATTCCTATTAATCACTTGTATCTGTGTTATTTGCTTAATGCAGTCTTCATGCCATGTCGCAAGGTATTTCATCTATAACTATGCTGATGTAAATGATTATAAGAAATCTCCACAGGTACCAGTTAAATCTGGTACTAATAAATTCCAATTCTATTCTTCTCCAACAGCTAAAATACCTCAGTATATTGATACTTATGGTACTTTAAATAATAATTCATTCAATGATTTCTTAATGAAATCAGGTACTCTTGCTTTCGTTGTTATTCGAAATGATTCCATTCTGTATGAGCATTATAAAGAGGGTTATGACTCAACTTCTATTTTTACATCATTCTCTGCAAACAAGTCAGTAGTTTCGGCATTAATGGGTATAGCAATTTCCGAAGGATATATTGCAAATGAGTATGAACCGGTTACTAAGTATGTTCCGGAGCTAAACTCACAACTATCGGACATTCGGATTATTGACCTGTTGAATATGCGTTCCGGTCTGGCATTCAATGAAAGCTATAAATCCCCTTTTGCTGATGTAGCTAAATATTACTATGGGAGAAATCTATTGAAGTATGTAAGTAAGCTTAAAGCGAAGTACCCACCCGACAAAAAATTTGAATATATTAGTGTAAATACACTGTTGTTGTCATTATCAATTGAGCATTCAACCGGAATGCCATTAAATAAATTTCTTGAACAAAAGTTATGGATTCCAATGGGAATGCAATTCGATGCGACTATGAATGTTGATAGTCGCAAACATCACACAATAAAAGGATTTTGTGGTTTAAATGCCAGAGCACTTGATTATGCTAAATTTGGAAGGCTCTATCTTAATAACGGTGATTGGAATGGCAAACAATTAATCCCTAAAGAATGGATTTATAAATCTCTTAATTCAAAAGCTAATGCCGGAAGTACCAAGCCGTTCACATACTCATATCAATGGAGAGTACTCCCTTCAGGAGCTTTTTGGGCACAAGGCCTATTGGGTCAATTTGTATATTGTAATCCGACTAAGAACCTTATCATTGTGAGACTTGGTAAACATTATGACAACTACAACTGGATTCAGCTTTTTGGAAACTTTTAACCAATTTTATACACACTAATCCGGCTTACTAATTCATTAATCTTTAAAGCAAATACCGCAAAAAACAGTCACAGATTACTATACCGATCTGTTACTTGCCTACTAATGTTGACAGGTGATTAAAATATCTATTTGTCAGTAACAGGAGAGTAGAAAGCTTCTTTGCCTGGGAACCAAAATCTTTGACGGGCAACTTTTTCAGGGAAAGTGAAATAATGCATCACACCTTCAGTACACATTTCCATTTTATCATTGTAAAGGAAGCAATCAATGACAGCAATATTTCGTTGCATTTCTCTTAAAATCGCCTTCAAGTGAATGTTTCCTTCATCCATCTTAACCGGCTTAATAAGTTTTACTTCCATTTTACAAGTTACTCCCGAGGTATTAAGCTTTACAAATACCAACCAACTGGCAATCTCATCAAGCATAGTTGCTTGTATGCCGCCATGTAAAGTATTACACCAACCTTGAAAATGATCTATCGGAACCCATGTTGCTTCTACACAATCATCTTTTTCTTCAAATTCCAGATGCAATCCGAAAGGATTATTAGGGGAACATCCAAAACATTGATAACCTTCTTGCTTAATAAAAGGATTAAATAATTTTTTCATTATATCAATTATTAAGGTATGATTTCACCAAAAAGATCATAGATATCAGAACCTGTGATTCTTACATTCACAAAACTTCCTCCCTTTAATTCAATTCCATTATTTTGCATTCCCTGCGTGGATATTATCACTTCATTATCAACTTCAGGTGAATCAAATTCAGTGCGACCAATCCACACATTATCATCTTTCCTGTCAAGTATAACTTTCATGGATGACCCAATGAGAGATTCATTTCTTCTTTCTGATATCTCTTGCTGTAAAGTCATTAATTGCTCAGCACGACGTGATTTAACAGCAGGCCTTACATCATCTTTCAATTCATAAGCAGGGGTATTTTCTTCATGTGAGTATGTAAAAACGCCCAGTCTCTCAAATTGCATTTCATTGACAAACGATTTGAGTTCATTAAATTCTTCTGCAGTTTCACCTGGAAATCCAACAATTAAGCTTGTCCGAATTGTTATACCCGGTACTGCATTGCGTATGTCCTCAATTAATTTTCTTGTTTTTATTCCATCTAATCCTCTTCTCATGGATTTTAATATCCTGTCGTTAATATGTTGAAGCGGAATATCAATATAACGGCATATCTTTGGATTACTCTTCATTACATCCAATATCTCCATAGGAAAAGCTAATGGATATGCATAATGTAATCTAATCCATTCTATTCCTTCAACTGCTGTTAGTTTTTCAAGTAACTGTGCTAATGCCTTTTTACCATAGAGATCTTGTCCATACCAGGTTAAATCCTGTGCAATTAACATAATTTCTTTTACACCGGCGCTAGCGAGGAACTCAGCTTCTTTAACAATATCTTCTATTGTTTTTGAAATATTTTTACCTCTAATTGATGGAATAGCACAAAACGCACACTGATGGTCACAACCTTCTGCTATTTTTAAATATGCATAATGTGAAGGTGTTGTTATTATTCGCTCACTTAAAAGTTCCTTCCTAAATGGTGCATTTAGATCCTGTAATAGTTGATTAAGATCATTAACACCATAGAAACCATCAGCTTCGGGAATTTCTTTCTGCAATTCTTCTCTGTACCTTTCGGAGAGACAACCCATTACATATAACTGTTCAATCTTATTTTCTTTTCGTAACTGTGCCCAATGAAGAATGGTATTTATAGATTCTTCTTTTGCATCATTAATAAAACCACAGGTATTTACAATTACCACATCAGACTCATTATTGGTATCATGATGAATTTCAAAACCGGCAGCTTTTAATTGTCTGAGCATAAATTCAGAATCTACCAGGTTTTTTGAACACCCTAAGGTTACTACATTTACTGACTTATGATTTACAACTTTTGTCTTCAATGATCAACGGTTATTAATTAAGTTAAATAAACAAGAATGCATTTCCCAGATGCTCTTAAGCCAATCCGTTAGAAATGAAACTTATAACAAGAAACAATCTGGTTGAAAGGTTATCAGGAACTAAATAATGAATCAACAAATTCTTCTTTTACAAAAGGTTGAAGGTCAGTTATCTTTTCTCCAATACCAATATATTTAACCGGTACTTTAAACTGGTCACTTATACCAATTACTACTCCACCCTTTGCTGTACCATCTAATTTAGTTAGTGCCAGAGCATTTACTTCTGTTGCAGCAGTGAATTGACGCGCTTGTTCTATAGCATTTTGTCCAGTAGAGGCATCTAGTACCAAGAGAACCTCATGAGGTGCGTCAGGCATCAGTTTTTGCATTACTTTCCTGATCTTTGAGAGTTCATTCATCAGGTTTACTTTATTATGCAATCTTCCAGCCGTATCTATGATTAAGACATCTGCACCACGTGCAATGGCTGCTTTTAATGCGTCAAAAGCAACGGAGGCCGGATCTGCACCCATACCTTGAGTTATACAAGGGACTCCTACCCTATCAGCCCAGATTTCCAATTGTGAGACAGCAGCAGCTCTAAAGGTATCGGCTGCTCCAAGTACAACACTCTTGCCTGCTTTCTTGAATTGCCAGGCTAACTTGCCAATAGTAGTTGTTTTGCCAACACCATTAACCCCAACAACCATTATTACATAAGGATTTTCTCGTTTAGGGAAGTTAAATTCCTTTATTAAGTCAGGATGTTCAGTTTCATCAAGGAGTTCGATTATTTCTTCGCGTAATATTTTATTTAATTCGCTTACACCCATGTATTTATCACGGGCAACTCTTTTCTCAATCCTATCAATGATACGTAATGTAGTTTCAACACCCACATCTGAAGTAACGAGTATTTCTTCCAGGTTATCCAGAACTTCTTCATCTACAGTTGACTTCCCTATTACTGCTTTTGAAAGTTTACTAAAAAAGTTATCTTTAGTTTTTTCAAGTCCTTTATCGAGTTCCTGTTTTTTATCTTTTGAAAGAAAAGAGAATAAGCCCATTTTTAAATTGTAAGTGAATAATAAGGACAAAATTAAGCAAAAGGGACCAATCTGTCTTTAATAAAATACAAAACAGGGTCTTCTCCATTAACAAGAAAAGGCCCTGTTTATATTATTCGGTAGGAATTATTTCTTTGTGAGAAAATCTTTTACCTGATCATTAGGTACAATAGTTTCCTTAAAAGTGTAGGCACCGGTTTTTTCCGATTTTACCATTCTAATTACCTTTGCATAGTCCTTTCCTGATGACGTTCTCAGTGTTGCAACAACTTTCTTTGCCATGGTGCTTTATTATTTAATTTCTTTATGGATAGTCATTTTGCGGAGAATTGGATTATATTTCTTAATCTCAAGTCTCTCAGGTGTATTCTTCTTATTTTTGGTAGTTATATACCTTGAAGTACCCGGCATACCGCTTGTCTTATGCTCAGTGCATTCTAAAATCACCTGAATTCTTGCTTCTTTGCTTTTCTTAGCCATTGTTGTAAAGCCTTTAAATTTTAGGACTGCAAAATTACAAAAAATATTGAATCTTCCAAATGATAACTCAAAAAAAACTGAAACATATCATTTTTCTTCCAATCAGTGTCTTTTAACACTAATTTTGTTCGTAGTCACCAAGTGCAAAATTAATAATAATTATAGGCCGCAATGATGAAATGGGAGCTTTTAATCAAAGGATTTAAAGCATGGTTGCAAATTGAGCGGTCGTATTCGGTAAATACTATTAAAGCATATTGCAGAGATATTACTAAACTCGAGAATTATTCTTCTACACATTGGAATGGGTTATTACCCGAACTTCTCACCCTTAACCATATTAAAGAGTTTATTAAAACACTTTCTTCACTTGAAATTGAAGCCAGTAGTCAATCGCGTATAATATCTGGTATTCGTTCATTTTATCGTTACCTGATTTTGGAAAACATTATTGAAAATGATCCTACTGAACTGCTTGAATTACCTAAGATTGGAAAGAAACTTCCATCAGTACTCTCAATTGCTGAAATAGATAAAATGATTGATGTAATAGACCTTAGTAATCCATTAGGAGAGAGGAACAAGACTATTATTGAAACATTATACGGGTGTGGTTTGCGTGTAAGTGAATTGACCAATTTAAAACTAACTAATCTATTTCTTGAAGATGGATACGTGATTATTACAGGGAAAGGTAACAAACAAAGGATAGTACCAATTGGACCAAAGGTGTCACGACAAATTATAAATTACAGGGATCATGTTCGTATTCATGTGAATATCAAACACGGAAATGAGAATATTCTTTTCCTAAATCAATTAGGTGCCAAGCTTACAAGAGCAATGATTTTTGAAATAGTAAAAAGAACTGCTTCTGCTGCTGGTATAAAGAAAGTTGTAAGTCCCCATACTTTCAGGCATTCATTTGCTACACATCTGGTTGAAAATGGTGCTGATCTCCGGGCAGTTCAGGATATGCTGGGTCACGCATTTATTACTACCACGGAGATCTACACCCATATTGACAGAGAATACTTAAGAAAAAATATTCTTAAATACCATCCATTGAATCAATAATTTTGAATAAAGTGTTTTAGATTATTTATTGATTAAAAGAAAAGTTTATTCTTCTTCCTCCTCATCATCAAATTCTTCAATTTCGCCGTCTTCGTTAACAAAGACTCCCCAATTGACAGTAATCAACTCATCATCCTGGAAATAGAAGTCAATCAGACCTTCATCAAATGAAACTCTTTTTTCACCCCATTCTTCTTCTTCCTTATCAATTTGAGTTAGTCCATTTTCTTTCATGAGTTGAACAACCTCTTGTTCATTCATCTCAAAAACCTTTTTGCCAAATAAAGTAGCATCAGCATTATCAGTTTCAAAGCAAGAAAGCACATGATTGTTTTTTCCTTCAAAGAATACCGTTAAGCCTTCATTATCATACTCCCACAGGATAGTATCTAGTTCATCATCTAATTCTTCACCTTCGTCACTAAGTTTTTTGGTTTCTTGTGGTTTGCCTAAAGTTTTTTCCACTGTTGCCTGGGTGTCACCAAATTTAAGATCGTTGAGGCCTTCAAGCAGAAGTATCTCCATATTGAGCTTTTCCATTTTTTATATTTTTATTGGATAATTTATTAGACTAATTTATAAAACTTTATTGATTAATTAAACGGTGAATCGGGTTCTTTTTTCATGTGATTGTAAGCTAACCTACTAACAATTTGTGGGAAAAACTTATTTAGGAATACTGTGAATTTCCCTTCCCAGAAAGTCAGTACCAATGAATCTTTCCGTTTCATTACTGCTTTAGCAATTTTATTTGCTACCTTCTCAGCTGACATCATTTTACTTTCATCACGAGGTGTTTCACCTTGTTGACTACCATTAGCTGTTAAAGCCGCATTCCTAATATTGCTTGCGGTAAATCCTGGCGCAACAACCAATACATGAAGACCCGTTTTTATGTTTTCACATCTCAACGTGTCCAGAAATCCTCTAACTGCAAACTTTGAAGCAGAATAACCTGTGCGACCCGGCAAACCGATATAGCCTGCTACTGAAATAACTCCTACCACACTCCCTTTCTCTGCTAAAATATGAGGCAACGCATATTTGGTACAATATACAGTACCCCAAAAGTTTATATCCATCAATTTATGCAGAACTGATAAATCAGTATCGTTAAACGCTGCTCTCATTGAGATTCCGGCATTATTGATCAAAATACTAATCTTGCCAAATTGCTTAAGTGTATGATCAATGATCTTTTTACAATCATCCTCTTTACTCACATCGGCTACTACAGTTAATACTTCAATTCCGTTACTTCTTAATCCTGCTGCAGCAAGTTCCAACTTATCTGAATCACGGGCTGCAATAGTTATCTTATTACCCAGTTTCCCAAATTCTTTGGCTAATGAAAGTCCTATTCCTGATGAACCTCCTGTGATTATTACTACTTTATCTTTCACAACATTCAATGAATAAATCATTGCAAGATACTAATTTTTAATAAAAGGAATGTCACTTCTTCTGGTAACTATAAGTCAATAAACTGAAACTTGAAATTGACTGCAATTACTCTATAACACTGTTCTTTTAATCCATCCGCATATCTCTTCAAGAGCAACTGGTGAAATAGTCTGATCAATCTGTGAATATTCAGATGGATTTCCTGTTGTACATTCCTGGAACAGGTGATTAAGACCGGGTAGTTCTTTTATGGTAACTTTTGAATTACCGGCAAGATCAAGTGCCTTCTTAATTGCTGCAAGGTTTTCTTTTGGTGGAACTTGTAAGTCTTTTGAACCATTGATTGCCAAGACCGGACATTTTACTTTTTGAAGTACCAGTGCCGGGTTATGCCTAATAAAATACTTCATCCACGGAGTATCAATAGACTTAACTGTCATTTGTATCAAAGATTCTTCATCTAATTTGTTTGAACTCATCCATTCAGGATTTGACTTGCTCACCTTTTTAATGTATGCAGTTAGTTGAGAAGTAATTGAATCATCGTTTGATTCGTTTAAAATAATATTGAATATCTCCTTGTTAAAGGTAGTCATTTCCTTGATTTGCGCTTCTTTTTCACCCGATACTTTTAATATGGCTTCCTGTTGGAGTAGCAATAGTTCATTGCCCGGAATACCGGTTCCAGCCATCATAACAATAAATGAAACATCTTTTGATTTACTAGCTACCATGGGTGCAATTATACCTCCCTCACTATGTCCAATCAATCCAATATGAGCGTGATCTATTTCTTTTCTGGTCATTAGATATTCAACAATAGCATTAACATCGCGTGCAAAATCTTCGGTGGTAGCACTATTATAATTACCAGTTGAGCTTGCTGTTCCACGATCATCATAACGAAATACACCAATTCCATTACGTGTTAAATAATCCGATAAAACCAGAAAAGGTTTATGATTTAGTAATTCTTCATCTCTGTTTTGAGGTCCACTTCCCGAAATAAGAATAACAACAGGATACTTACCCTCACGCGAAGGAAGTGTTAGTGTACCGGCTAAAATCACAGAATCCAATTTGTTATCAACCTTAACTTCCTCTGAATAATATGGATAAGGCTTCACAGGTTCCTGCGTTCTTTTAACAACTTCTTTCTCAGGCAGCGTGCGAGATAAATCGAGAGGAATATCCATTCCTCCCTGTGTAAAAGTTCCTGTGATTAATTCATTTGATTTTACTGTACCGTTATAAACAATGGAAGCAGCTGCATAAGTAATTTTAACACCATTGTCGTTTATTTCTGTTGAAGTCATGGCTATTCCAAATGCTCCCTGATCAGGACTGTCCATTGTAGAAGAATAGACGCCATTGTTTTGACTAATATTGAATGAAATTCTAAGTTCAATTCCAGACACTTTTAATAAACCATGCCAGCTACCAATAACATCTTGAGCACTAATTGCTAAAGTAGAAATCATCATAATGATGACCATTGCTATTTTCTTCATTAAACTGCGATTTTATGATTAATTATTATTAGTGCAAACTTATGGCAAAAAGCCCAATTTTTACTATAATTTTGCTGCCATGAATACGAAGATCAATATTGAGATATGTGTTGATAATGTTGAATCAGCTCTTATCGCTCAAAAAGGTGGTGCTGATAGAATTGAGCTTTGCAGCGCTTTATGTGCCGGAGGGTTAACACCTTCAAAAGGCCTCATGGAATTTGCTATTTCACATCTGGAAATTCCTGTCAATGTCCTTATTAGGCCCAGATCAGGTGATTTTCTTTATTCGCGTTCAGAATATGATGTGATAAAATCAGATATCTTTTCCGCTAAAGTTGCCGGTGCAGCGGGTATTGTAATTGGAATGCTCAATTCAGATGCTACAGTTGATACTTGCAGAATGAAAGAAGTGATTGAAATGTGCAATCCCTTACCTGTTACTTTTCACAGGGCATTTGATATGGTGAAAGACCAGTATCAGGCACTTGAAGATATTATTAATCTTGGTTGTGAACGAATCTTAACTTCCGGGGGACATAAAACCGCTACATCGGGTAGCTTAGTGATCTCAGAATTAATGAAACAGGCAAGTGGTCGAATAATCATTATGCCCGGCTCGGGAATCAATGAAAAGAACATAGTTGAATTAATTGAAGCTACACGCTGTAAAGAATATCACCTCTCTGCAACAACAGAATTCTCAGGTAAAATGAAAGTTGAAAACATCAATCTTAATGACGTATTTCCCAATTCATTCCCCTTAACCGATTTCACAAAAGTTGAATTGATCTGCTCAATTGCTGCCTCTTTTTCTGTTTAATCCGAGCGTGCCTACTTCCCAAATAGCTAGGTACTTCTTAGATTCATGCAATCGAAATTGATTTATAACGATTCAAATTACTATAGTTTTGATGTAAAATGATTCATAACTTTGGTGGTTTATAGTTACCCTTTATAATCCATCAATTTCTTCGTTTTAGTAAGTTAAAAGAACAGTTATGAGATCGTTGATTCTTATCTTTTTGGTAGCCCTGAGTATATCAATGCCCGGTAAATGCTATTCACAATTCCAACCCACTAATTATGTAAATCCTTTTATTGGAACTGGTGGTCATGGACATACATTTCCCGGAGCAACAGTTCCTTTTGGAATGGTGCAATTAAGTCCCGATACACGTCTTGAAGGTTGGGATGGTTGTGGTGGTTATCATTATTCTGATAATTATATTTATGGTTTCAGTCATACTCATCTTAGTGGCACCGGTATACCTGATTATGGTGACATTTTGTTTATGCCATTTACAGGTGAAGATCATTGGAATAATGGATCTGATGGTAATCCGGGATATAGAAGTAAGTTTAGTCATTCTGATGAAACCGCTGCACCGGGTTATTATCGTGTAAAACTTGAGGATGATAACATTAATGCTGAATTGACTGCTACTGCAAGGGCCGGATTTCATTCGTACCTCTTTCAAAATGGTGTTGAGGAGAAAGTATTAATTGATTTGGCACATAGAGATCTTGTACTTGACTCCTGGATAAAACTGGTAAATGATCATGAAATTGAAGGATATAGAGAATCATCCTCTTGGGCAGAGGATCAGAAAGTATATTTTGTTGCAAAATTTTCTAAAAAAATTAATACTTCATTATTTGCTCTTGATGATGATCTTGTAAACAAGGAAGGATTAACTAAAGGCAAAAATGTAAAAGCAATACTTTATTTCGGAAAAGGAAATAGTGAGCCATTATTAATAAAAATCGGTATTTCTGCTATTAGTGCTGAAAATGCCAGAATGAACCTTGATGCTGAAATACCCGATTGGGATTTTGAAAAAACTAAATCAAATGCCAATGCACTCTGGAATAAGGAATTGAGCAAGATACTAGTAAAGTCAAACAACGATGAACTCCTCAAAGTTTTCTATACTGCTCTCTATCATACTATGATCAGTCCTAATTTATATAGTGATGTAAATGGGTCATATTTAGGGCGTGATTTACAAGAGCATAAGACCGATCACGATTATTATACTGTTTTTTCTTTGTGGGATACTTACCGTGCATTCCATCCACTAATGACAATAATAGATCAAAAAAGGACTAATGATTTTATTAGAACTTTTATAAATCAATATCTTGAAGGAGGATTATTGCCGGTATGGGAACTGTCCTCTAATGAAACATGGTGTATGATTGGGTATCATGCAGTGCCTGTAATTGCCGATGCTTACCTTAAAGGTATTCGTGATTATGATACCGAAGTTGCTTTCAAAGCAATGTTAGCAAGTGCAAATAAAGATAATGCCGGATTGAAGTACTATAAAAAGTATGGCTTTATTCCGGCCAATATGGAGTCGGAATCGGTTTCTAAAACATTGGAATATGCTTATGATGATTGGTGTATTGCCGCTGTGGCGGGTAAAATGAATCATCCCGACGTGAGTAACCAGTTTATGCTTCGGGCCCAGTCATATAAAAATATATTTGATAAAGAATCAGGATTTATGCGGGCTCGTTATAATGGTTCATGGTTTCTTCCTTTTGATCCTCGTGAGGTAAATTTCAATTATACTGAGGCAAATTCCTGGCAATATAGTTTTTATGTACCTCACGACATGCAGAATTTTATTGCTATGCATGGAGGTAAAGATGCTCTTGCTTCTAAACTTGATGCTCTATTTACTGCACCAACCGCAACTACAGGTCGTGATCAATCTGATATTACGGGACTTATCGGGCAATATGCTCATGGCAATGAACCAAGTCACCACATAGCTTATCTTTATAATTTTGTTGGACAGCCATGGAAAACACAGCAAAAAGTAGATCATATCATCAAAAATTTTTACAAGAATGAACCTGACGGACTCATTGGTAATGAAGACTGTGGACAAATGTCAGCATGGGCTGTACTAAGTTCAATGGGTTTTTATTCCGTTTGTCCGGGTACTAATCAATATCTTATTGGTAAACCTTCCTTTGATGAAGTGACAATCAATCTTGAAAATGGCAAGCAATTTACCATCAATGCTATAAACCTGTCAGATAAAAATATCTACATCCAATCAGCAACATTGAACGGTGTCCCCTACACCAAATCATTTATAATGCAAGAAGATATCATTAATGGTGGTAATTTAACTTTAACTATGGGGAATAAACCAAATAAAGCTTGGGGCTCATCTGAAGCTGATATTCCTGTTACAGCGATTGATTCTCAAAAGATAACGGTTGCTCCTTATATAGGCAAAGCTGATCAACTTTTTGATGATTCAGCCATAGTTGACATCAGAACATCAGACGATGCTGAAATCAGATACACCATTGATGGTTCAGAGGTTACTGATCATTCAGCACTATATAGTGCTCCATTTACCATAACTGAAACTACAATAGTTAACTTCAGGGGATATAAAAGTAATTGTGTTCCTTCACCTGTTCAACAATCTGTTTTTACAAAAAGACCTGCCGGAATTAATTTACAGTTGTTAAGCACTTACGCTCCTCAGTATTCCGGTAACGGAGAAAATACTCTGATCGATGGTATTAAAGGTAGTGAAGATTATAAATTAGGAGGATGGCAAGGATATGAAGGTAAAGATATTGAAGCAATTATAACAGTTACCAATCAAAAACCTGTAACATCATTGCAGATGGGTTTCCTTCAGGATATTAATGCATGGATTTTCATGCCTGAGAAAATAGAGTTATGGAGTTCACCTGATGGTAAAAATTACACCTTCATTGGTGCTGTCAATAATGATATTCCTCAGGATAAATGGGGAACTATAATAAAAGATTTCAATTTTAAATTTCCGGCAATTAATGATAAATATTTAAAGCTTAAAGCTGTTAGTATAAAGAATTGTCCAGTTGGGCATAAAGGTTTTGGGTATCCTGCATGGGTGTTCTCGGATGAGATCAATATAGGGTTTTAAATGGTGACCTGAATATTGATATCGTTAAATCACTTAAAGAATAATAAATGATTAATAAGGATCTTGATAAGGAAATTAAGAAGTTTGTTCGCTGGTCAAGGAAGGTTGGATACTATGGATTAGCTAAATGCAGTAGTGGCAATCTTTCTCATCGCTTAAATGACAGCACTATACTTGTCACTGAAACACGTTCCTGGCTTAGTGAATTGAAACCAAAACAGGTAATTCAATTTGATCCTATTGAACGTAAAGTAATTCAGGGAAGTAAACCAACAGGGGAATTGCCTTTACATTTAGCCATATTTGCACAAAATCCTGAAGTAAGTACAGTTCTTCATTTTCAATCACCTGCTGCAACAGCGCTCGCTTGCTGGCAAGTAAATGAAATTAATTATAATGTCATTATAGAAGTTCCAATTTATATAGGTAGTATCGCTCACATACCTTATATAATGCCCGGATCAGAAGAATTAGCTCTTGCAGTTGCCGGGGCTTCAATATCAGCAGGTATTATACAATTACAGAATCACGGTCAAGTAGCAGTCGGTAAAAATTATAAGGACGCATTTCAAAAGGCAGTATTCTTTGAATTAGCATGTAATATTATATTATCCGGGAATAAAGAAATGAATTACCTCTCACCTGAACAGATAAATATGCTTTCGAACTACAGAAAATAAATTCTTATATTCATAAATGTTAGATAGAACTAGTACTATCAGGTACTTGAACAAAGCGAATGGCAGGGCTTCTGTTCGATATTGTACATTAGAATAATATTTTGCACGAAACTGAACATATTTTGCTTAATAAATTTGGTATTAGGAAATAATCTCCCTACTTTTATACATTAATTCTAAAATTTTACTAAATCATGAAAAAAGTACTCGTAGCAACTGATAAACCATTCGCAAAAGTTGCAGTCGATGGAATCCGTCAAATTGTTGAAACTGCTGGTTATGAATTAAAACTTCTAGAAAAGTACACTGCTAAAACAGATCTTCTAACTGCAATTGCAGATGTTGATGCTGTAATAATAAGGAGTGATATTGTTGATAAAGAAGTTATCGAGGCAGGTAAGAATCTAAAGATTGTCGTTCGTGCAGGTGCAGGATATGACAATATAGATTTGACAGCTGCTTCAGAAAATAATGTTGTTGCAATGAATACACCAGGTCAGAATTCAAATGCAGTTGCTGAACTAGCATTAGGAATGATGGTTTTTATGGCTCGTAATACATTTGATGGTACTTCAGGAACTGAATTAAGGGGTAAATCTTTAGGTATTCATGCTTATGGCAATGTTGGTAAATATGTTGCCACTATTGCAAAAGGATTTGGAATGGAAATTTATGCCTTCGATCCTTTTGTAAAACCTGAGGATATGATTAAAGACGGTGTTAAACCTATACAAACTGTTGAAGAACTTTATTCAAAATGTCAGTATGTATCACTTCATATCCCGGCAAACGCACAAACAAAGAAATCTATTGGTTATGATTTGTTAAAACTTATGCCAAAAGGGGCCGTATTGGTAAATACTGCACGGAAGGAAGTGATTGATGAAGAAGGAATGGTTAAAATATTCGAAGATAGACCTGATTTTAAGTATTTGAGTGATATTGAGCCCGACAACAAAAACCTATTTGTTGAGAGGTTTAAAGGCAGATTTTTCTTTACACCTAAAAAGATGGGTGCTCAGACTTCAGAAGCAAACATCAATGCCGGTTTAGCAGCTGCAAAACAAATTGTTGATTTTCTTGAAAAAGGAATAACCACTTATCAGGTAAATAAAGTAATGAACAAAGTAAGTTAATGTTTTACCCGGTTGGGCAGACCGGTATTGACCACGGACCTATACACACTTAACACAACCAACAAAAAGCTATTGATTATGGATACTGAACTCGAAAAAGTAGTTACGTTCTTCAGATTTGAAGATCTGCGCATTTATCACAAATCACTTGATTATATTGAGTGGATTGCTCGAAAAACGTTCAAATTTCCTTCTGAAAGCCAGGCAGGTTTTTCGTCAAGATTTAATCTTGCTGCTCAGGCTATAGCATTAAACATATCTGAAGGTTCTGCCAGAAATAAGAATCAGTTTATCTATTATCTTAAAATGGCAAAAAGTGCTGTTAGAGAATGTGTTGTCTATACTTCTCTTGCCGGGAAGTTACATTACTTTTCTGATAAAGAAGTTGAAGAATCAAGAGGGCAACTTATGGAAATGACCAAAATGATCGGGGCACTGATTGGGTCACTTCAAAGAGCCGCTGATCTCAACATGGAAGATGTAGATTAGTTATCCTGATTGGTTGATCTGTTTTTATAGAAACAATCTGACTTACAAGCTTTTGTTTTAGATTATTAAGAAAATGTTCTGTTTAACGCAGAACATTTTTTTCGTTTAGAATTATATTGATAAATTTGCTTCATATTCTGAATACCGCTTCACCGTGATATTCCATGATTTGTACAAACTCTAATTTTAAACTTTAATAGCATGGCAATACTTAGACCATTCAAAGGATTACGTCCACCTCAAAACATTGCTGAAAAACTTGCTTCACGTCCTTATGATGTATTGAATTCCGTTGAAGCCAGAATAGAAGCACATGGTAATCCTTATTCTTTACTACACATTATTAAACCTGAAATAGATCTTCCGGCCGACATTGATGAACATGCTCCGGAAGTATACAATCAGGCAAAAATTAATCTCGACAAATTCCGCGCAAACAAATGGCTTGATCAGGATAAAGAGGAATACCTTTATATCTATGCTCAAACAATGAACGGTAGAACACAGTATGGTCTGGTTGGTTGTGCAGGCGTTGAAGACTATCTGTCTGGAATTATTAAAAAACACGAACTTACCCGTGCTGATAAAGAAGAAGACAGAATGAAGCATGTTAGAGTTACCAATGCAAATATGGAACCTGTTTTCTTTACATATCCTTCAGTTAAAGAGATTGATGAGATTGTTAGTGAGATTGTTACCAATCAACAACCTGAATATAATTTCACTGCTGTTGATGGTTTTGGTCATCATTTTTGGGTTATTCGCGACAAAGCTACCATTAAGCAGTTAACTGACTTGTTTAGCAAAGTACCATATACCTATGTTGCCGACGGCCATCATAGAACTGCTGCCGCTGCTTTAGTTGGGAAAGAAAAGAAAATGAGTAATCCAAACCATAAAGGCGATGAAGAATATAACTTCTTTCTTGCAGTGCATTTCCCATCTGATCAATTAACTATTATTGATTATAACCGTGTAATTAAAGACCTGAACAACCTTTCGAAGGAAGAATTTTTCAATAAACTTGAAAAAGTATTTATCATTGAAGAAAAAGGTACAGAGATTTTTAAACCTAATCGTTTGCATACTTTCAGTATGTATATCGATAACAAATGGTATTCATTAACTGCTCGTGAAGGTACTTATAATGACAATGATCCTATTGGTGTTTTAGATGTTACGATTTTATCACAACTCGTTCTTGATCAGATACTCGACATAAAAGATCTCAGGACTTCTAAACGCATTGATTTTGTTGGTGGCATCAGAGGATTAGGTGAATTAAAAAAGCGCGTAGATATTGGCGAAATGGCTGTAGCATTTGCTCTCTACCCTGTATCATTGGAACAACTAATAGATATTGCCGATACCGGTAATATAATGCCTCCAAAAACAACCTGGTTTGAACCTAAATTAAGAAGTGGATTAGTAGTACATTTGCTTGACTAACTTAACACACACATTATATGGAAAAAGAAGATTTAGTATTAGAAGTTCTGAAGAAATCAGAAGCACCTTTAAAGTCTGCTCAGATTGCTGAACTGGCAAATCTTGATAAAAAAGATGTTGATTCAGTTATCAAAAAACTCAAACAGGCCGAAAAAGTTATATCTCCAAAAGTTTGCTTTTATACCGTAAAAAAGTAATCTGATTTTATTTTATTTCAAATTTAAGGCTGCCTCAAAAGGGCAGCTTTTTTTATTCTCCTTTAAATTTTTTCCTAATTAGCTATCTTAATAGTAATTCAGTAATGATTCTGCTAACTACTTTTTTATTAGAGCACATGATTTAATACCATTTAAAGTATGGTTAGAGTATAAATAACCTACAGTATCTCTACCAAATTGGTAGACTAATTATAGAGTAACTGTAGAGTAACTATAGAGTAACCCTAGAGTAACTATTAATGATTCATCAACAAATTTACTAAATTGTTTAATTTAAGGTATAAATATTATAACGAAAAGAGAAGGCTGTCCTTTTAAGACGACCTCTTCTTTTTACTAAATACTTAAATTCTTTACTTGTGCGCGTTAATTTCTTTTTTCCTTAATATTCTCTAATAAGAAGGTTGACAGATTCCCGAAAATTATGGATATTATAGGAATAGAACGATCTTGTAATAGACTACAGCGTTCATTAACTGTAACTTTTCTTGAAGGAAATCTCTATTCTGGTCTAATTTTCAATATAAGGAGCAACAACCTGAAGTATGAGATGATATTTAACTGGTTTGGCTATTATAGTATCACATCCGGAAGAGTTATTATCAACATCATACTTAGAGTTTGTTTGACCAATAATAGGAAGTTTGGGAGAGATGGTTTTAACCTGATGGATAAAATCAAAGATTGTTGTATCATTCGGATTAATATCTGCATATATCAAATCAATACCTTCAGATCTCTCAAAAAGAACAGTTGCATCCTCACTATTGTATGATCTGATTATTTTAGCACCAGTACCCGAAAAGACAGCTTTTAAGTAATTAAAGGAAGCCTCTTCGTTTTCAATAACCATAATTACTTTATCATTCCAATCACTTTCATTTATTTTAATCAGCTTTATTTTATCTTCCTGAAGCGGATAATAAGGAATATGAAAACTGAATAATGAGCCTTTCCCTTTTTCAGAAGCTACGTTAATTTCACCTTGCATCAGTTCGACAATATGTTTTGAAATAGCCAACCCAAGTCCGGTTCCTCCCGTTTTATGGCCTCTATCCTCTCCTACTTGCCTGAATCGTTTAAATAGTTGCAATTGGTCTTTTTCAGTAATGCCTATACCGGTATCCTTTATAAAGAAATAGATAGTACCTTCTTTCAATTTACAACCGAATTCAATTGATCCTGAATTTGTAAATTTTATTGCATTTACTACCAGGTTTGTAAGTACCTGATTAAGTCTGTAAGGATCAGTCAATATTTTTATTGATCTTAGATAAGGATCTATTTCATAACTTAATACAACATTCTGCTTGTTTAACTGACTTTTGTATTCCGAAGCAGATATAAACAAGTCTTCAATTATTTTATCAATCTTACAGTACTCAGGTTTAATGGTAAGCTGACCAGCTTCAATTTTAGCAATATCAATGATATCGTTGATTAGATTTAAAAGATTGTTAGCTGCTGTATTTATATGTCCAACGTATTCTGTTTGCTCTGCATCAGACAAACCACCTTCAGCAATTAAATTTGAGAATCCAACAATTGAATTCATTGGAGTTCTGATCTCATGGCTCATATTTGCAAGAAAAGCAGTTTTAAGTCTATCGGCTTCTTCGGCCTTTTCCTTTGCCTCCTTGTATTTTTTTTGAATGGTATCACGATCAGTTAAATCCCTGCCAATGCAAAGAATCCCTAATATATTTGAAGAATTGTCGTGACAAAGGACCTTTACAGTATCATATAAACGATGGGAACCATCAGGGAAAGTAATCCATTCTTCATTTCTAATTGGAATACCATCTGCAATGATCTTCACGTCATTGTCAACATAAAGTTTAGCAGCCTCTGGTGAGAAGAGTTGGAAATCAGTTTTGCTTTTTAATTCATCTTCGGTTATGCCCAAATAGTTTAAGAAAGCTTCATTGCATCCTATATATCTGCTGTTGAGATCTTTAATGAATATCATATCAGGAATGGAATCCATAATAGATGATAACAATGAATGCTCTTTTTCAAATGCAATTCGGGTTTCCTTCAGATCATTTACCATTCTATTGGCTGAATGAGAAAGTGAAGTAAATTCAGAATAGAAGAGCTCGTTATCACTAATCAGGTTATAGTTATTGCTTGATTCATTAAAAAATTTGTCAAATCTCTTGAAGCCGAGTTTAATTCTATTTACCACTTGTTGTGTGATGATTATACCAATACCAAGGACCAGCAATAAAGCAATCGAAATACGTGTGAATGTGTTGACTTTTTGAGCATTGATTTCAGCTCTTTTTTCATTGATCAAACTTTCAATTTCTTTATTATAAAATCCTGCACCTACAATCCAATCCCATTCTTTAACATATTCTACATAAGCGGTTTTTGGTTCCTGAACTATATATCCCGGCCTATGATGTACATATTGTACAAATCCACCATTATTCAATGCAACATTGGTGATCTTCTGTCGTTCTTTAACATTAAATGGAGTAATATCTATCCTGGCTTCTTTTATTATGGCTCCATTTGACATGATTGGAGCATTCTTGGTATTCTGTATAAAAATGTATCCCTCATTGTCAAACCTCACATTTGCCAATCTTTTTAAAACATCATTTTTTAAATCAGTCTCAACATCAGCCATGTATTCCTTTGAACCAAAATACCAACCTAACGGGCTGAATTTTCTAATATAAGTGTTCTTATATACTACCGAATCTTCGTTGTTGTGATTACTTTTTAAATAATAAGCAATGAACCCCTTGTCGACTTCTTTCATGAGATCCACTTCACGTTGTACCATATAGTTTCCAAGTGTATCATGAAGTTGCATACACGACTTTCCTTCAAATTGTGGATTACCGGGTGTTAAGGCTGCAACCCCATTTAATGTATAAATGAAAACGTAATCGTCAATTTTATTTAGTCTAAAGGGCCTAATAGCATCAATAATCATTTTTTTGATTTCATTATCTGATTTGATGCCCTTATTAACCTGATAAATATTGTTGGCAATATTCCATGCAATATCTACCCTGTTACTAAGATTCGACATTAGTTTCTCTTTCGAGAGAGATCGTACAAATTGAATATAATTAATTGACCTGGTAACTTCTCTTTTAATAAGTTCTCTATGATAATTAATTAGATCGTCTTGTACTTTATTAAATTCAGAGTTGAATTTCCGGTTCTCATAGGTTGCCCAATAAAAACCAACTACAAATACCAATAAGAAAGCAATAGTGATCATGCTTCCCATGATCATCTTGCTAAGACTTATATTTTTGAAATAATTTATAAATTTATAGGTAGTTGATCTCATTGTTACTTGAAAAAAGAGACTTATAAGTTCATATATTCATTAAAGAGTACTTCGAGAAATGATTTCCCTTGCTTTCTTACAGAATCTTTATCTTGTGGAGCGAAGGTATCTTCACTATAATGATCAATTTTTGGTTCATATACAAAGTGCCCTTTTTTTGTAACCCACCCAAATCCTTCTTCAAATGAATAATACACGAATTCAGGAGAGTAAGGATTAAATAAGTTACGACTCCATTTAAAATCGGAATTGCTCAAGCCTAATTGCTTTAAAAGCGTTGATGCGAGATCCATTTGATTTGAGAATCTGTTAATTTTATTTCCTCTATATTCATCTTTTATAACTTCACCATAGAATAAGAGAGGTATTTTATGATATACAGGTGTTGTAAAAGTCCAGTTTCTGTATGAATTATGACTATGGTCAGCAACAATGATGAATAGAGTATTTTTATACCAGGGTTGTTTTCTAGCTTCCCTGAAATAATTGCCCAAACACTTGTCAGTATAGTAAGCTGAATTAATATAGTTATTCTCGTTACCACCCCAATTAAATACATTTTTCATTGGTTGATCATAAGGTGAGTGAGAACTCAAAGTAAATAATCCGGAAAAGAATGGTTCTTTTTCATTGTTTAGATCTGATAACTGACGCGAAAGCACAAATTCATCATGTACACCCAGCTTTCCACGAATAACATTGTTACCAAAGTCAGTATGTTCAACTACTCTTTTAAACCCATTATAAAGAATATAGCCTTTTATATTACCATAACGCAGCTGACCTCCAAAGTAAAATGATGTATGATAACCCTGATCTATTAACTCATGAGTAATAGTAGGTAGCTTTGTAAACTTGTCAGGTTGAACAGTAACAGAAGAAATTGGATGTGCAGGGAATCCGCTAAAGATGCTGCCCATTGCCTGTTCACTTCTTGGACCTGTAGCATAGAGATTGGTAAATAGGATGCCTCCTTTTTCAAGTTCATGAAATTGAGGAGTAATACCTTTTTCACCACCAATAGATTCAATAAGGTCAGCTGACCAGCTTTCAAGAATAAGCAACACTATATTTGGCCTCTGAGTCTTTAATACCATAACAGTTGTATCCTTTGGAAGAAAATAAAGATCTTTAACTTCTTTAGTCGCTTCATCAATTGGATAAAAATTATAAGGGTTTTTCCCAATATTTTTATAGTTCTCAATAATACTAATGGAAAAGTTAAAAGCTGAATTTACTGATGCCAGATTGAGAATATTGTGGTTTGAATAATACGATTCACTTTGATTTATAGGTATTTGCTGCCATCCTCCCCTTGCTCCCAGAACCAATATTGGTAAACTAAACGCTATAAATACAGGAGTGAAAAAGTACCATTTTTTAACAGGAACACTTATTTCTACAGCAAATACTTTTCTGTAAATCCAATATCCACCAATAGTTTCAATTAAAAATAAAGAGATTAAAAGAAAGAAACTTGAGGTTGATGCTGAGTTATAAACTTCAGCAGGGTGATTCAAGTACATAAGTGCTTTGAATGGAAGTTTGGTCTTCCATTCAGGATAAATACCTAGTTCAACACAGGTAAGCAGAGAGAAAAGAATTATTGCGATTAAGGTGTAGTATTTATTTATTTTATTCAACCATCCTGGGCTATAAATACTTTGTAATACCAGCAAAACAAACGGGAAAACCAGTAAATAGCAAGTAGTTGCAAGATCCAGAGGTAATGAATGCCAAAAAGCTCCTAAGGTTTCTCCAACACTGATATTTTCAGCAGCAATTAACCTGATATTGTAAAGAATAAATATAGCACGGGATATAAAGAAAAATAGAATCCAAAAAGAGAGCTGCCTGAGAAATGAGGCAATAATTTTATTCATTAAGTATAAATTTAAAGTATCACAAAAATAGGTTTTTCTTAGTTAAAACAATCGAAGCATCACCCAACTTCTTATTTTTTATATATTTCATGAAAATCTTGATAATTTTGTAGAATTATAAAATCAACAGCCGGTCAAATTTCAGGATCAAACAGAGAGTTATATTTTTTTTGATAATAAACCAATAAATGGATCTACCAAAACTGAGCGTTATCATTTGTGTGTATAACGAAGAACAGAATATCAAGCCATTGAATCAGAGGATTCATGATGCCCTGCAAGAACTTGATTATGAGATTGTATACGTTGATGATGGCTCTACTGACTCTACTCTTCGCGAGATTAAAAATCTTAAGGATGAGAAGGTTGTCTTGGTTGAATTAAGAAAAAATTTCGGTCAGAGCTCTGCTTTATATGCAGGGATTGAACAGGCCAGAGGTGAGTATTTGGTTACCATGGATGGAGATCTGCAGAATGATCCTTCCGATATTCCAATGATGCTTGAAATGGCAATTAATGAAGAATGGGATCTTGTTGCAGGAGTTAGAAAAAACAGGCAGGATGGTATGTTCTTACGTAAAATTCCAAGCAAAATTGCTAACTCAATAATTAGAAGCAGCACCGGTGTTAGAATAATGGATTACGGATGTACACTAAAGGTGTTTAAAAGCGACCTTGCAAAAAATATTGGATTATATGGTGAACTGCATAGGTTCATACCTGTACTTGCAAGTTTTGAAGGTGCCCGAATTACACAAGTTGATGTAAAACACCATCCAAGAGAATTTGGGAAATCGAAGTATGGTATAAACAGAACATTTAAAGTAGTAAGTGACCTGTTACTAATGCTTTTCTTTAAAAAATATATGCAAAAACCAATGCATCTGTTTGGAGGCCTTGGTATATTATTGACTATAATTGGCATGATCATTAATACTTATTTTTTAGTACTTAAGATCACTGGTCATGATATTTGGGGAAAGCCAATGTTATTGCTTGGAATTCTACTGTTAATTGCAGGTATTCAGCTTATAACAGTAGGCATAATAGCTGACTTGCTAATGCGGACTTATTATGAATCACAGAACAAAAGGCCATATAAGATTCGAAAAGTACACACTTTTACAAATTAAATGAAGCCATTCCTCAAAGCTTTCTTAAAAATTCTGCTTTCTGCCGGAGCTCTTTATTATGTCTTTACCAAGATCGACATCCATCAGGTAACAGTCATTTTTAATAGTGTAAATTATCTTTTTATTCTTGTTGCTATTGCATTTTTTACTCTCTCAAAATTGGCGTCGGCATGGAGGCTTAATTACTTTTTTGAAGCAATTAATATCAGACTTAGTGATAATAGTAACCTAAGACTTTATTTGCTGGGAATGTATTATAATTTATTTCTTCCGGGTGGTATTGGAGGAGATGGATATAAAGTTTGGCTGCTTAATAAGAAGTTCAGCATAAGAGTAAAAGACCTTTTTTGGTCGGTTATGCTTGATCGCATTAATGGAGTATTTGCTTTATACATGTTATCACTATGTTTGATTCCATTTTTATCTTTTGATAAAATATGGAATATGAGTGCATTGGCACTTATTCCAATTAGCTTATTTATCTATGCATTAATAAATAAAAAGTTCTTTAAAAGATTTTATAAAGTTCTAACCATCACAACGTCTCTTTCGTTGGGAGTTCAATTATTACAAATTTTTTCAGCCCTCTTTATATTGTTTGCCAATGATTCATATGATAATTTGACTTCTTATCTTTTTTTGTTTTTAGTTTCTTCAATTGTTGCCGCACTTCCAATAACAATTGGAGGAATAGGATCAAGAGAAATTACATTCCTTTTTGGAGCTAAGTTATTACACCTGGATATTAATCTTTCAATTGCATTAAGTTTAATTTTTTACATCATTACTTTATTAGTTTCTCTTGTGGGTATATATTATAGCTTAAAGCCAGAAGCACTCGACCTTAAACTCGTACAACAGGAAAAGAAACAATTATTTAAACCGGAATGAAAAAGATACTGGTAACCGGTGCTGCCGGTTTTATAGGTTCAAACCTTGTTAAACAATTGCTCATTGAAGGAAATACTGTTTCCGGTATTGACAATTTTGACGATTTTTATGATCCACAATTAAAAAGAAGCAATCTTAAAGAATATATAAACTCCCCTCAATTTACACTTTATGAGGGTGATATAAGAGACAAAGAATTCCTTCTTTACGTATTTGAAGAAGTAAACCCTGAATGTGTTGTCCATTTGGCAGCACGTGCCGGTGTGAGACCTTCAATAGAAGATCCGCATTTATATTATGATGTTAATGTTAATGGTACACTCAATTTGCTTGAAGTAATGCGTCAACATAAAGTTCATAATCTTGTATTTGCTTCATCTTCTTCAGTTTATGGAAATAATGAAAAGACTCCATTCTCTGAAACTGATAATGTTGACAATCCGATTTCACCTTACGCTGCCAGTAAAAAAGCAGGTGAATTGCTATGCTATACTTATCATCATCTTTATCATTTTAATATCTACTGTTTGAGGTTCTTCACTGTCTATGGACATAATCAGCGACCCGAGATGGCTATACAGAAATTTGGGCATCTTATTAAAGAAGGAAAAGCCATAACCATGTATGGAGATGGATTATCAAAAAGAGATTATACATTCATTGAGGATATCGTCAATGGAATAGTTACTTCAATTGAAAGAGTTAAAGGGTATGAGATAATTAACCTGGGAAATCATCAAACAATTTCACTCATTGATCTGATTAATCTTATAGCTGAAATAACAGGATTTAAAGTTGTTATTGAATATAAACCGATGCAACCGGGTGATGTTGATATAACGTTTGCGGATATTACCAAGGCTGGCAAACTGCTTGATTATTATCCTAACCACTCAATTAGAGAAGGATTAAGTAAAATGTTTAAGTAGTATAGAATATAGTTTACTGACTTAAAAAGCTCATTTTAATAATTGTAATAACTGATTATATTTGCATCATACCTTTTATATTATTCAGCTAAGATGATTGACAATATAAAGAAAATACTTTCAGATATTCCATCGCATGTACAACTGGTTGCAGTTAGCAAAACCAGGACAGTTGATGAAATCATGGAAGTCTATAAAAGAGGAATAATGGATTTTGGCGAAAATAAAGTTCAGGAATTGCTTTTAAAGGAAACACGATTACCTAAGGATATAAGATGGCACCTTATTGGGCATCTACAAACAAATAAAGTAAAAAATATTATTCCTTTTATTACACTGATTCATAGTGTAGATAGTTTTAAGCTTCTAAAAGAAATTGATTATCAGGCAAAAAAACATAGTAAAGTAATTGATTGCCTGTTACAAGTTTATATTGCTCAGGAAGAAACAAAGTTTGGATTAGATTATACTGAAGTTGAGACTCTTTTAAAATCGGAACAATACAAACAGTTACGAAATATCAGGATTACCGGCTTAATGGGAATGGCCACTTTTACTGATAATATTAATCAGGTAAGACAAGAATTTCATTCATTAAAAACTTTTTTTGATCTTATAAAATTAAACTACTTTAGTGAGACTCAATCATTTTCAATTCTCTCAATGGGAATGTCGGGTGATTATAAAATCGCAATTGATGAAGGTAGTAATATGGTTAGAATTGGAACAGCAATTTTTGGAGAGCGGATTTATACGACTAAATAAAACAGGTTTAAAGATATATTTAAGCTTTTGATGCTTGTAGACTAATTTTTCAGTGTTAACAAATAATAATGTGATAATTTATGATTAAAAAATCTAATTACCTCTGCACCCTGATGATTCTTAGTGCGTTAATGCTCATTTTTAATGCTTGTAAAGATAATAGTGACGACCCACAGATTTCAGGTAATGCGCCTGTGATTTCACTTACTGATAGTGAAAAATCAGGTCAACCTGGTAATAATGTTACCACTGCTGTGACAATCAATGCTGTTAAAGGTTTGAAAAAGCTCAACATCTATAAGAATGGAACCTTATTGGATGAATTACCTTACAGTTTTGAGAAAACGATTTCATATAATTTTACTTATCAAATTGATGAAGGTTCACCTGAAGGTACAGTAATTAATATTGCGTTTGAAGCAATTGATTCACTTGATCAGAAGTCTGCTCAAAAGAGTTTTAAGATTACAGTTTTAGCAGCATCAGTTAAGGAGACAATTCAGGTTACAAGTGATATCACAAGTAATACCACCTGGACAGCCAATAAATTCTGGAGAATAAATGACATCATTAAAGTTGCAGATGGGGCCATCTTAACTATTGAGCCTGGCACTGTAGTTTTAGGTGCCTCTGACACGAAAGGCACTCTTTTAATTCAGCGTGGCGCAAAGATAATTGCTGATGGCACTGCAACACAGCCAATCATTTTCACTTCAGATAAAGCTCCGGGAAGCAGAGCTGCAGGAGATTGGAGTGGTATAGTGATTTGTGGTAAGGCTCCTAATAACCAGGGTAATTCAATAATCCTTGAAGGTGATTATGGTGCTGCACATGGCGGTACTGTTGCTGATGATAACTCAGGTATCCTTAGGTATGTTCGTATTGAATTTGCCGGGAAAGTTATAGGTGACAACAAAGAAATCAATTCACTTACCCTGGCAAGTGTTGGTAGTGCAACAGTTATTGAAAACATTCAGTGTTCATATGGATTGGATGATTCATTTGAGTTTTTTGGAGGAACTGTTAATGCAAAACGACTAATATCATACAAAACGATTGATGATGATTTTGATTTTGATTTTGGATATGTGGGATTAATTCAATACGGATATGCTATCAGAGATGCCAATTTAGCCGATAGGTTCACTTCGAATGGTATTGAAGTTGACAATGATGGTGCAGGTACTCCAAAAACACCGTTAACACATCCTATACTTGCAAATATTACTATAATAGGAGGTAAATACGCTGCAGATATAAATCAAAGCTTATTACTGCAGAATGCTGTTCATATTAGAAAGAATAGTGCACCTTGCCTTTATAATTCATTCATGACCGGATTTCCTGTTGGAATATTCGTGGATGATACAAAACCAGGGGTGAGCCAGAATGCCCTTGATAATAAGCTTCAGGTAAGAAATGTTATTCTTGCTGGAGTTGAGAATTGGGGAAATAATGGTTGGGGAGGACCAAACGGGACATTAAATATTCCATTGAAACAAATTGATAACAGTATTGCTCCGGGATTTGAAGTAAATGCCTGGTATAATACAGCAAGCTATCAAAATCAAATACTCAATAAATGGCAGGATGCTGGAATTGATCAGAGTATTTATACTTCTACCAGTCCTAAGAATACTCCTAATACAGGTTCTTTACTCTTAACTTCAGCTCATTGGGATAATGCACCTGCAGCAAATGTTAATTTCTTTGATAAAGTAAATTTCATTGGTGCATTTGGTAGCCAGGACTGGGCATCAGGCTGGTGTAGCTGGGATCCTCAAAATGAAGTATATCAATAATATTAATAGTGATTAAGCAAGTAAGGCTTCATCCTAAAATTACTTAATGAATTTTATAAGACAAATTAAAAAGCGGGTTATTCCCGCTTTTTAATTTGTACTTAATACAGTCTGAATATTTGATTCAAACAGAACGACCTACTGCAATTGGTTATTCACAAAATTCTAATGATTAATAACGATTTTAAAAGTTGATAAGCCTTTTTCATTGACTACATGCAAAACATAAATACCATTCGCTACAGAAGTTAGATTTATACTTGCACTAGTTCCTGGAATGTTTCCATCCATAATGATCTTGCCGGTAAGCTCAGTTAGCTGATATCTTTTAAGTGTATTAACTGATTTAATATTCAATAGGTTACCCGTTAAAGGATTGGGGAATACATTTACATTTGAAATGTCAATATTCTTCACATCAACACCTTCCTTAACAGTTATATAATCGTTTTTAACGACAGTGTTACTACCAATGAGGTTTGTTACCCTCAATGTTACATTATAACTTCCAACCTGATTATATTTAACCATGGGATTGATTTCAGTAGAAGTAGCGGGTGTACCACCTTCAAAGGTCCATAATCTTGAAGTTGGAGAACCTCCTGATACATCAAAGAACTGCAATGAATTTTCAGGGGCAACCATAGTATCAGAAGAAGTAAATAAAGGGATTGGTTTACCGTCCCAAAGTTTAACATTTATGATATTCGTTGAATGATCATTTACAACTACATTTTTAACAGTTCTGGGAATGTAACCTTCGGCAACATAAGTGAGATTATATGTCCCAGCTTTTAACAATCTATGATAATTACCAATGGGCGATGATGAAAAAACCATGCTACTATCCTGATCGTGATTACTAATATATACCTGTGCTAAAATTGGTTCGCCTGTAACTGTATCAGTAATGATACCTCTAACACCATACAGAGACTCATCCATATAATTAAGTAATGATCTGTAATTGTAATTCCAGAGATTTAAAAGTTGACTGGTAGGTAATAATTTGATTGATGAGAGTTCAATAGTAACTTCTCTACATTGTTGGAAATAATTCATATAGTCCTGACGACCACCTGTAACTCTATACCAGGCATAACCGTTGGTAACACCATTATTCAAATCAGACATGTAGCCAGGTGCTGCATTAAGATGAACAGTATCAGCATATTCCCTGCTAACATATACCCACCATGCATTATCAGCAGTTAACTTACTCCAGGTATCCCATGGATAATTTACTACCTCTGCCCCACCATGAAAATTTGCTGATAAAACAAAATCTCTATTTTCAGCAAAATTCATAAAAGCAACTGTTTCGGGTTGCCATTGTTCACCATCAGGATGAGGGCCATCATTAGGATCCGGATAATTACGATTGAGATCAATATAATTTGCATTATACCGTTGAGCACCATTAACTGAATTATCTCCACCTGCGTATGTTCCGTCTGGATTTGCCAAAGGATTAATCCAAATATCCATGTTATTAACCATATTGGTAACCCGATCATCTATTCCGTAATTTGTCAATAGATAATCTATCAGATGTAATGTAAGTATATACCCGGTTACTTCATCACCATGCATTGAAGAAGTATATAAAAATTCAGGCTCATCTTCCTCCATTCCAGCATTATCACTTATCCGCGCAGCGATAATAAGTCTGTTTTCAATTGTTGTACCGATAGTATCAATCTTACATATTGAAGGAAAATTAGTCGCAAAGTCTTGCATTAACTGAAGATAACCGCTATATGTAGGATAATAATTCCAGTCAAGAATTTCTCTGGATGAATTCGACATATCAGCTTTTATTAACTCGCTTGGCTTTGGTAGATTATAAAGTGTGTAATTAAACTGTGATTTCAGAGTATTAAACTGTTTTACAGAAGCATAAGCATAAATGTCCCCATCTTTAACATTATCAATACTAATAATTTTAGTTAATTTTTCAGCATCATGTGCTGCTCCTTTTAAAAGGAAATATATTTCACCTTTATTGGCAAATAATTCCTCAGCACTATATTGAGTAACTGGTTTTTGTGCATATATCACAAATGACATCAGCACCATAAGTGTGGTTAAAGTAGTTTTCATTTAGTGTAATCAGTTTTCGATACCTTTTTCTTTTAATTCATTAATTAGATTAACAAGCGTATTCTGAGTTGATTTATTGACTTTGACAATAGGCAAACGTAGATGATTTGATAGTATCTTCATTTGCTCAAGTGCTGCTTTGATACCACTGGGACTTCCATCTGAAAATAGAGCTTCGATGAAAGGAAGTAATTTATAGTGAATATCCCTGGCTTCATTTAAATTTCCTTTCAGGGCCGCGTTAACCATTGAACTAAAGCTTTTTGGATATGCATTGGCAACAACTGATATAACACCGTTTGCACCAGCAGCAATCAAAGGCATTGTTAAAGCATCATCTCCGGAAATAACCAGAAAGTCTTTTGACCGTTGTCTGATTATTTCCATTATCTGGCCCATGTTACCGGAAGCTTCTTTAATACCTATAATATTTTCAAATTCAGAAGCCAATTGAAGTGTGGTTTCAGGCTTCATATTAACACTTGTTCTGCCGGGAACATTGTATAAAATAATTGGCAAAGGAGTTGCACATGCGATCTGTCGGAAATGAAGATACAGTCCTCTTTGTGAAGGTTTATTATAATAAGGTGTAACTGATAGAATTGCATCTATACCATCATCATCAATTAGCTTCAATTGATCATTCACTTCCTGAGTATTATTACCGCCAAAGCCGACAACGATTGGAACTCTTTTATTCACTATTTCTTTAGAAAATTGAATTAGTGCTTTTTTCTCATCTTTAGAGAGAGTAGCTGATTCTCCAGTGGTGCCTAATACAACCAGATAATTAACTCCATTTGTTATTGTATAATCTATCAATTTTTCAAAGGATCCAAAATCAATGTTCCCTTGTTTGTGGAAAGGAGTTACCAGTGCAACACCGGTTCCTGTTAATTTATGCTTCATGGCTATCAGATTGGTCGGATTTGATATTATTAGTTTCGTTGGGTATTTTAAATTCCAGATTTGCAGTATAATGTACAATTTGATCAATTAACTCCTGGCTTTGAACTTCCGATCCTGTGTTTATCATTAAATCATAAGGCAAGGGTCTGTCATCTATTTTTCGGCCAATTTTAAAATGAGCTTTTGATAGTGTTGCAATATAATGTAATGTAAAGTTTTCGGGACTGCTAAGGTCAATAAGCATATCAAAATCACTCTCGATGAATCGTTCTACAAATGGTGCGGAAGGCTTGAAAAAGAAATCAACATCTCTTGGTAATAATAAGTCGTATGAAAGTTTAGGAATATAAAATACAGGAATTCGGTTGTAATGATATAAGCCAATAACCGTAACTTTCTTACCTTGCTCCTGCATGTTCTTTGTAAATAAACTCACACGGTTATATTCTTCTTCTGAACTCAACAGATAGATTATACCAATGCTATTGGCATTGGTTAGATTGACTGGTATTTTAGTTCGCGACATCTTACGCAACTCATTATTAAGTGAGCGCTTACCTAAGTATATTCTTATGTTTTTTATAAAGCTCAAAGTAGTAGATTTTTTAGTTAGTGTAAAAAACAAACGGCCCCCGAAGCATAAAATTATAAAAATCTATTGATTAGAGGAATAGTTATTTAAATTATTCCTCATTCTCATTTTTAATCAACACTGAAGATATTTCTCCAATGTACATGCGATGGTAATCATTGTCGGGATAATGATCACCTATTCCTTCTTCAATGAAATGATTAGGATCAAGATCCTGAAAATAGATTTTCTTACATTCTATTATGATTTTAGCTTCATTGAAACTAACACTGTTTGCGGTTTCAATAGGCGAAATATTAACTTCTTCAGCTTTATTACAATCTCTACCTGAATAAGTACCACAGAAACTTAGCTTAGAGCGATGTTTCTCTTCATAAAAACTACAAGTAAAATATTCTTCTCTTTCAATGAACTCAAATGTAAACCGTTGAGGACGCACAAAAATAAACATAACAGGTTTGTTCCATAACATTCCCATCCCTCCCCAACTAGCAGTCATAGTATTGTAGTTGGTAAGATTACCAGCTGTTAATAGCATCCAATCATAGCCAATAAGTTTTATTGCATTTTCTTTAAGATCAACAGGTTTTATTTCAGTAAATTCTGAGTTCATATTAAATATTTATTTGAGGTGTCTATTCTCTTTTTTAGTGTTTGAAAGAAGTATACTTAGTATTTATTAAGCTAATATTCAGTAAAATTCCATTATTTTGATTTTATCACACGCTTAAGGTCCAATAGATTCATAGGATTAGAACCCAAATTATGAATCCGTTTTCCTGTAAAACGTAATACCTGATCATAAAATAAAATGATTACAGGTGATTTATCCATCATTAGGCTGTCCATTTTGCGATACATTTCTAACCTTAACAAATCATTAGTCTCTACTATCATTTTTCGGTATAAGTTATCAAATTCCTTATTTTCGAACTGAGTATAATTAGGTCCCTGAGGGCTTTTATTCTGAGAATAAAACAATGAGAGATAATTTTCGGCATCTGGATAATCGGCAATCCATGAACCTCTAAAAAATGGCACTCTTGCCTGCGCAATATTTTCACGCAGTGTTCCGGGAGGGGAAACATCAATTTTTATATCAAACCCTAATTGTGATAATTGACTCTGAATGAATTGGGTAATATCAAGATATGAAGCGTTTGTTGAGATAGTAATCGGAGGCAAATTTCTCCCACCGGGGTATCCCGCTTCAGTTAATAACTTCTTTGCCAATGAAGGATTATAGTTATATCCGTATCCGGCATTGGCATTATATCCTGGTAAACCTTCAGGAATAATTCCTTTGATGCCTGGTTTCCCAATACCATTTCTAAGATATTTGATCATCTTTTCCCTATCAAATCCAACATTAAGTGCTTTGCGGATACGCTGATCATTAAGCGGACTGTTTTTCATCACCGGATTATTCTGATCATACAGTATACCGAGATACTCAGTATTTAAGTAGGGTTGAGTTATCAAAGTGATTTTATCTCTGTACTTTTCTCTTAATGAGCCGGAAGGGTTTAATAATTCATCTTTGTAGCTGGCATCAAGTCCCGACATAAAATCAAGATTCCCTTTAATAAATTCGAGAAAAGCTGATTGCTTATCTATTATAAAAGAAATAGATACAGCATCAAGATATGGAAGTTGTTTACCATTATTATCTGTCTCAAAATATGCGGGATTTTTAACTAAAACCAGTTTTACCCCTTCTTTTAACATTTTAAACATAAAGGGACCCGTACCTACAGGGTTTACTCTGAAATCCTGATTATAAAACTCAATCGCTTCTCTTGGGACAATTGAACAGTATTGCATACTAAGCATGCCGGCAAAGGGAGGAAAAGGCTGATTGAGATTTATCCTTACTACAGAATCTGATATTGCTGTTACAGATTTAGCTCCTGATGTGTCTGAAACAACATTCATGATCCATGCCCCGGGTGAAGCAAGTTTAGGATCGGCTAATCGGTTTAAGCTAAATACTACATCAGCGGCCGTGAGTTTACGGCCTTTCTTATTTTGAAAAATAGGAGAATCATGAAAATAAACATCGTTACGAAGGTAGAACGTATAGCTTTTACCATCTTTTGAAACCTCCCATCGCTTTGCAATGCAGGGTTTAATGTTTAGGTTACTATCAAGCTGAACCAGCCCATTAAATAGTTGGTTAACTACCCATATGTTTGCCTGATTTCTTGCAAATGCTGGGTCGAGAGAGGTAATTCCTGCTGATTCATTATACTTAAAAACGGTTTTGTCTTTGTTAAAATGCTCCTGTCTTTTGCACCCAAAACATGCAAAGAAGCATGCAAAAAACAGAATAGAGATTAAGCGGTACATTTTACAAAATTGCTTTCAGCAAAAGTATCACAAAAATGCTTCTATTGAATTCTATTTATGGCAACAGATATACTATATTTGATGTTCCAAAAATTTAACTTATGAAAAAGATATTTACTTCGGCTTTCTTGTTACTTTTTATTTCATTTACTTTGTATGCGCAGGATTATAGTACAATGCGTGGAAGTGAAATATGTGCAAAAAGACATCAGAATTCAGACTCGCCTTCAATCATTAAATCACCTAATTCCCCCAGGCATTCCTTTGATGTACTAAATTACAATCTGGATATGAACCTGTTTCAGTGTTATACGACTCCATATCCAAAGAACTTTTCTGCTACTAACACAATTACTTTCAAGATTGACAGTACATTATCAGCAATAACTCTTAATGCAGTCAATAATTCATTACAGATATTATCAGTTTCTGGAAATGGAGTGTCTTTTACACATCAGTTAAACCTCCTGGTTATTAATCTTGACCGAACATACCAACCGGGGGAAACGGCAAATGTTATAATCAGGTATAACCATAAGAATGTAATTGATGAAGCTTTTAATGTTGGCAATGGATTTGTTTTCACTGATGCTGAACCGCAAGGAGCCAGAAAGTGGTTTCCATGTTATGATGAGCCAAGTGATAAAGCCACACTTCAATTACGGGCAAAAGTTCCTACTAACGTAAAACTAGGTTCAAACGGAAGACTTGCAGATTCAGTAGTTGTTGCTGATTCTTTGTGGTACACGTGGATTAGTCATGATCCAATCTCTACATATCTTATGGTAGTTACTTCGTATGTAAATTATCATCTTGCTATAGTTAATAGAATAAATCCCAATAATCCTTCTGATACATTACCATTCAGATTCTATTATCAGAATGGAGAGAATCCTAGCCAAATGGAAGATATGATTGTGCCATTAACTGACTATTATGTATCCTTATTTGGGGAACATGCATTTGAAAAGAATGGATTTGCATCGGTAAATAACTTGTTTCAATGGGGAGGAATGGAAAATCAGACATTAACCACGATTTGCCCTGGATGCTGGTATTCAAGTCTTATTGCTCATGAATATGCCCATCAATGGTTTGGGGATATGATAACCTGTGCTACATGGTCAGACATTTGGTTAAATGAAGGTTTTGCTACTTACATTGAAGCTCTTTGGACTGGTGAACTAGATGGTTACCAAGCTTATGTGGATGAAATAGAAGCTAATGCCAACTATTATATGTATACGAATCCAGGTTGGCCTATATCTAATCCTGATTGGGCGACTAATCCCCCTTCAAATGATGTGCTTTTTAATTATTCTGTTACCTATATGAAGGGCTCATGTGTTCTCTACATGTTTAGAAATGTAGTAGGTGATTCCCTTTTCTTTAACGCCCTTTACGAGTATGCTAATGACACTGTTAATTTTAGATATAAAAATGCAACGATTCCTGACTTTATCGACAAGATGAATGAAGAAACAGGAATGGATTTGGATTGGTTTTTTAATGAGTGGATATATACACCCAATCACCCAACCTATTATAGTACCTATGAAATTTTACCAGCAGGTAATAATCAATGGAATGTTAAACTTAATATCAATCAAACACAAACAAATACTGGTTTCTTTAAAATGCCGGTTGAATTAAGAGTAATATTTGCAGGTGGTCAGGGTGATACACTTTTTACGGTTATGAATGATGCAAATAACCAGAATTTTACTTTCACGTTTGATAAGCAACCTTCATCTATGCAATTTGATCCTCACAATTTGATTGTATTGAAAAATTCAACATTGGTAGTTGGTACTGATTATATTACACCTCCGGTGGCCGGTAACATAAAGATTATGCAAAATCCTACTGATGGAAACTTTAATGTAAGTATTGAATCAGCTAAAGCAGCAACTTTGAATATTGATGTTGTTACTTTGGAAGGAAAAGTAGTATTCAAGGATGTTGTAAATATTAATAAAGGAATAACATTGATTCCTCTAAATCTTAGAAACTTAAATAATGGGATTTACTTCTTAAAAGTAAATGATGGGTTAACCCAATCAACAGAAAAAGTAATTATTACCAAATAACTTTAAAGTAGCTCAGCAGTAAACAGTTATTGCTGAGCTACTTTTGTTTTAAGTTGTAATTGAGGTTCTTTTTCCATTAGAGCAAGATTGATAACTTCAATCATTTGTTCAACATAATGAAAAGTCAACCCTTTTATATATACAGGATTTATTTCTTCAATATCTTTTTGGTTATCTCTTGGCAATATTATTTCTTTAATACCTGATCTACGCGCAGCAAGAATTTTCTCTTTTATTCCACCTACTGGTAAGACTTTTCCTCTAAGTGTGATTTCACCTGTCATAGCAAGTTTAGCTCTCACTTTGCGCTGTGTATAGATAGAGGCAAGAGCGGTGAACATGGTAATACCTGCTGAAGGTCCATCCTTCGGAGTAGCACCTTCAGGAATATGGATATGCACATTAAATTTTTCAAAAAGCTCAGGATCAATATTAAGTTTATCACTTTTTGATTTAAGGTACTCAAAGGCAAGAGTTGCAGATTCTTTCATCACTTCGCCAAGATTTCCGGTAATACCGAACCCCCCTGTTCCGCGACTAAGACTTGTTTCAACAAAAAGGATCTCCCCTCCTACTGGTGTCCAGGCAAGACCTGTAACAACACCAGGAGAATGAATATCTTCGTCATTTTCGTGCTTAAATCTTGGAATCCCAAGTATTTTTGCGAGGTCTGCTTCAGTAACTTTAACATTGTATTTATCACCATCAACAATGAAACGAGCCTGATGCCTGATCACCTTAGCAATATTTTTCTCGAGCAACCTAACGCCTGACTCTCTTGTATATTTGTCTATGATAGACTCAATGATTTTCCTTGAGAATTCTATTTGTTCAGGTTTAACCCCATGCTCTGCAAGTTGTTTTGGAATTAAATGCCGACGGGCAATTTCAATCTTCTCCTCCAATAAGTACCCACTTATTTCAATTACTTCCATTCTGTCACGCAGAGCCGGATGTACAGTAGACATATTATTTGCCGTAGCAATAAACATTACCTTAGAAAGGTCGTATTCTAATTCGACGAAATTGTCATAAAAGGTACTATTCTGTTCCGGATCAAGTACTTCGAGTAGTGCTGCAGAAGGATCACCATTGATATTAGCGCCAATTACTTTATCAATTTCATCGAGTACAAATACAGGGTTTGATGCTTTCGCTTTTCGGATACTCTGTAATACACGACCTGGCATTGCTCCAATGTATGTTTTACGATGTCCTCTGATTTCAGCTTCATCGCGCAGCCCCCCAAGAGACATTCTTATGTAGCTCCTGTTGACGGCTTTTGCAATAGATTTACCTAACGAGGTTTTACCAACACCCGGAGGGCCAAATAGACACAGAATGGGTGACTTCATATCCCCTTTTAGCTTCAGGACGGCCAAATACTCTATGATCCGTTCTTTAACACTTTCCAGTCCAAAATGATCTTTATCCAAGATCTTTTTAGATCTTTTAAGATCAAAATTATCAACTGTGTATTCATTCCATGGCAGATCAATAAGCACATCAAGATAATTTATCTGCATTGAGTATTCCATTGCAGCTGGGTTCATTCGCTGCAATTTTGCCAATTCCTTCTCAAATGTCTCGGCCACATTGGCAGGCCATTTCTTTTTGGCAGCTTTTTGTTTTAAATCAGAAATATCTTGCGAATGTGGATTATCTCCAAGTTCTTCCTGAATAGTCTTTAATTGTTGATTTAAGAGATAATCTCTTTGTTGTTTATCAAGATCAATTTTAACTTTATTCTGAATTTGGTTTTTAAGCTCTATGATTTGCAATTCCTTAGTAAGCAGCCCTAACACAGTGTTTGCTCTATCAATTAAATCATCAATTGTAAGAAGCATCTGTTTCTCATCAAGGGAGATATTAAGGTTTGATGAAATGAAGTTTACCAGAAATACCGGACTTTCAATATTTCTAATTGCAAAGACACTATCGGATGGTAGATTTGGCGAAAGGTTAATAATTTGAATTGCCAGGTCTTTAATAGAAGACATCAGTGCGTTAAACTTCTTATCTTTTACGACAGGTTTAGCTGTTTCAAAAGGGAGCACTTTTGCTATGAAATATGGATCTTCCTGTACCATTTCTTTCATACGAAATCTCTTCTTCCCCTGAATAATTGCAGTTGTACTACCATCAGGCATTTGAAGGATTTTTATAATATAAGCAATAGTACCAATTTCATTTAAGTCTTTAAAAGCAGGGTCCTCAGTTTCATAATCCTTCTGTGCAACTGCTCCTATTATTCTATCACCTTTATAATAGTCTTTTATAAGCTTAATTGATTTATCTCTTCCAACAGTTATAGGTATAACAACACCTGGGAAAAGCACAGTATTTCTAAGTGGTAAAATTGGCAGTATTTCAGGCACTTCTTCTGCATTCATTTGTTCCTCATCCTCACTAGAAAGAAGAGGAATAAACTCAGAATCATTCTCAATCAGGTCAGTAGGCCTGAATTTATTAGTACTCATATGAAAGTGGTTAGCAGCTCTTTTCTATTAACTTGATAAATTTTCCCCAAAAACAGTCTTTAAGCAGTATGTCAAAATTTATGCCATCTTACATAGGGTCGCCAAAAGATATTCCATTAACAAGTGTTATAAAAAAAGGTTTACATTCTGCGGTAGTTGTGAGTTAACTCAAAAACAGAGGTTAGAAGTCTCTCTTCAGTATCTGTGAACTCAAGGTTACGACGTTTAAACATTCCTTTGGCAATTTCAATAGCTTTAGCTGGTTGAAATGTTTGAAATCCATTAACTCCACCCCATTTAAAAGATGAAATAAAATTTCTTTGATAACCTGAACCAAAAACATTTGCACTTACTCCAACCACTGTACCGGTATTAAACATAGTATTGATACCACATTTTGAATGATCACCCATGATTAATCCACAAAATTGCTGGTTTGTTTCAACAAATGTTTCATCAGCATAGTTCCAAAGCTTAATATTATCGTAAGTATTTTTCAGATTTGAAATATTTGTATCGGCACCTAAATTGCACCACTCAGCAATTACGGAATGACCTAAAAATCCATCATGAGCCTTATTTGAATAACCGAAAATTACAGAATTATTTACTTCACCACCAACTTTAGAATGAGGGCCAACAGTTGTGCCACCATATATTTTGGCTCCCATTTTAACTATAGCATAGTCACAAATTGCCAAAGGACCTCTGAGATTGGAACCTTCCATTATTTCAGCACCTTTACCAATGTAAATAGGGCCATCAGTTGCGTTAAGTGTGGAAGCTAAAATAGTTGCACCTTCTTCGATAAAAATATTTTCCTGAGCAATAGCAAAGCAATGAGAAGGAATAGGTGCAGATTTACGACCTGCTGTAAGCATTTTAAAATCATCTCTTAATGCTTGAGCATTTCGTACAAATATATCCCAGGTATTATTAATTTCAAGGTAGTCAACATCTGTTTCTATCTCTTGAACGGCATTTGATTGTTTTTTAAAATCTTCTTCATTCATGCACATTGCTATGATCGTATCTCCTTTAATCAAAGCATTTCCCGGCTCAAGTTTCCTTATTTCAGCAAATAAATTATCATTAGGACAGATAGCCCCGTTTATAATGATATTTGCCTCTTGTTTTACAAGTGGGAACTTCTCAGCAAGATAGTTATCAGTCAGAGTGGAAGTAGTTGTATTCAAGTACTTTTCCCACTTTTCACGGATAGTAAGTATTCCAAACCTGATATCAGCAACAGGTCTCATGAAAGTTAATGGTAATAGATTCTTCCTTCGCGATTCATCAAAAAGAACGTAATTCATAACGGGTAGATTTATATATGAATAGTATATTCTCCAAAAATATAAAAAAAAAGCCCTTATTCTTTAAGGGCTTTAGAAATATTATTAACAATCAACAACTGAAAATTATATTAAGCTTTGTTGCGATTTTCAAAGTGTTTTTGATATTTTGTCTTAAACTTATCAACGCGACCAGCAGTATCAATAAGTTTAATCTTACCAGTGTAGAATGGGTGAGAAGTGTTTGAAATTTCCAGTTTTATCAGTGGATATTCCTTGCCGTCTTCCATTGTTATGGTGTCTCTAGTTGCTACTGTTGATTTAGTAATGAATGTATCATCATTAGACATATCTTTAAAGACAACCAGACGGTATTCTTTAGGATGAATTTCTTTTTTCATTGATAAGTTTATTTGAATGAAGCCCTTTTTTTACCTAATGTTGCCGGGGTTATCCTTTTGTATATACCCGACAATTTTTGGGAATGCAAAAGTATAAATATTAGTTAATATAACAAAGCAAAAACGATTTTTTTTTCTTGCTGGACCTGTATGATGACCTCTTTAACATGATTCTACTGAGAATTTTATGCCAGATATTACCAATTCAATTGATGTTTCTCAATAAATTGCTCTATTATTGGAAGGTTAGACTGAAACCCCGATAATGACAAAGTACATTCGTTATGAATTAAAATTTTATTTACAGAGTTACTTACAGGAAATCTTGTTGTCAAGTCATTTTTATAAATATCGTCAAGATCTTTATAACGTTGTACGCACAAAATTGAAATATAGCCTGCCTGGTTTGGGTCCTCTGTAATAATAACAGGTGGTATTTCATTATATGCTATCTTATTAAATATCAATGATGATTTTCTGTATTCATAATTATTGTAATAGCGATTATTATACAATTGTTCTGAAAACCTACTCATTGATCTTCTTATATTCTCTATCTCATAAGACTCTGGTACAAAGATTACTTTAACGCTTTGACTACTGCGACCAAAATACTGACATATTGAATCAGCTAGGATACTTAACTGTTTATCATCTTCGTTTCCAGTAATGATCAAAGAAACTCCTTTCCCTGCTAGCTCAAGAACAGGATATTTATTAAAGTATTCAAGTTGAGTACTGTTTAACCCCGTCATGGCAATTATTGAGTTAATTCCGATAAAAGATCCTTCATTTAAGGCTAACCTTCCAGCAAGTTTAGGACATATTTCAATCAGCGAAATCACCTTTTTTAAAGTAAATGACAACAGAGCATCAACTTTAATTTCACACGACAAGCCAATTGCGGCAAAATAAACTAACTCAGCTACACCTTCAAGTGGGCTTGAGGTTCTGAGCAACCATCCAGATTTATTTGATAATAAAGATCCATCTTTTATAACTTGTGATTCTCTAATCTTGCTTGCTAAAAATTCAAGATCATCTGCAAGAGAATAAAGAGCATAAACCATATGCAATGGAATAAACCAAGGATTATGAAGTTTTGAATCTATTATCAAATCGAATACAGTATCTTCAAACGAAGATTCAGGCTTATTATTCTGAGCATATTTATTAACACTTTCTCTAATAATAAATGCTAATTCCCTAATTTGATCGTTTACTATATAATTAGAATTCATCATTGCTCTTTGAGGCAAAAGTAATATTTTTGTTAAGCTCAATTATCACTAAATTCAATTGAATTGAAAAAATCCTTCTTATTCCTTTTCATGTTATTACCTGTATTGATGATGGGACAGTCATCAATATCATCTCTTACTAAATTACTTGATAGTACTCGAAAAGAGAGAAATGATTCACTTCGTATTGAACTGAATAGTCTTTTCTATAATCAATTAGAAAGATACATTTCGCAAACCGGATTTATACCCGATTCTATAAAATCATTAAGAATAGGTCAAACAAAACCAACTGATGATGCCTTTATTTTTTATAATTGGAATATTCAACAAAACGATGGTCAGAACTTATATTGTGGTTTGATTTACAAGACTACGACTGGCAAAGTAATTGAATTACCAATTAAACCTTCCCAAAAAAAAGTAAGTAGTGATTCAATTTATGCTTTAAATGATTGGCCTGGTGCTTTGTATTATAAAGCAATTGGACCTAAACGTAAAACAGATAACTTTTATCTCTTGTTAGGGTGGGATCGATTTGAGCATCAAACCTCAAGAAAATCATTGGAAGCAATTACATTTCTGAATGATAGTTCAGTTGTCTTTGGTAAAGAAGTTTTTAAAAATAAAGAAGGAATTACAAGCAGAATCATCATAGAGTATGCTGCAACTGCAAGTCTTACACTGAATTATAGTAAGCAAAAATTAACGCTTACAGGTGTAAGAAAATCACAGAGTAGAGTGAATGACAGCATAGTTATTGTCGACAGATTAATGCCACTAAATGAGAATCTTGAAGGACAGCGATGGGCTTATGTACCTGTGGGCAATATCTATGATGGGTACGTATATTTTAAAGGATACTGGACTTTTGTTGAAGGAATAAATGCTAGAAATCCTGCGGTCAAGAAAGAAGATAGAAAAAAAATCAAAAAGCCTGATCTTGATTTATTACCACATTAATTCTGTCAACCATTGTGGTCCAAAACATTGGAGATAAAAGGATTTTAATCTTAAAAAACATTTCCTGAGAAGGGCTAAATTGATTTTTCTTTCTTCTAAATCTTTATACCTTTGTTGTGATTTTCATTGAACACTGGAAGGTAGATAATATTACTATCTTTAAAAATATACACAAAATCAAACAAATAAAATTTATCATGAAAAAGCACAATTTCAATGCAGGCCCTTCAATTTTACCGAGAGTAGCCATCGAAAACACAGCTAAAGCAATTTTGGATTTTAATGGAATTGGCATGTCGATTCTTGAAATCTCACACAGAAGCAAAGATTTTCAGGCTGTAATTGATGAAGCTGTTAGTCTCTTCAAAGAAATTATGAACATACCTGAAGGTTACCATGTGCTTTTCCTTGGCGGCGGTGCTAGTCTTCAGTTCTGTATGGTTCCTTTTAATTTATTAAACAAGAAAGCTGCATACCTGGAAACAGGTGTTTGGGCAAAGAAAGCAAACAAAGAAGCTAAATTATTTGGTGAAGTTAACATCGTAGCTTCATCTTCTGATAAGAATTTCACTTACATACCTAAAGGATATCAAGTACCTGTTGATGCTGATTATTTCCACATCACCACCAACAATACTATCTATGGAACAGAGATCAGGTATGATATGGATTCTCCGGTCAATCTCGTGGCAGACATGTCCTCTGATATTCTAAGCCGTCCGGTTGATGTATCAAAATATGCTATGATATATGGTGGTGCTCAAAAGAACCTGGGTCCTGCAGGTGTTACATTTGTAATTGTTCGTGAAGATATTCTGGGAAAGGTTGAGCGTGCAATTCCTACAATGCTTGATTATAGAACCCATATTAAAGAAGGTTCAATGTTCAATACACCTCCTGTTCTACCAATTTACACAGTGCTAGAAACATTACGGTGGATTAAGAGCATTGGAGGGGTAAAAGAAATTGAGAAAATGAATTTGAATAAAGCTAAACTTCTTTATGATGCAATTGATAATAGCAAGATGTTTACTGGAACTGCAGAAAAAGATTCAAGATCTATTATGAATATCTGCTTTGTAATGAAAGAAGCATACAAAGATAAAGAAGATGCATTCATGGAATTTGCTAAACAACGTGGAATGATTGGTATTAAAGGACATCGTTCTGTTGGTGGATTCAGGGCTTCAACTTATAATGCACTCCCAATTGAAAGTGTACAAGCATTAGTTGACTGTATGAGAGATTTCGAAAAAGAAAATCTGTAGTCTTTTAATTAACAAAGAAACCGGCAAAAGAGCCGGTTTTTTTGTGCCGTATCTTTTTTAGATTGTATAATCACTACTTTTGAATAAGTATATTGTGAAGTTATATTAGGATGAAGGAGAGAGAGTATAAAATAATAGATCTTAACAAAAGTAAGTTCCCTGATTTACGAGATCTTAATGATTCTGGAGTAATTGCTTTCGGTGGAGACCTTAGTGTAATGAGGTTACTGGAAGCCTATAAAAAAGGTATATTTCCATGGTACGACTCCAGTTCTCCTATTCTTTGGCACTCCCCTCTTGAGAGGTGTATCTTTAATATTAATGCATTTATTCCTTCGCACAGCCTAAAGCAAAAGATTAAGAAACACACCTTCACTTTTACCTTTGATCAGTACTTTAAAAGAACAATGCAGTGTTGTGCTCTGATTATACGAGAGAAGGAAGTACCAGGTACATGGATTCTTAATGAAACTGTTGAAGCATATACGGAGCTTTACAATCAGGGATATGCTCATAGTCTTGAGGTTTGGAATAACGAAAATATAGTAGGTGGATTATTTGGCGTATCGATTGGAAAAGCCTTTTTTGGCGAATCAATGTTTCACATATTAACAGATGCTTCTAAAGCAGCGTTGTTTTTCTTGTTTGATTTTCTGAAACACAATGATTTTCACTTTGTTGATGCTCAAATGCCAACTGACCATCTTTATTCGCTTGGAGCATCATTGATCTCCCGAAATGAATATCTGGATAAGCTTGAGAATGCTATTAAATATGACACACTAAGAGGTAATTGGAATGAATATATTGGAAGAAATGGATATGCATCAGAATTTTATGGCAGAAGCCATTAAAATGGCTGAAATAAATCTTAAAGAGAATAATGGCGGCCCTTTTGGAGCGGTAATCGTTAAAGATGGAACTATAATAGCAACAGGATCAAATATGGTTACCCTGCAGCATGATCCTACTGCCCATGCTGAAATAGTTGCCATAAGAAATGCATGTAGCATTCTGAAAGATTTTCAATTATCAGGCTGTGATATATATTGCAGTTGTGAACCTTGTCCCATGTGTCTGGGTGCTCTTTATTGGGCCCGACCAAATAGAATTTTTTATGCTGCAACACGTCATGATGCTGCAACAGCAGGTTTTGATGACGATTTTATTTACAAAGAACTTGTAAAAGATCACGGTGACCGTAAAATTGCTACTTATCAGCTCATGAGAGAAGAATCGATGAATGTCTTCAAAAATTGGGCTGATCTCGAAAAAAAATTACCATATTAATAACTAAATAAATAAGAAAATGTCATTCGAATTATCAGGTAAAATAATTGAAATTTTTCCAACACAGAATATTTCCGAAAAGTTCAAAAAAAGAGAGTTTATAGTTGAGTATAGAGATAACCCTTCAGGTAGCTATGTTCAATATCTAAAATTTCAGGCTATAGGTGAAAAGTGTTCAATGCTGGATACTTACAAAGTTGGTCAGGAAGTAAGTATTTCATTTAATTTAAAAGGACGCAAATACGAGAAAGAAGGTCGTGTAAGCTATTTTATGGATCTGGAAGCTTGGAAAATGAATCTGAGCAATGGTATGGCGGATAGTAATAGTAGTCTTCCTTCTTTTAATACAAGAGACAGATTTGAAGAGGAAGATGAAAATGGAGGATTACCATTCTAAAGTTGCTGTATAAAATCAAGTGAAAAGCTGAAAGTGCTTCCTTTCCCAGGAGTGCTTTCGGCTATTATTTTTGATTTATGCAGACTCATAAACTCCTGACATAGTATCAAACCAAGACCTGTACCAGATTCATTAGCTGTTCCTTCTGTCTTTAAGCCACCATCAAGTTTAAAGAGTTTATTAAGTTCTTCAGCAGTCATACCGACCCCTGTATCTATTACTGAGACGGTAACTTTCTTATGATTAATCCTGCTGCTAACTGTTACAGATCCTCCATTAGGAGTAAATTTAATAGCATTAGTTAAAAGATTTCTCAAGATGGTTGATAGCATATTTTTATCAGCTTTTACTATCACATCCCTTGAAAAATCAGAAAACAGTGAGATATGTTTATTGTCGGCTGAACTTCGTACAAGTTCAACAGCATTTTCAATATTTTCAGTTAAACTAACAGGCTCAGGGAAAAAGTCAATTCGTCCTGATTGTGCTCTTGACCAGTTAAGCAAATTATCGAGTAAAGCGTATATATGTTGCCCCGATTGCCTTATAACATTCAGATATGATTTCTTCTCATTGTCGGTTATTTCATCGAAGTCATTATATGCAAGGTCAGCAAAACCTAAAAGAGAGTTGAATGGATTTTTAAGATCATGTGCAATAATCGAAAGGAACCTGTCTTTTGTTTGAATAAGCTCTTCAAGGTGGTTTTTTTGTTCTTCTATTACTTTATTCTGTTCTGTTAATTTGCTAGCAATTTTTGATTTCGAATAATATCTTTTAAAGAAAAAGAATAATAATATAATAATGACTATCAGTGAGAAAAGTAGAGCTATCTTAAGTTTAAAGTTATTCTGAATATTAAGTGTTTGATCAAGATTTTGACGTAAGAGTTTACCTGGATCCATATTATCATCTGTGATCTCAAATCGGCGATTAGCTCTGGTAAGTTGGATAGCCATCTGTTCATTATATATACTATCCTTCAACTGAACATACTGATCTAGAAATGAATAGGCTAATCCTGGTTGGTTTAATGCCATTGTTATTTTTGCCAATTGTGAATAAGCATCCATAATAAGAGGCCTATTCTTTACTGCACGTGCTGCTAGAAGTCCTTTTTCAGTAATTGCGTAAGCCTCTGTATGCATACCTTTACTGAAATATACTTTTCCTAAAAGTACCTGTCCATTGGCAATTGAACCCTGATCATTATTCTTTTCAGATAATTCTAATCCCTTAGAAACATATAATTCTGCATTTTCCAGGTCGTTTTTTTTTAGGCTTAGTACCCCAAGTGCTGAGTAAACTACTGATAACGAAGAAGTATTATATGAGTTAGCAATGTCTCTCGATTCTTGAAATGTCCTTCGATAGTTATCTATATTTGGTAAATTTCTACCCAAGTTACCAAGATTCAGGTAACTGGCATCAAGGTTTTCCTGGTCCATTAAACTAGCAAAGATATTTAGTGCTCTCAAATAGTATTTGAATGCCTTATCAGTATATTTTCGCTCATTTTGAATAAAACCAAGATTTATGCAAGTATTGGCAACAGGTACAAGCATGTTGTTTCTAGAAAAGTAATCTAGTGCTATTGAACTGTGTTTTTGAGCATCAACATAATCTAGAGTAACTGTATAAACCATTCCAAGACTGTAATGAGCATTTGCCCATGATATAGAATCATTTGACTTAGAACTTTGATTTACTTCTTGTTTAAGGTAATATATTGCCGATGAATAGTCTGCTGCTTCAAAGGCAGTTCTTGATAATTCTTTTAATAAAGGAAGCCTGGATGCTGTATCAGGTAGTGTTTTTAATTTAAGTTCAAGTGAATCAAATCTTGATTGACTACAAACAATAAAGGGCACTAATAGTGCCAAGTAACCAGCTAACAAAATTCTTTGTCTGGTAATCTTCATTATAATTTGTAAAAAGTCAATCAATATACAAAATATTTTAATTATGCAGTCTTTTCAAAAGGATGAATTGAATCAAAATCAGGCAGATATTCCTTGTTACTCTCTAATTCCTGAATCCAGCCATTAATAAATCCCAGCTTTTCCATTTCATTACATACGACCTCATATTCTTCCAATGTAATCGACCTTCCTAAAGTTGGATGTCCAATAACTCCAGCTACAGGATAGTATTGCGCCATAAGTGAAATGCATACTTTCGATGAAATCTCTCTCTCAATTAATCTAAGAGAGTTAATACTATTCTCTATTTGTCCCGGTAATACTAAATGTCTTATAATCATTCCCCTGACAGCTACTTCATTTTCATCAGTTATAAGAGTCGGCCCCATTTGTCGATACATTTCTTTGAGAGCTGCTAATGCCACTTCAGGATAATCTTTGACTTTTGAGAATGCCATTCCCAAGGTATTGTCAGAGTATTTAAAGTCTGGAAGATATATGTCAATGATCCCTTCAAGCTTCTTTAATGTTTCAACTTTATCATAACCATTTGAGTTATAAATAATTGTCGGATATCTTTCTAACCCGTGAAGAGCATTTATAATCAGTATCATCTGTGGAACCATATGAGAAGCTGAAACAAAACCAACTGAATTACAACCTTGGTCAAGGCAAGCAATTATTTTCTCAGTTATTTGTTCAAGTGTCCCAATATTGTGAATATTAGTCCCATTTTGACTAATTTGATAGTTCTGACAAAAAATACATTGAAGGTTACAATGGCTGAAAAAGACATTGCAGATACCATGTATTCCACTAATCACAGGTTCTTCACCTTTATGAATACAAATAGTACTGATATTAAAACCAGCATTTGTATTACAATAACCAGATGCTTCATTTACCCTGTTGACATTGCATAAGCGTGGACAAATTGCACACTTATACAACTCATTTTTAGCATCCTGATCAGTGTAAAGAATTTGATTATGCATGCCGGATTTATTGATTTCAGTAGCTAAAGCCATTTTAATTCTAATATTTATGTACGAACTCGCTAAAAGTAACCTCCTTTAAGTAAAAAATATAATGAAACCGCCATATTTACATAGTGGTTAATAAGTTTTGAAGAGGAGAATTTATGGTAAATTAATGTGAATGTATCAAAAATAGTACCATCATTACTTTTGAAAATGAAAGGTTCTTTGAGCATTACTGATTATTTTTTTACTTTAGCAATTAATTTCATAACCATCCGACTCACCAGAGCTAGCATGATTTAAGATGATTTCCCGACAAATAACTATTATCGTTTTCTAAAAACATCTTTATGACCTCCAATGAATTACAGCATGATAGGAAATCGTATTTCCTTTCCATATTTACAATTGGTATTCTATTTTTTATTTTCGGGTTTGTTACCTGGCTCAATGGAACATTGATACCTTTTCTCAAAATATCATGTGAACTCAATAATCTGCAAGCATATTTTGTAACATTCGCTTTCTACATTTCATACCTATTTATGGCTCCACCTTCATCTATAGTACTTAAAAAGACTGGATTTAAGAATGGTATGGCCCTTGGATTGTTTTTAATGGCAATTGGTTCATTGCTTTTTATCCCTGCTGCATTAAATAGAACTTTTGGGTTATTCCTTACAGGACTTTTTGTTCAGGGTACCGGTCTTGCCTTATTACAAACTGCTTCAAATCCATATATCACAATAATTGGACCCAGAGAAAGTGCAGCCAAACGAATTGCAATAATGGGTATTGCAAATAAAATAGCCGGTACAATTAGTCCTATAATCTTAGGTGCTGTATTACTTTCCGGTGCTAACGAACTAATGGAGCAGGTGAGTATCGTTTCAGGTGCTCAAAAAGAAGTTATGCTTAATGATCTGGCAGGGAAAGTGATACTCCCATATATAATAATGGCAGTAATTTTAACTTTTCTTGGGTTCATGATCAGATGGGCCCATTTGCCTGAAATTGATCTTGAAAATGAATCTTCTGATGTTGCTCTTTCTTCATTATCTAAAAAGTCCTGGTACAATTATCCCCATCTTATAATGGGATTCTTCGCTATATTCTTTTATGTGGGTGTTGAAGTAATGGCAGGTGATACTATTGCACTTTATGGAAAATCATTAGGAATTTCTCTTGATCAGGCTCGATACTTTACAAGTTTGACTCTCATTTCAATGGTAATTGGATATATCATCGGAATCATCACTATTCCAAAGTATATTAAACAAGATAAAGCACTTGCAGTGTCAACAATCCTGGGTGTAACCTTTACTATTATCGCCCTACTTACTAATGGTTTTACAAGCGTTATGTTTATTGCTTTACTTGGTCTTGCTAACGCAATGATGTGGCCAAGCATTTGGCCATTAGCAATTGCAGATCTTGGTAAACATACAAAAGCCGGCTCTGCTCTTCTCGTTATGGGTATCGCTGGAGGTGCTGTTATTCCTCTTATTTACGGATCACTTGTTGACATAATAGGCAATAAAGAAGCTTACATGATTATGATACCTCTTTATTTGTATATTCTATATTTTGCTTTGAAAGGAAATAGGATAAGATAACGACTGATAAATAATTTATCGATTCTGACATTTTAGTTTATCCTTACATTTACCTCGCTTTTTGAATAATTAATTACGAATATTATGAAACCTACTCTTTTAATTTTAGCGGCCGGTATTGGAAGCCGATATGGAGGATTAAAACAAATTGATCCTGTTGGACCAGGAGGACAAACTATCCTTGATTATTCTGTATTTGATGCTAAACGTGCAGGTTTTGGTAAAGTAGTTTTTATTATTCGTAAAGATATTGAGGAAGATTTTAAATCAGTTTTTGCTGAGAAACTCAATAAAACAATTCCTGTTGAATGGGTCTTCCAGGAGCTGGATAAATTACCTGATGGACATACTCCTCCTATTGGCAGGACGAAGCCATGGGGAACAGGACATGCTGTATTAATGGCTTCAAAGCTTATTAATGAACCATTTGCCGTTATTAATGCCGATGATTTTTATGGACATGAAGCATTCGTCAAAGCAGTTGACTTTTTTAATGATAATCAGAACGAAACTGATTATGCTATGGTAGCTTATCAATTAAAGAATACTCTGTCAGATTTCGGAACAGTATCAAGAGGCGTTTGTGAAGCTGATAAGGATGGATGGCTTCAAAGTGTAGTTGAAAATACAAAGATTGTAAGAATGGATTCGGGAATATACAACACATTAGCTGATGGCAACAGATATTTACTTGGTGAAGAAAAACTAGTTTCAATGAACTTTTGGTGCTTTAAACCTGCTTTTTTTAGTCAATTAGAATCTCACTTCAGCCAGTTCATCTCAAAAAATTCTATGGATTTAAGAGCTGAATTTTATATTCCAACTGCCGTTGATGATTTAATTAAATCTAATGAAGCCCGTGTAAAAGTACTTCCCAATACAGGACAATGGTTTGGCGTTACCTACCAGGAAGATAAACCTATAGTGAAAGCTAAGATTCTGAGTCTGACAGAAAAGAAAATTTATCCTCAGGCATTCTAACGTACTGTTTAAGTTGCACAATTAAGTAGATTATATTCTACATTCAGTAATCTCTTATGAAAAGAATCATACTAACGCTATTACTGCTCACATTCTGTATATCGGGATATTCACAAACACATCCTATCATTCCATGTCCGGTTTCATTCACTGAAATTACCGGGGAAGAATTTATACCAGATTCAAACACGGTAATAACCTATAACTGTGAGAGTAAAGAATTACAGAGACTCGGAAATCTTATTGCCTCCTTATTTCCAAATCAATTGAATGTCTATGGAGTAGTTCCTCACAATGATCCCGCTCTCAAACACTTTACAAAACAAATCCAGTTAATTCTTGATTGTAAGAATAGAATTCCTGAAGAAGGTTATGAACTGATTGTAAATAGAAATAATATCACCTTAACTGCGCGGACAAACAAAGGAATTTTCTATGGGATACAGACCTTATCACAACTTATTCCTTCACAGTTCATATCTCATTCAGACAGCACTGAATTAGCATATCATGGTAATGGCAATATAAATACCTTTCAGGAAGCTCAAGGATTTCCTTCAACCCAAAAAGTTAAAATTATAGGATGTAAAGTCTTTGATTACCCACGATTCGGTTATCGGGGTATGCATTTAGATGTTTGTCGACACATGTTCTCAGTTGATTTCATTAAAAGATACATCGATGTAATGGCTTTTTATAAGATGAATAACTTTCATTGGCATCTAACAGATGATCAGGGATGGAGGCTTGAAATTAAAGCATATCCCCTGCTCACTCAAAAGGGAGCCTGGAGAAGTTCGTCACCTGTTAAAAGAAATGAAGGTCAGGATAGTATTCCTTATGGAGGATATTACACTCAGGAAGAAGCAAGAGACATCGTTGAGTATGCTACAGCCCGCTATATTAATGTTATTCCTGAAATAGAAATGCCAGGGCATGCAACCGCTGCATTAGCTTCTTATCCCGAACTTTCCTGCACCGGTGGTCCCTTTGATACTTGGACATTATGGGGTGTGAATGAGGATATTTTTTGTGCGGGTAAAGAGCAAACTTTTACTTTTATTGAAAATGTTCTGACTGAGGTAATGGATATTTTTCCTTCAACTTATATACATATAGGAGGTGACGAAGCTCCTAAAACACGATGGGAAGCATGTAATCTATGCAAAAAAAGAATGGCAGTCGAACATCTTGAAAGTTCAGTAGAACTTCAAAGCTATTTTATTCAGCGTATTGAGAAATTCTTAAATACTCACGGTCGCCAAATAATTGGCTGGGATGAAATACTTGAAGGAGGATTAGCAAAAGGTGCTACTGTAATGTCCTGGAGAGGGTTTGAAGGAGGAATTGTTGCAGCAAAAATGAAGCATAGTGTAATTATGACTCCAGGTTCTCATTGTTATCTTGACTATTATCAGGGAGATCCAATTTCAGAACCATTTGCCATTGGTGGCTATAACACCCTTGAAAATGTATATTCCTTCAATCCATTACCTCCCGATCTAAAAAAAAGACAAGTTAAGTACATTCTTGGCTCTCAAGGAAATGTTTGGACAGAATATATAACTTCCGCACAACAAGTGGAATATATGGCTTTCCCCAGAGCAATAGCTCTTGCAGAAGTAAATTGGTCATTAGTTGAAAATAAAAATTATCAGGATTTTCTTAGACGATTAAATCTTCATTTTAATCGCTTTGATCGCCTAAGTATAAATTACTGTAAGAGTCCAAAACTAAAATGAGACACATTCCTTCTTGCAAGTTATTTTAGAGTACAAATCTTATAAAGAAAGGTGAAGGCACTTCTATCATCTTAGAAGAGGAACGTGGTAATTCTCTTGTATATATTTGAAGTACCAGTACAATTTTCTATTAACATCAATTCCATAATCAATCGAGGGATTGTAAGTAATATAGGAACTGATAGCCCGTCTATATTTATTTGTAGTTAGATAGTCATTCCAGTTTTCGACAGCAAATGTATTTTTCATTCTGTAGAACTCATTACTATGATCCATAGCATCAGAGTAGGTTAGCAAATACCATCTGTCAAAATCAGGATCAATAATTGTAATATCATACTTACTGGTATCAATTGTAACAGACTTAGCTGCATATCTTGAATTTGCTATATCCTTTGGTGAACTACAAGCAAATAATGAAATTCCAAAAAGGCCTAAAACAATTAACTTTTTCATCTCTATATCCTCCAATAGTTTGTTTTCAAATCAAACTTCAGCAGATATTAAAACTCCAAAAAATATGCCAGATATATTCAATATCAATAGATTAACAATACTTAACAGTGTGTTAGTTTTAGTGGGAAATGGTTTTCAATACGAGTGTTAAGTCGAAAAGAATAAAGGTTCTAGTAATCAGGAAACTTAATCTGTATGGTTGAGCAAATAAAGGACAGAAGGGATGATTGCAATCTACAGTTCAAATAACAAAAAACCTCGTAAATTACTTTACAAGGCTTTTACTATTTAATTGTGCCCGGAACAAGACTCGAACTTGCACATACGTAAGTATACTAGTCCCTGAAACTAGCGCGTCTACCAATTCCGCCATCCGGGCAGTTATTAAAAAAAATTGCAGCCTTTCGACTGCTATCGGCCTAAACCGGAAATTGTGCCCAGGACAAGACTCGAACTTGCACATCCTTAAGGACACCAGCCCCTCAAGCTGGCGTGTCTACCAATTTCACCACCTGGGCAATTGAGTGCGCAAAGATATAAACTTTTTTTGTTTACCAACAATCTGATGGTAAAATTTTCCATGTTTATTGCACTACAAGAGAATTCTGAAATTAATACACTATCTTGCTCTACTGTATGGAACAATAGTTGTATTTTTCTTAATGAATCCTTATCTTTGTCAGAAGTAGTACATATTTGTACTAAAAAACAAACCAGTATTATATGTTTAATGCCAATGATCTCAAATTATTCCAAGCAAAAGGAATCGATATTAAAGTAATCGAACAACAAATTGATAACTTTAAGAAAGGATTTCCCTTTATTGATTTGGTAGAACCAGCAACTACAAAAAATGGAATTAAGATCTTCACTGATTCTGAAATAGATAAGCTTCAGAAATACTATGATAAGAATCAGGAGGATTATGAAATTCTAAAATTCGTTCCTGCTTCAGGTGCTGCAAGTCGTATGTTTAAAGCTCTTTTTGAATTTGTTGACAAGGCAAAAGACTCATCAAATCCAGATGAAATTCTCGAAAAAGATAAAAGCTTTAATTCAGCATGGAATTTCTTTAAAAATTTGAAAAAATTTGCATTTTATAATGATCTCAAGAATATAATGGAGGAAAACCATGTAAATCTTGAATCTAAATTAAAAGAAAAAGATTATTTAACTGTTTTAGATTTCCTGCTCAATGATCAATGGCTTGGTTATGCAGGCAAACCTAAGGCAATGCTCAAATTCCATGATTATCCTGATGGTGCACGAATGGCAATGGAAGAGCATCTTGTTGAAAGTACCAACTACGGTACAAATAGTGAAGGGAGAGTTTCAATTCATTTTACTGTATCCCCGGAACATGCTGACACTTTTATTGATGAAATTAACAATATTAAAGATAAGTATGAAGAGCAATTTGATGTAACCTATGAGTTGACATTCTCTAAACAAAAGTCCTCAACTGATACCATTGCTGTAGATAAGAACAATAAACCATTCAGAGATGAAAATGAGAATTTAATTTTCAGACCTGGTGGACATGGTGCTTTAATTGAGAATCTTAATGATCGGGAAGGTGAAATAATTTTTATAAAGAATATTGATAATGTTGTACCCGACCGCCTTAAAGATGTTACGTATAAATATAAACGTGCATTAGGTGGGTATTTGATGGAATTGAGGGAAAAGATTGCCGAATATCTTGACTTGCTTGAAGAAGGTAGTTTGACTGATAATGAACTGAAAAAGATCGTTCATTTCTGTAGTGAAAAACTCTATATCAAAATTACTGATGAATTTGGAAGCTTTTCTCCAATTGAAAAAATTGATTTCCTGTATACGAAACTTGATAGACCCATTAGACTTTGTGGAATGGTTAAGAATGAAGGTGAACCCGGTGGTGGTCCCTTCTGGATAAGAGACAATTCGGGAGATATTTCATTGCAAATTGTTGAATCATCTCAAATAGATTTTTCAGATGATAAACAAAAAAAGATTTTTGAAAAAGCAACCCATTTTAATCCGGTTGATCTTGTTTGTTATGTGAGAGATTTCGAAGGAGATCCTTATGATTTAAAGGAGTTTATAGATGCTTCAACAGGATTTATTTCAATAAAATCAAAAGATGGCCAGGAATTAAAAGCTCAGGAACTTCCAGGACTATGGAATGGTGCAATGGCTGACTGGAACACAGTTTTTATTGAGGTACCAGGAATAACATTTAACCCGGTAAAGACAATCAACGACCTTCTCCGTAAAGAACATCAACCTGAATAAGACAACTTTGCTATAGCATCCAATATCTTTTTCATGGGGCAAGACGTTCTTTCACCCAAACACTATCTTTTAACCTGAATTGTATCCTGTCGTGAAGGCGTGATGCCCTACCCTGCCAAAATTCAATGAGTTGTGGGTATAATGCATATCCACCCCAATTGTCTGGTCTTTTTATATCATCAGTTGAGTTATATTTTTCTATTTTCTCCTTAAAAAGAGTCTCAAGATATTCTCTGTTATTTATAACCTCACTCTGGTTTGAAACAATAGATCCTATTCTGCTTTCAAATGGTCTGCTTTTAAAATAATCATCTGATGCTTTTGTTGATATTCTTTTAATGTAACCTTCAATTCTGACCTGCCGTTCAAGTTCTTTCCAAAAAAATAATAAGGCAGCAGATGGATTATTATTAATCTGTTTACCCTTTCTGCTATTATAATTAGTATAAAAAATAAAATTACCGTCCTCAACACCCTTTAATAAAATTATTCGCGCTGATGGTTTTAAATCAGCATCAACCGTCGAAAGCGCCATAGCTGTTGGTTCCAGTACCTTCGATTCAAGAGCTTGTAACATCCATTTCTCAAAGAAAATAATTGGATCATTACCAACTTCTTCTTCAGTTAATTGATGTAATAAATAGTTATTCCTGATTTTAGATAAATTCATAAGATTCTTTATTCAAAAGGTAATTTGAGTGACAAATAACAGATATTAGCCTTCTTAAGTTTTTAAATAATGTATTTTTGTGTCAAACTCAACCAGAATGAAACAACAAAAATTAATTTTCATTATACTATTTCTCCTAACCATAGCAGGTTATGCACAGGATGTTCCGAGTCAGTACAAAAAACAACTTCTGCAGGAACGCAAAGTAAAGGATAAAGAATTCCTAAATCCGGAAGAATCACCATTAACTTCAGATGGGATGGCATCTTTTGTAGGTTTGAGCTATTTTAAACCAGATAAAAAATACGTTATTTATGCAAAACTTGTCAGGAAAACATCTCCTGATACCATTAAAATGAAAACTACAACTGAAAGGTTACCTCTTTATATCGTATATGGAGATGCCACTTTTAATATAAATGGCAAACAACACCAGCTGACAATTTATCGCAATGTTGGTTTGATGACTAAAGAGGGCTATGAAGACTATTTGTTTGTTCCATTTACCGATCAAACATCGGGTAATGAATCTTATGGCGGAGGTAGGTATATTGATGCAAGAATCCCCGCCAATGATACAATAGTACTAGATTTTAATAAGGCCTATAATCCTTATTGTTGCTATAGTAAAAAATATAGCTGCCCAATTCCTCCTAGTCAAAATTACATAGATGCGAAGATTAAAGCAGGTGAAAAGAATTTTAAGCATTAACAGCTGAAAGGTCATTTATCAGCTTTGCTATTTTCTTCATAATTGAGTCATTTTTGCTTTTTGCATCAATTAGTTGCTTCTGAAGATCGCCTGACTCTCTTATTAATGTTTCATTCTGAATCTTGAGTCTTTCAACCTGAGTAGCAGTATTTTCATTCTCAGAAACTCTCTGGCTACTAACCATCTTTAAATTAATATTTTCAGTTTCCAAAACCTTATATCTGTCATTTACAGAGTTCAATTGATCCTGAAGATTTCTGATTGATGATTCAAGTTCAATCCTAAGGTTACTTTCATGCATTTTTGCCCGATCTATTTCTAATCTAAGTTCAGCCTTCTCATTTTCAAAATCCAAAAGCTTAATCTCTTCTTTTGATTCAACTTCTTTCTCATCACCTTTTTTCTTGAAAAGAAAATAGATAACAATTAACAGGGAAACAATCAGAATTGCTATGGCAATCTTCATGATCAGTTGCATACGCAGATCATTTTTTGTGCGTTGCTGCATAGTTTCATTATCGAATTTTAGCTTAGAAATATTTTCCTGTGCTAAATTTAAAGAATCAAGAGCTTTAGATTCAGAGAGCGAAAGCTGATTTGTGATACCTATAATACTATCATCAATTGCCATCATTTTTAGCAATTGTTCATTTAATAAATATGTCTTTGTCATTTTGCCAGGTATTGAAGAATCCTGTAACGACAGAAACACTTGTAATTGATGGTCCCTTTCCCTGATTAAGCGATTTAATTGTGCATTATCAGCATATAGTGAAACACTAAGGATCATAAATAAGACGGTGACAAAAGTCTTCATATCAGTGGTTTTAAACAAAAATAAGAAACATTTCGATTTATTCTGTAAGTTTGTGCAGAATGATGAATTGAACTATGAAATTATTAAAAACAACACTAGCCTGTTTAATTTTTACTGCCATATTTTCTTCTCAGACTTATGCTCAAAATCATTACAGTGTTACTATCAAACTTGATGGCCTTAATGATAGTCTTATCTTGATGGCAAGCTATATTGGTGACAAACAGTTTATTGTGGATACCGCTTATTATAATAAACAAGGTACTTATCATTTTCAAGGAGACTCATTACTTCCTGATGGTATGTACACCATAGCAAATTCGAAGAAGACAAAATTGTTTGACTTTATTGTCTCCGGTAAGGAGAATGTTTCAATAATAGGTAATAAAGAAAACCTTCCATTAAGTCTAAAATCAAAAGAGAATGATGAAAATAGAATTCTCTTTGATTACATAAATTATCTTGCAGATAAACAAAAAGAACAGAAGCAATTACAACAACTCAAGAAGCAATTTAAAGCAGGATCTGATTCTATTAAAATTGTGAATAATAAAATTGAGATGTTGAATGAAGAGGTCGACAGGCATATAAAGGGAATTATTAATACCAATCAAGGTAAATTTATTTCTGTCTTCTTAAAATCAATGCAGGATCCTGAAATCCCTGACCCACCAATATTATCAAATGGACATCCAGACTCTGTTTTTGCATTTCACCAATATAGAAAGCATTTCTGGGACAATATTGATCTTTCTGATGATCGGGTAGTTAGAACACCGATTATTCATAGTAAAGTGGAGCAATATCTCAATAAAATGACTGCTCCGGCACCTGATTCTATTATTGTTGCAATCGATCATTTATTTCAAATGGTAGATGGTAATCAAATTACATTCAAGTATTTAATGTGGTATCTTACAGTTAAATATGAATCTTCTGAAATAATGGGTCACGATGCAGTATTTGTTCATTTGGTTGATAAATACTATTCAGATCCCAAGATGTCCTGGATGAATGCAACAGTCAAACAGAATTTAATAAACAGGGCTAATACCCTTAGACCTATTCTAATTGGGAAAACTGCGCCTGATTTAATTTTATTGGATACATTGCAAAATCCTGTTTCTTTAAAAGCAATTAAAAGCAAATACACAATAATTTATTTCTGGGATCCTGAATGTAGTCATTGTAAGAAGGAAACCCCTGTTTTGAAAAGTTTCTATGATGAAGCTAGTAAAAAGTACAACCTTCAAATATATGCAGTTTGCATGGATACCTCTTGGAAAAACATGAAAGCATATATTTTAAAGAATAAAATGAACTGGATAAATGTTAATGGTTATTATAGTATGTCGGGCGATTTTAGAGAATTGTATGATGTACACAGCTCACCTATAATGTATCTATTAGATGAAAATAAGAAGATCATTGCAAAAAGAATACTTACTGAGCAAATGAAAGAGATTTTGAAAAAAGTATCAGAAGGGACTTTAAAATCAAAATAGTTACATTATGATGTATTCAGGCAAAGCTTTATTTAACAGGAAGAGTTTTTTACTTAAACGCAAATTTATCCTACCTGTAATAGTAAGTTGCCTGACCATTATGTTGTGTTCATCATTACCTCAAAATAAGAACTTTGCCTCTGTAATTATTCCTCTTACAGATACTATTCCCTCCTCTGTTAATGATACTTCCTCCATTTTTGTTGTGGTTGATGTGATGCCTGTTTTCCCTGGTGGTATTGATTCTTTAACCAATTATCTCACAAAAAGAATAGTGTACTCAAGAGAAGCACTGTCCGACCGTGCTGAAGGAACTGTTTATGTTTCTTTCGTAATCAACCTCAATGGTAGTACAAGTAAGATTAAAATCATAAAAGGAATACATAAAAGTCTTGATCGTATTGCAATAGAGGCTGTAAGAAACATGCCTCACTGGAAAGCCGGCATGATAAAAGGAAAACCTGTCAGAACCCAGGTAAATCTTCCTATCCGGTTTATGTTGCCAACTGAAAGACAGCCTGGTATCAATTAGAGCAAAACTAAGTAAATTACTCTCTCCCTTTCTTTAGCATTATATTAAGTTTCTCTTTTAAAGTGTGTTACAAATATATTTCATCTTCTTCTTGACAAACTAAGTTTTTAGTTGTAACTTTGTACTGCAGTTGAACTAAAATATTAGTTATTATATGCACTATTTAATTATGAAAGAACTAACCAGAGCGGAAGAACAAATAATGCAGATCATGTGGAAGATCAGTAAAGGTTATATTACAGATGTACTGGATTATTTCCCTAATCCCAAACCCGCATATAATACCGTATCTACTATTGTCAGGATTCTGGAAAAGAAAGGATTTATTGATCATAAAGAAGATGGCAAATCTTACATCTACTTTCCTATTGTTACCAAAAAAGAATATACTAAACATTCATTGGGACAGCTAATGAATGGTTATTTCAGCAATTCTTATAAACAGATGGTTTCATTCTTTGCTCATGATGAGCAATTGTCAGTTAACGAGTTAGAAGAATTGAAGCATCTCATCGACAAACAAATTCAAATTAAATTAAAAAGCGATGAATGATTTATTTATATACCTGATAAAAGCTGCAGTTATTAATGCAATTATATTAGCGTTCTACTACATCACTTTTAGCAAGTCAAATAGCTTTCTTTTAATGAGAATCACTCTCCTGTTTGCAATGACTTTGCCTCTTTTAGTTCCATTAATCCCCTTCCCTTTTGAATATCAACAATACTCATCTGGTTTGCCAATATTATCAATAAGATTGCCTGAAACAGTCATTTCACACACAACGAATAATTATAGTGTCTTTAATTGGATAGATTCTCCACGTTTATTGTACTATGGTGTCTCATTGTTGTTGTTGCTTGGAATGATCATTTCAATTTGTGCCATTATCCAAAAAAGAATACGATCATACAAATTCTTAACATCATTTGGAACAGTTGACCTTGAAGGTTCTGTTAAGAGTCCGTTCTCATTCTTCTCATGGGTATTTCTTTCCCCTAATGATCTTACACATCCACAATTAGAAATGATACTAAAACATGAGTTTTGTCATGTCAGGCAAATGCACAGTATCGACAGGGTACTTTCGGGAATTTTTAGGAGCATATTATGGTTTAGTCCTTTTGCTCACATCACATCCGGATTATTATCTGAAGTTCACGAATATCAAGCAGACTCGAAAGTTATTAAGGTATTTAGTAAGAATGCTTACAGTGATCTGATACTTTCATTCTATTTAAATCCGAACCCCTCATCAATATCAAATAACTTCAGTTTACACATCAAAAAGCGAATCAACATGATAAACAACTTCAACTTTAGAAGACTTAACTTCGGTCGAATCTTAACCGGAATATGTATTTCACTTTCTCTGGTTTTTATGACCTCAATGGTCACTACTACCACCAAACAACCTGTGAAAGAGAACCGCACTTATGAACTACCAGATGCGAATGTAAGTAATACAATTTCTACATCTTTATCTATACTGGATAATCGTCCTGACACCGTCCGTAAAGTTCAGCAAAGCAATAAAACTACAGATGAAACAGAGGTAACACCAGCACAATATCCTGGAGGTGATGCTGCCAGACAAAAATTTATAATAGAAAATATTGTTTATCCTGAAGATGCCCGCAAAGCTGGAACAGAAGGAACGGTCTTTGTTCAATTCATAATTTCA
>JBLMZZ010000161.1:0-42221 GCA_050259095.1 Omnitrophica WOR_2 bacterium | reverse complement strand
ATAACTCCAATTCGTAAACCATTATCCAGTTTAATAATGTAATAAGGTTTGAATTTGAAGTTTCCGGTGCTATCCTTGATATTGGCATTAAGGAATGGGAAATTAGCTTGCTTCATTCTTTTACCCAGAACTTGTTGTCCGTAATCAAATTCGTGATTACCAACGGCACTTGCAGTAAAGCCGACCGAATTCATCAGATCAATCATAGGATATCCTTTATCGGGATACTGATCTACAACCGGATTGCCCGTAAAGTTATCTCCACCCGAAAACAGATACACATATTTATTTTCCTTCCTTATTTTATCAACAGCTGCTTTTAATTGGCCATAATTGTCAATCTTAGCATGTTGATCGTTTAATGAAAGAATAATAACCTTGGTAGTATCAGAATTTTGAGTAGAATTTTGTGCTTTAACTGAAAATTGAAAAGCAATCAGAATTACGATCGTCAATAAACTTGATTTCATTTTTAAGAGAGTTCTGAATCTATAATTATTTGTGTATCGGGTAAAAGGCGGCCTTTATCCATGAGCCTGTTTCCAAATAGATCGGTGACTTCAGTTACAACATGATCTTTCAATAACGGATTTGAATTAAGGTATAGATTGATAGCATCTATAACTCGGGCGCCGTCAAATATCTCAAACTTTTCATTGTTTATAAATATCGTCATCTTATTCTCCCTGGTAATTGGTTTATTAATTCAAATTATATCTTATTTACCACAACTATGCAAAGATAGAAAAAGGATAGTAGAAAGGAGTTGGATATAAGATTCATTGAGGAAGTAATAACAGATTAAGCGTATCATAAGCGTACCTTAAGCGTACTTTAAGCGTTAATTTACGTTTGAACTACGTTTAATATTAGCTTAAACTAAGCTTAATGTAAAAAATAATCCTTAAGTTTTTAACAAGGATTACTTGCCTTTTACAGGGATTGATATCTCTAAACAATTCACAGCATTAGATAAGTTTTCATTGCTACTAGAATTTTGGAAATAAAAACCAATAGCATATCTCTAATTTCATAATTTTGTAGATTATAAAATAGAAACGACAGCATGCCCGAAACTGTCAATACCAAGAAACTGATGGAGCACAGATCTTTAATTAAAGGGTTCTCAAAGTTTTCAAAAGAACAGAAAATTGAAACCATTGCTTCATTTCTGTCAGATTCTGATGAGGTAAAAAATGTTATAAAATCATTCTGGCATAATGATCCTGCAGTTCAAACAATCTTTGATGAGTTTAGCGAAAATACGCTAACTAATTATTTTATTCCATATGGTATTGCCCCTAATGTATTGATTAATGGGGAGATGTATATGGTGCCAATGGTTATTGAAGAAAGCTCAGTTATTGCAGCAGCTTCTAAAAGTTCCAAGTTTTGGGCTACCAATGGAGGCTTCCATAGTGAAGTGATTTCAACCACCAAAATTGGTCAGGTTCATTTTATTTGGTCAGGTAATTTTGCGAAACTAAAAATACTCTTCCCGGTACTTACCGAGATAATGCTCGAACGTTCGTCCTCTATTACCGCGAATATGGAAAAGAGGGGTGGTGGAGTACTTTCAATGGATTTAATTGATAAAACTTCGGACCTTGAAAATTATTACCAGCTGGAAGTTAAGTTTGAGACCGTTGATTCAATGGGTGCAAATTTTATTAATAGTTGTCTTGAAGAGTATGCAATTGCACTACAGAGCTTTGTAAATGAAAACGACCTTTTCGAGGAAAGAGATCTGCAAGTTATCATGTCTATCCTTTCAAATTATACACCTGACTGTATTGTAAAAACATGGGTTGAATGCTCACTTGATGCTTTTGATAAAGTTGAAGAGACTATGACCGGTGAACAATTTGCACACAAATTTGAAAAGGCTGTGCAGATTGCTTCTGTAGATGTCTACAGAGCAACAACCCATAATAAAGGAATATTTAATGGGGTTGATTCAGTGGTACTTGCTACCGGGAATGATTTTAGAGCAGTTGAAGCATGTGGACATGCCTATGCCGCAAGATCAGGAAAATATAAAAGCCTTACAGAGGTTGAATTGATTGATAACAAATTCAAATATACGCTCAATTTACCACTTGCACTGGGAACAGTAGGAGGGTTAACAACACTGCACCCAATGGCAAAGCTGTCATTGGCAATTTTGGGTAATCCAAAAGCTAAAGAACTTATGCAGATTGCTTCAGTTATTGGGCTTGCTAATAATTTTGGAGCACTTAAGTCACTTACAACCAAAGGAATTCAGGTAGGTCATATGAAGATGCATCTGTTCAATATACTTAATGTGTTCAATGCATCAGAATCAGAAAAGAAATTAGCAGTTGACTATTTCAAGAAAAGGAAAGTCAGTTATGATGCAGTGCGTAGCTTTATTGAATCCATCCGTAATTTACCTTCATGAGCATTACTGATAAAGTAGTATTCAAAGCTAATGGCAAACTTCTTCTAACGGGAGAATATCTTGTTTTAAATGGTGCCACCGCTTTAGCTTTACCTTTATCATTCGGGCAGTCACTCACAGCACAACCAGTTCAGGGAGATGTCCTTACCTGGACTTCAATTGACAGTAACGGTGTGTGGTTTGAAGGTGATTTTGCTATAAAGTCTTTTGATTTGCTGAATTCTACTAATCTAACTATTGGAAATAAGCTGGCAAATATTCTTAAGCAAGCTTCGTCATTAAATCCCGATCACCAAATTGTTACAGGATACAAGATTGAAACATTTCTAAATTTCAACAGGCAGTGGGGATTTGGAAGTAGCTCCACATTAATAGCAATTGTTGCCTGGTTATTTGGAGTTGATAAATACAAATTATTTAGTCGTGTTTCATCAGGATCCGGATATGATATTGCTTGCACCGAAATTGATCATCCAATTCTTTATACTCGTGTATCTCCTGAAGAAGCAATTGTAAAACCTGTAAGTTTCAATCCTTCTTTTTTAACAAGTTTATGGTTTGTTTATTTGGGTAATAAACAAAGTACAGATATAGAAGTCGATAGATACAATAAAATAACGAAGAAAGATCTCAGTTCATCAATTCTAAGTATTACAGATATTACATTAAAGGTGATGCAGGTTGATGATTTAATTACTTTTGCAAAGCTAATGGATGAACATGAGCATTTAATGAGTGAAATACTGGAACGAGAAACGATAAAGAAAAGTAGATTTGCTGAATTTAATGGATCTATTAAATCTTTAGGTGCATGGGGCGGTGACTTTGTTTTAGCATGTTCTGAAAGAGGGGAGTCGTATATCCACAGTTATTTTAAAGAAAAGGGTATCAGTACTATATATAATTTTAGTACACTGGTATTAAGAAACCAAATCATCAACCAACATGACACTATCATCAGATTTTAAGGATAAATTATCTGAAAAAGTGCAATCATGCTGGATGAGCCCGTCAAATATAGCACTTGTAAAGTATTGGGGTAAAAAGGAGTATCAAATACCTGCGAATCCATCGCTTAGCTTTACATTGAGTGAAGCTTACACAATAACAAGAATAAGTGCTGAATTAAATAAAAAAGGCAATGGCCCGGAGGTTTCCTTTATATTTGAAGGTGAAGCTAACCATCACTTTGGAACAAAAGTAGAGCTGTTTCTCAAAGATCTGTCACCATATTTAGAGTATCTTCCGTTTGTTTCACTAACTATTGAGAGTGGTAATAACTTTCCACATTCGGCAGGTATAGCTTCATCAGCTTCGGGGATGAGTGCATTGGCATTATCTTTGGTGTGTATTGAGCAACAGTTACTTATTAATAAACTTGAAGACGATGAGTTTTTCAGGAAAGCTTCATTTATTGCCCGGATAGGTTCAGGTAGTGCTTGCCGGTCTATCTATAGTGGATTCAGTATTTGGGGAGAACATCCGGAATTTGAGAATTCATCTGACAAATATGCAGTGCCAATAGTATTTAAACCAGGTAATTTGTTTGAAAGTATTAGAGATACTATTTTAATCGTTAATCACAAACCAAAGAAAGTGTCAAGTAGAGCCGGCCACCAGTTAATGACAGGACATCCCTATGCAAAAGCACGGTATGATCAGGCTTTCTCTAATCTTGCGAAATTAAAGAGGAGCATGATTGACAATGACTGGGACTCGTTTGTTACAGTTGTTGAAAATGAGGCGCTTTCTCTTCATGCAATGATGATGACTTCAAATCCGGGTTTCGTATTGATGGATCCTGATACATTGAAAATAATTGAACTGATTGGGTTTTTCAGGAAAGAACATAAAATGAAGATCTGTTTTACACTTGATGCCGGTCCAAATGTTCATTTATTATATCCTGCTGAAGAACAGGAGAAAGTTGATTCTATATTGGATGAATTGAAAAAATATTGTTTTCAAGGGAAATTTATTAGTGATTACATGGGCACTGGCCCTGTAAATAAGCATTGTAAATAAAATGAAAAAAAGATCTGGCATCTTTTATGCCAAAATTTTATTGTTTGGTGAATACAGTATCCTTGTTGATTCTATGGGTTTGACAATCCCATACACTCATTTTAAAGGTGAATTAAGCTTTATTAACGAAGATAAATACACTGATCTTGATTTTGCAACCAGTTCTAATAAGCTGCTTAAAGAATATTCAGTTTATATAAGGGAATTAAAGAAAAATGGAAGTCTGAAATGTGACTTCAATATTGATGCTTTTGAAGCTGATATTGAGAAGAGTCTTTATTTTGAATCAACAATCCCACAAGGTTATGGAGTGGGATCTTCGGGTGCTTTAGTCGCAGCGCTTTTTGAAAAATATGTTACTGGTGCGGTTCCCAGAGACGGCAAGCTTTCAAATGATGAAATGCTCAAACTAAAAGAACAGCTTGCTCAACTTGAGTCGTACTTCCATGGTACTAGTTCAGGTATGGATCCATTGAATTGTTATTTAAAACATCCTCTGCTAATTCAAAATAAGAAGGATATCAGTATGGTTGGTATTCCTCGTTATAAACATGCCCAAAAAGGTGCGATCTTTTTGATCAATACCGGGAAACCCGGAAAAACAAGCGGACTTGTAAATACTTTTCTCGACAGGTGCAAGGCTGACGGTTATATGTCGAGAGTTAAAGAAGAAATGATTCCTTTAAATGATCTTTGCATAAAAAGTCTTATTAAAGGAGAAACGAAAAGATTCTTTAATACTCTTTTTTCATTATCGGCATTTTTGTACGAGAATCTGGAACCAATGATCCCGGAAGCATTTAAAAAAGTTTGGCAACAAGGTCTTGAATCACAATCATATTATCTTAAGCTTTGTGGATCAGGTGGGGGTGGCTTTTTACTTGGATTTACAGAAGATTTTGAAAAGGCTAAGCGTGATCTTCAAAAGCTCGATGTTGATATAATCCCCGTTTACCGTAATCTCTCCAAGTCATAAACATAGTTACATAATTTTTATACAAAACATAAATTTGTCAAAACAATGTTTTTGATTTTTCGTTTTATTTTTTTATAAGACACTTGCACTGAATTATATATAACATATAAAGTAGCTTCATGGGACTTTTTACATTTAGTGGTAAGATCGTTGATGTTGTTGCCGGTTTGGTATTTCCCGGTACTATAACCGTTAATAATGGAAGAATAGAGTCAATTGTTGAGGATGCCGGAGTATTTGGTCCACTGATTGTTCCCGGACTTATTGATTCTCATATCCACATTGAGAGCTCTATGTTAGTACCATCCGAGTTCGCAAGAATTGCTGTTATACATGGTACTACCGCAGTTATTGCTGACCCTCATGAAATAGCTAATGTTGTTGGAAAGGAAGGAGTTAGATTCATGATTGAAAATGGATCAAGAGTACCTTTCAATTTTTATTTTGGGGCACCTTCATGTGTACCGGCAACATCCTTTGAATCTGCCGGGGCAGTGCTTGGTCCAAATGAAGTAGATGAAATGCTCTCCTGGCCTGAGATCAAATTTCTGTCAGAAATGATGAACTTCCCGGGTGTTTTGCATGATGATGAAGATGTGATGGCAAAAATAGCATCAGCAAAAAAATATCACAAAAAGATTGATGGACATGCTCCGGGACTGATGGGAGAAGAACTGGCTAAATATGCCAGCGCGGGCATTTCAACTGATCATGAATCTTTTACTAAAGAAGAAGCACTTGATAAGATTAAGAATGGAATTAAAATACTTATAAGAGAAGGTAGTGCTGCAAAGAACTTTAATGAACTTATTGATTTAATTGCTGATTATCCTGAAATGATCATGTTCTGCTCAGATGATAAACACCCGGATGATTTGATGGAAGGGCATATTAATCTCCTGGTTAAAAGAGCAGTTAGTGCTGGTTATAATTTTATGGATGTTATAAGAGCTTGTACCTTGAATCCTGTTAAACATTATAACCTTGATGCAGGACTTTTGCAAGTAGGTGATAAAGCTGATTTTATCCTGGTCGATAATGCTGAGGAATTTAATATCACTTCAACTTATGTTTCGGGGAATTTGGTAGCTCAGGAGGGTTTGTCATTAATAGACCCTGTTACTATAGTACCAATAAATAATTTTAATCCTTTAATGCCTACTCCTGAGGATCTTAAAATAAAGGCAGAGTCAAAACACATAAAGGTAATCAGGGCTTATAATGGGCAATTGGTAACTAGTACTGTGCATGATGAAGCTACTATAACGGATGGTTTTATAGAGAGTGATCCTGACAGGGATATCCTTAAAATGGTTGTTCTAAACCGATATAAATCAAGTAAACCAGCCATTGCCTTTATTAGTGGGTTTGGCATAAAACAAGGTGCCATAGCTTCAACAGTTGCTCACGACAGTCATAATATTATTGCCCTGGGCACCGATGATGATTCTATACTGAAAGCGATTGAACTGGTAATAAAAAACAAAGGTGGTATATCTTTATATACTGTAGATGAAAATTATTCTTTATCTTTGCCCATTGCCGGATTAATGTCAGACAAAGAAGGAATTATTGTAGCCAGGCAATATGAGCTGATTAATAATGCAGTACATAAAGCAGGCTCTTATTTAGATGCACCGTTTATGACCTTGTCATTCATGTCGTTGTTGGTAATTCCAGAACTGAAACTGAGTGATAAAGGCATATTTGACAGTACAACTTTTAAGTACACAAAATTGTTCGAATAAAATAAAATAGTCACGTTACATATTATTTTTTTATAACTTTGCACAAAACTAAAAACCAAAAGCGCCATGGCAAAAGAAATAGTCTTAGACATTGTTAAACTGGAAGCAGCTGCTAGTAAATTAAGAGCAATTGCACATCCTATGAGAATTGCAATCATTGATCTTTTGAATGAGAAAAAGAAACTTAGCGTTACTGAGATCTATGAATATCTTAAGATTGAACAAGCTGCAGCTTCACATCATCTTAACATCTTAAAGAGTAAAGGTGTTTTACTCTCAAAAAGAGAAGGAAAGCAAATTCACTATTCTGTTAAAGCTTCCTCACTAACAGAAATCGTTCAGTGCATTGATAAATGCAACGGATAATTTTCCGTTAGCTTAAGCGCTGAATACTCATAAAAAATCAAATTAATTGGTTGATGACTTGAACCCGGGAAATCTATTTTCCGGGTTCAGGTATTACCCATTCTTGTTCAACTATCCAGTTGGCTCTTAACTCAAGTACTGTTGAGTAATATAATACTCTCTCAGGATATCTTTTAGCAAGGTATTTGCCAGTATCCCAATATCCATTACCATTTCTGTCATCAATTGCTTTAATCTTGTATTTTGCAGGTGCCAGGTATTTGAAATTGATAGTTGTACTTTCAGAAATAAAGTACTGTGATATCAATTTTTCTTTTTCATCCATTAATTGAATGATATATGGTGTTGACTCAGGCAGTTTAACTTTAAGATTAATCTCAGCTGATTCTTCTGCAGTAGTACCGGTGAATTTTAAAGCAGTACTATCGTTCTTTAAATCAAAAACACTAATGAAAGTACTATCATCAATAATTACTGTATAATTGCCCCCTTCTTTCCAGGGAACGTCAATCTTTAATTTTTTTCGTATCGAATCAGTCCATTCAGGAACTACATTTTTAATTTCTAAGCTGTCTTCGAGTATTTTAATTTTTTTGAAATCAAACGAAACGATAGGATCAGCAAAAGTTAACCATAATGGTGTTTGTGGTTTTATCTTGCCCGCTTGAATGTTACTTGTGATATTAACAAATGCTGGTTTTTTAGCTTCATTCTTCTTGCCTGGTTTTTCTCTTGGCTTAACAAGCATTTGAACGGTATCGATTACTAAGTGGTTATGGAATACTTCCAGTTTTATACTATCAGCTAAGTAAGCCGGAAGCCACATCGTGAGTGTGTCACTCGTTCTATTCGCATAGACAATAGGTTTTTTATCGTATCCTGGTGTGAGTATATTAAAGCTTGGATCAATTACCGGATATTTAAAGATGAAATTCAATTCATTTTCTTTTACCAGTTGGGTCTTTAAAAGACTCTGAACAGAGTCAACCTCTTTAAAGTGAAATAACTGCAAGTATTTACCCTCAGGACCTTCAATAACTAATGAATCATTATGTGAAGCAAGTGTATCGGGTTTAAGGGGTGTTTTTAACGTGTCGGCAATAATTAATGAGTCATTCTTTCCAATTTTAACAACTACACTATCTTGTACTTCTGAAGCAGAGGTTTTTGAGGCTGTGGAATCACCCTTTATTTTTAAAGTTTTTTTAGGCAATTCCCAAGGGTGTATTATTGAATCAATGAACGCAATTTCTTCACTTGGCATATCATATCGGTAGTTAGCATTAGCATCAGTTAATGCAAAAATCTTATAGGGTATATTTCTTAAATTCGTTAACTCAAATTCACCTTTATCATTTGTTCTGGAAACGTAATAGGGAATTTGTTTATAGGGTACTGAATCATAGATTGAGTCGTAAAGCATTACATATGCACCTTTAACTGGAGTAAGATTAAAAGCATTAATTAACTTACCTTTTACATTCATTGAGTCAAGTATATCACCTGTCGAAAAAGTAAATTTGTATCCGGGGATTGGGTTTTCTTCAGTGATATCTACAATAGCATCGCCAAAAAAAACATTGTAGGTAGTCTCTTGTCTAAACGGTTCCTTGAATTCAACGACCAAACTTTTACCTCTTGTTTTGAAGTTTGGGGTTTCTTTTAAGGGAGGTGAAATGATAAGCTGGTTATTAATATCCTTTAGTTTAATAAATTCATCAAAAGACAGCACTATTTCTTTTCCTGTAAATCTGGTAGATAAATCAGGTGGAGAAGTCTTCGTTACCTTAGGAGGAGTTTCATCTTTTGGACCACCGGTAGGTGCAACTTGATTTGCACAAGCAGTTAGAAATAGAAGATAAAGCCAGAGGAAAAGCTTTAATTTAAATTGTGAACCGGAGAATAATGCCATCAATAATAATTTAAATGCAAAGATGCTAATTTTATAACTTTCTTTTAGTACAATATTTTTAAGGAATAGTTACTTTTATCTTTACTTAAAAAGTTGTTGAGTTGTTTTTATAGTATAACACAAAGCAATGAAGTATATTATATTTTTTTTTCTTCTCATTGTTTCTTCTAGCCTTGCAATTGCGCAATACAATGAAGGTAATAACCTGATGATTTCAAAATCAATGAATAGCAGAGCTATTAGTATTCCGGCTCAGATTAATAACGCTTCAGTTTATGATGTTAAGCATGTAACGCTTGATTTAACAATAAATCCGGCAGTATTGTATATTGCAGGCTCAGCATCGATTATGTTCAAAATTACACTACCTGCGGATTCCATTCCAATGCAGTTTTCTACTGATTTTACAATAGATTCAATACTATTGGGTAATCAGTTACTGACATATCAGCACATTGCACCATGGTTTTTGACAATCAAGTTACCTGATAACATTCCTATTGGATCAAATGAAGAAGTAAAGATTTATTACCATGGGGTGCCTTCAAGCGGACAAGGATTTGGATCGGTGTCTATTAAAGAACACAATGGGATTGCTTCTTTCTGGACACTTTCTGAACCATATGGTGCAAGAGATTGGTGGCCGGGAAAGAATGATCTGACTGATAAAATTGACTCGGTTGATATTATTGTTCACTGTCCTGATTTATTCAGAACAGCATCCAATGGTTTGTTAATAAGTGAATCTGATTCCGATGGCATGCGGACAGCACATTGGAAACACAAATATCCTATTGCAGATTATTTAATTGGTATAGCAATAAGCAATTATGCTGTTTATACTGATACGGCTTATTCACTTGGACAATTGGTACCTGTATTGAATTATGTTTACCCCGAAAACCTTGAAAAAGCTAAAAGGGAAACTAAAGCTACGGTTGATTTTATTGATTTTTACAGTAAGCTACTCATGAAGTATCCATTTTCTAACGAAAAGTATGGGCATGCTCAGATAGGATGGGGTGGGGGAATGGAACATCAGACTATGACTTTCTTAGGACGTTTTGATTATGACATTATAGCTCATGAACTTGCACATCAATGGTTTGGAGATATGGTTACTACCAATTCATGGCATGACATATGGCTTAATGAGGGATTTGCTACCTACTTTAATGGTTTAGCACATGAGCACTTTAGTTATGATTATTATTGGCCAATATGGAAAGCATGGAATTTGGCAGCTGTGGTAAAGCTCCCCGGAGGATCTGTTTATGTAGCTGACACAACTGATGATAATAGGATCTTTGATTCGCGACTCACTTATAGTAAAGGAGCCCTTGTGCTTCATGCTCTAAGATGGGTAATTGGAGATTTGGCATTCTATGAGGCGTGTAGAAATTATCTTAATGACCCGGATGCACAATATGGATTTGCAACAACAGATATGCTTAAAGCATATATGGAAGAAAGCAGCGGTATGGATTTGACTGAGTTCTTTAATGACTGGTATTATGGTGAAGGATATCCTAGTTATGTTCTGAATTTAACTTCAAAAGGTGATAATAAATATACTGCACAAATATCTCAAAGTACCTCACATCCTTCAGTAGATTTTTTTAAGATGCCCGTTCCTGTTTTGTTTTCCGGATCAGGAAATGATACACTTATTGTCTTTAATGATGAATATAACCAACAGACATTTGAAATAGAACCCGGCTTCACGGTTGAATCAATAACCATAGATCCTGACCAGTGGTTAATTTCGGCAAATAATCAGGTATTGCTTGATTCAGTCATTCCTTCAAATGATCTTCTCATGAAGGTTTACCCAAATCCCGCAGGCGATATGATACAGATTTTTACAAATAATAGGAGAGGAAACCTCACTATTTCTGATTTGAAGGGAAGAAAGGTAATTGCTATCAAGAATTTTAATGGCTTAAACCGGGTTGATGTACGTTCTTTATTACCCGGTTATTACCTTATCAGACTAAGTGGTTCAAACTTTAAAGCTGAAACCCCTTTTATAAAATTATAGCTCGAGTGTCTTAAATAGAATAGTTAAAGGGATTAAAGTGATATTTTATCAAATCTGAATCCCTTTAATGAACAATGCTCAAGCAAAGCAGGTAAAGCGTATATCATTCTATCGTAAGCCTTTATACTGTCGTGGAAAACTATAATACTCCCGTCTTTACAATGATTGATTGCATTATCCAACACTTCTTCCTTAGTCAATTTATGATCGTAATCACCTGTAAGTACTGACCACATTATGATTTTATAATTTTTTTCAAGTACTTTAACTTGATGATAACCTATTTTGCCATAAGGTGGCCGCAGTAAATCAGAATGGACCAATTCCCTGCATTTTTCAATATCTTTAAAGTATTGTTGATTATCAGTTTTGATACCTTTCAAATGACTATAGGTGTGGTTACCTGTTGAATGTCCATCTTTAAGAATCAAATCATAAACTTGTGGGTATTTTCTTACATTGTCACCAACACAAAAGAAAGTAGCTTTAGCATTATACCTCTTTAGTATCTCAAGAACTTGTGGAGTAACTTCAGGTATTGGTCCATCATCAAATGTTAAATAGAGTTTAGGGACAGTATGATGATCTCTTTCATTAGAATCACTGCCAGTTTTATCACTTAGCTTCCTCGTATGGGTGTTTTTTATTCTCCATATCAAAGAATGAGGCGACAACCATTGAATTGTCAGAGGAACCGTAGGAAAATGCATAAGTCTCAGTTTTAGTAGAAGAACAAGTAATTAAAAACCTACTTTCTCATACCGTTTAAACTGTTTATCAAGTACCAGTGTAGCTTTCTCCTTCAATGCTGAATTGCCATGCTCATTTGCCATACTTGCAATACCATTAATAACCATCAGACACTGACGTACTTCCTGTTCCATACCCTTTAACTTATTTGTCGGGAATCTAAAATAGTAATCAAGTTCTTCAGAGTATAATTGCAATAATGTGGTTAGGAGTTCTGTCCCTTTTTCACTTGCTCCTGCTTTAAGATAAGTATCAGCAATAGTTAATAACAGGTAGTTATAAGGAATAGATTCATTTGGAACTGTAGTCAGACATTTGTCACAGACAGCAATAGCTTCTTTTGATTTACCTTCATTCACAAGGTTTTTTGCAAGTCGTCCAAACATATTACGCAGGTTGTTTATCATCCTGGTATTAGTTTCATCGAGATAAACAGTTGGATCTTGCATATTACCGTATTTAAAAACATTCATTAGCTTGTTATATAGGATATTGGTATTAACATACCCTTCAAAGCCTTCTTCTTGTTTATTCTTTACCGGGACAAGCCTTAATGCAAACCCTTCAGTCCTGAGATACGGATTGAGTCCAATATATGAATCAGATCCTGCTGTTGAAGAGAAATAAATGGGGCGTTTCCATTCATTGTGAGCAATAATATCTAGTAATATTATCTGACTTTTAGTGATTGCTTTGTCTTTAATAGTCCAGTGAATGTTGCTCAATAAGCTGTCAGTTTCTTCAGGTCTTACTGTACCGTTTTTAACAACGAGCGCCGAATCAACAGAGATATAGAATTGTGATGATGGTATAACATCAACAGGGCCTATAGAACTTTCTATCTTGAGAGCTTCGGGTTGCTTATTCATAACATCAAAGAGCTCAAGTAGTGAGATAGAACCTTTTATTCTTTCATCAGGGGCAATATACATAATATCGAATGTTCCGCTCCTGAATTTATCGTAAGGCAAACTAATAGGTAAAGGATCAGAATCGTATACCTTACGCTTCATTTGTTTTATATACCAGTCACTATTTAATAGACTTAGATTAACAACTCTCACATCTGTTCTGATATGTTCCACTTCCTGAGCATACCAGAGAGGGAAGGTATCATTATCTCCAAGTGTAAAAAGAATTGCATTCTTATCACATGATTCAAGATAATCACGTGCAATATCACGCGCAGTATACCTGCCAGATCTATCATGATCATCCCAATTTTCAGCGGCCATAATACCTGGAATAATCATGCAAATGATTGTGGTTATTATTCCGGCATGTTTTATTTTAATATACCGCTGAATTAACACGGCAAGAGCTAGAACGCCAAGCCCAATCCATATGGCAAATGCATAAAATGAAGCGGCAAAAGCATAATCTCTTTCTCGTGGTTGAGGAGCATATTGATTAAGATAAACTACTATAGCAAGCCCAGTCATTATAAATAATAAGGTAACAACTAGTGACTCTTTAGGATTATGGTTAATATGAAAGACCAAACCTATTAATCCAAGTAAAAGTGGAAGCATGAAGTAAACATTTCTTCCTTTATTTTCTAAACTCCTTGGGAGATCATTCTGTGGACCAAGTCTTGCATTATCGATGAAGTTAATACCACTAATCCAGTTCCCATTTAAGTCTTCACCAAGGCCCTGTTTATCATTCTGTCGACCCGCAAAATTCCATAGGAAATAGCGTACATACATGTGTTGTATCTGGTAATCATAGAAGAAACGAAGGTTTTCAGCGAAAGTGGGTTTCATTAGTGTCTGTTTTTCACCATCCCTTCCAGTATATTGAACAGGTGTTCCTTTTATCTTACCCCATTTTTGATAAAAGTACTTATGTGAAGCTTCCTGAGAACTCCACATCCTGGGAAAGATAGTCATGAACTGCTCGTCAAATACAGGTTCGTAGTTTTTACGCTGATTGATTATTTCATATTTACCTGATTCAATATTTTTATGATAAACCGGATTGCCATCTTTATATTCCACTACCGGAGCATTATAATATGGACCATAGAGCAATGGCCAATCGCCATACTGTTCTCTGTTTAAATAAGAAAGTAAACTTATGGCATTAGTAGGTTCATTCTCGTTGATGGGAGTATTAGCATTTGAGCGTATAACCAGCATGAAAAAACTGGAATAACCAATAAGGATAAAAGTAAATGACAATACAATTGTATTCCAGAGTACTTTGCCTCTTTGATGAGTTTGTTTTAATCCTAAAACTATTAGTCCCAGCAGAATTAAAAAGTAGATAATAGTACCTGTGTTAAAAGGTAATCCCAATGTGTTAACAAAGAAAAGTTCAAATAAACCGGCAAGTTTAACTATCCATGGAATTATAATATTCATTATTAATCCTAGAATGGCAATAGATAGGACAAGGGTTAGTATAGTACCTTTGGTGGTAGGTTTGTATTTTTTATAATAAATTACAAGGGCGATAGCTGGTATAGTTAGAAGATTTAATAAGTGAACACCAATACTTAATCCAATCATAAAGGATATTAAAATAATCCATCTAACTGAGATGTCATTTCCTTTGGTTGGATTAGATTCGTTTTCCCACTTGAGTATGGCCCAGAAAACAAAGGCAGTGAAGAAAGATGACATAGCATAAACTTCTCCTTCAACGGCTGAGAACCAGAACGAATCGGAGAATGTATAAGCTAAAGCGCCAACTATACCACTTCCAATAATAGCAGGAACAGGATGAGCAAGTGGTTCTTTTAAACTACTGATAAGTTTTGATGCAAGGTGTGTAATAGACCAAAAGAGGAAAAGAATAGTAAATGCACTACTCAATGCCGACATTGTATTTACCATTCGTGCAACAAGCTCAATATTTCCAAAAGCAAATAAGCTAAAGAATCTGCCAAGCATTTGAAAAAGAGGTGCTCCGGGAGGATGTCCTACCTGAAGACCAGAAGCAGTTGCAATATATTCACCACAATCCCAAAAACTTGAGGTAGGTTCTGAAGTGATGATGTACACAAAAGCGGCAATGGCGAAAACAAGCCATCCCGACAAATTGTTGATTTGTTTGTAATTCATAGCTTAAAAAGATTGCACCATAGTACGGCTGCGAAGTTAGTTATTTTAGAGAAATATTGGTTTATTATCAACTATGAGGTTGAGAACTATTCTATGACCATAAATGACTTTTATTCACTATTTTTGCATATGCAAAAAGATATTCATTTACAAACCATAAAATCATGAAAAAGCTTGTATTGTTGAGGCATGGAGAGAGTACCTGGAACAAGGAAAACAGATTCACAGGATGGACTGATGTTGATTTATCTGAACGTGGAATTAATGAAGCTAAAGAGGCAGGGAAAGTCCTTAAAGAAAAAGGCTTCAATTTTGATATTGCCTACACTTCATTTTTAAAACGTGCAATTAAGACTCTTAACATTGCCCTTGAAGAAATGGACCAGATGTGGATTCCTGTAAAGAAAAGCTGGAGGTTAAATGAGAAGCATTATGGAAATCTTCAAGGACTAAATAAAGCAGAGACTGCTGAAAAATATGGAGATGAGCAGGTTCTTATATGGCGTAGGAGCTATGATGTACCTCCAGCACCTTTGGCTGAAACGGATGATCGTAATCCACGGCGTGATCCCCGCTATCGCACTGAAGATCCTAAGCTTATACCATTAACTGAATCTTTGAAGGAAACTGTTGGTCGCATGATTCCTTATTGGGAAAGTGATATCCGTGAATCATTGAAAAAATATGATCAGGTACTTGTTGCTGCTCATGGAAATAGCTTAAGGGCAGTTATTAAATACCTGAAAAATATAAGCGATGAAGACATTGTTGCATTGAATCTGCCTACCGGAATACCTTACGTTTTTGAATTTGATGATCAACTGAAATTAACAAATGATTATTTTCTTGGTGATCCTGAAGTCATTAAAAAATTAATGGAGGAAGTAGCTAATCAAGCTAAGTCTAAAAAACAATAATGAATAAAATCTGGGTAATTTCAGATATTCACGGTTGCCTCAATACATTAAGGTCGCTGATTGAGACACTTGTAGTCCCATCAACAGGGGATAAACTCATTTTTCTGGGTGACTATATTGACCGGGGCCCCGATTCTAAAGGTGTGATTGATTTTATAATGGATTTACAAACGCAAAGCTTTTCAGTTGTAACTCTTAAAGGTAATCATGAAGAATTCATGGTAAAAGCCTGGCAAGAGGAGAAACAACTGAAAAGCTTTCTCTTCTTTAAAGGAACCAACAAATCAAAAGAAAACTGGCTAAGATATGGTGGCTATGAAGCTATGGCGAGCTTTGGTACTAATAGCATGAATAACATACCTGAGTTTTATTATGACTGGATTAATCAATGCCCATTATATCATGAACTTGATAACTTTTTTATTGTTCATGCCGGACTAAACTTTGATATCGATAATCCTCTTGAAGACAAGCAGTCAATGCTCTGGATCAGAGATTACCGAATTGATCCTGTAAAAATTAACTATCGAAAACTGGTACATGGTCATGTACCTGTTAGTCTTGATTTTATTGATCTTACCATAAATTCGGGAAACTATCCATTTATCGATCTTGATAACGGATGTTATATGAGCCATAAAGCCGGATATGGTAATTTATTAGCTCTTGAGCTCAATAGTATGGAGCTAAAAGTACAACCTAATATCGATATGGATTAAGACTTATTGAATACCCTGAAATAAAAGCCAGTCACTCCAAATTCATTTTCCTTTACTTTCCAGTAATGAAGATTGCCTGATTGAATTGGTGCATTAACTGATAAGCTAAAACCGAGTGCCCTGATTATATCAGGTTCATTTGAAGTTGATATTACAAAAAATGGAGTCTGTTCAGTTAGTCCATCACCCGAATTATAAATTGTTTCAATGAGTCTGCCCATTCTAAACTCCAGTTTTGATGCAGTAGATTCATCTTTTAACATGTGATATGCATAAATTGCAGGGTCAAGTGTCCTGATATCAAATGGTAGATCTTTTAAAATGATAGAAGCGATTGACTTTACTGCATTGTAATCAGCTTCACCACTCCGGCTTTTATTGAATGTATTATAAAGACTATCTCTTAATTGTGAATCTTTACTTGCAGTGTAACCTGATTGAAACACATAACCATAATAAAGAGAGTGATAATCATTTAATGTTAGCGTTGTGTCATTAGCGAGATAACGCTCCATTAGCTTGTTATATGTTCCTGCTTTCTTGCCTGTTAATTCCTTTTGAAGTTTTTTATAATCAGGAGTATGGAACTTAACAAATTGTGCTTTTATTGTATGAAAGGTAAAGATCATCAATAGTATTAGCAGGAAGGTTCTTTTCATTTTATATTATTTAGTTGCGTTCTTTTCAGGGCTTTTTCAATGGAGGCTGATAAGAGAACAGGGTGTATTTAATTTTTGAAGTTTACAAAGATAGAAAATATAGAAACTTTTGGATTAAGTAGTATGAGAAACCGGTTTGATTGCTTTTCTTGTCTTCTTAATACCATCAACCAGAGCATCCACTGTAGTACTGTATCTTGCTACAAGATCCTGTGCTCTTTCATATTCGGAGAGATCATCCAGAAATGTTGATAATGCTTGTCCGATAGATAGGGATGACTTAAGCTTAGTTTTAATTTTTCTTGGATTATATTTTATCTGATCATTCTCAGGTTGAACATCTTCTTCATTTATGCCATTCAATGCTTTCCGAAGCAAAGTAGTGGTATTCAATATATATTTCTCAATGCCAAATTCGCAAAGCTTTATTGCCTTATTGAAGTCTGAATCCTTTTCTTCAAGATATAAGAAAAAGCTTTCTGTTGCAAGAGTAACTTCTTTAGAGAGCCATGCTTTAACAGCTACCTTTAAGTAATAATGGCCCTTACTCTTCTCTAATTCCTTAAGCAAAACTGTTTCGGGAGTTTCATTAGAAGCAAATTCAAGTACCACAGGATCTGTTCTAATTGCTTTTGCATTCATGGGAGATTTAAGCAATAGTCCGCTAAAACTAGTGCAGCGACTAAAGGCAACATACACTTGTCCATGTGCAAATGATTCACCAACATCAGCAATCACTTTATCAAAAGTAAGGCCCTGACTTTTGTGTACAGTAATTGCCCACGCAAGTTTAACAGGGAATTGCATGAAAGTGCCAATAGATTCCTCTACAACTTTCTTTTGCTCAACATCCCATTTATACCGAATATTATCCCATGTTTCCCTTGACACTTCAACAACCGAATCATCAGGAAATTCTACTTTCATGGAGTCGGCCGTTAGTTCAATAACATGACCAATTTTGCCATTAAAATATTTTTTATTCCGATCATTTCTGAGCATCATTACCTGTGCTCCTTTTTTAAGCTCTAAGACTTGGTCGGCAGGATAACTATTTTCAGGAAAGACTCCCTCAATTACAGCATTATAAATTTCAGAATCTTCATTTATCTCATCCAATCTTTTACGATTGGTTTCAATGACCATCCTGTTATGAGATGCAAGTATAATATAGTCTTCAACTTTCTCAGGATCAAATCCATGCAAATACCTGCTGTTAAGAATACGAAGATCGTCAAAGTGTAGTTTGTTCAACCTGATGCGATTTAGCAATTCGATGAAAGTCTCATCTTTTTGCCTGTAAATCTTTTTTAATTCAATGTAAAGTGGTTTAGCAGCTTTAAAAACCTGAGCGCTGAAAAAATATGGACTTTCATAAAATCTTGAAAGAACAGACCAGTCATCATAATTTGCAATTGGGGGTAACTGGAATGTATCACCGATTAGAAGAACCTGCAAGCCCCCAAATGGTGTGAAATGACGCCTTCTTATGTGGCGGAGCAATTGATCAATTACATCCAGAAGATCGCATCGTACCATTGAGATTTCATCAATGATTAGTAATTCCAGGTTTCTAATCAGCTCCAATTTCTCGCGCTGATATCTGAAGTGATCTGTAATAATTGTTTGATCAGGATCTGTAGCCGGTGTATTAAATCTTAAACGCTTATCTCCGGGTACATAAACGCTTGGTTTTATGTTAAGAAAGGAATGAATAGTTTGCCCTCCTGCATTTACAGCAGCAACACCTGTGGGAGCAAGAATTACCATCTTTTTGGAGCATGTGGCCTGAAGGTACTTAAGAAAGGTTGTTTTACCTGTACCGGCTTTTCCGGTAAGATAAACAAGCCGTGTGGTTTGCATAACAAATTCTGCAGCAAAGTTGAATTCTGCATTCTCCCTATCAAGTAGCGCTATGTCAAAACCAGATATCATTTCTTGACTTATTATGAAGTTAAAAATCTCCTACTCACTCAGATTAAAAACATTGAGACGGATAATTGTTGCTTCAACGATAATCTGAATTTCTAATAGGAGATCAAAGATATATCAATTCTCAACTTACCTTCCGCTTATTTAATGCTTTTGTCAGTTATCGTTATAATGTTGCTTTAATTCTGGTATTATGCATAAAACTCATGAGAAAATGTTAAGAAATACGAAAGAAAATAAATATTCCTTATATTTGAATTAAAATAGCAACCTGCAAGAATACAGGGGGAATATTTGTAAGGGGCTAATTGATAGTATTTACTCAAGATTACTTAATTAATCCGCAATACCCCAACGGAATGAAACATTGTTTTCTCCATCTGCTGCCGTATCTTTTTACAGCAGTATTATTTTGCCCTTATCCATCCTATTCTCAGCAACTTGAAAATATAAAAAACGAAAAGCCTGTTACTTTTCATGGAAATATTGGTGCAAACATCATTGGGTATAATGTTAAAGGTATAGAAAAAAGGATGGATCCTTTTTCATTAGTGTTTGCCGGTAATGCTACTTTGTCACTTTATGGAATCAATATGCCTTTTTCGTTCCGTTTGAGTGATAAAAAAGCCGACTATACACAACCTTTTAATCAGTTTGGATTAAGTCCTTCCTATAAATGGATTACTATTCATGGTGGTTACAGAAATTTAAAATTCTCTGATTTTACACTGGCAGGTCATACTTTCCTTGGAGCAGGGATTGAGCTAAATCCCGGAAAATTTCGTTTTGGAGCAATTTATGGAAGATTTAAGAAGAATAATGGTCAGTTTGAGAATGAAAGGGATACAATAAAAAATTTCAACAGGAAGGGTTATGCAATAAAAGTTGGTGTTGGGAGCCGAAAGAATTTCGTTGATTTAATTCTCTTGAACATTAAAGATGATAGTTTGTCACTTTCAGACTTTAATGGTACTTCAAGTGCAAATCCTGAACAGAATGCAGTATTTGGTATTAATTCTTTTTTCACCATATCAAAGACTCTGACTTTTGAAACTGAGATAGCAGCATCTCTATTTACAACTAATGCCTCAATTCCGGGTATTATAAGTTCGGAAGATGGAGCTATGTTAAGAAGAGTAAATAAGTTCATCATTATAAATGAGTCATCTGAATTCACAACGGCTGCCAGGTCATCATTAAATTATAAATCAAAGAAGTTTGGATTGAAAGCTGAATACAGGCGAATTGATCCAAAATATAAATCAATGGGAGCTTATTATTTTAATGATGATATTGAAAATTTTACTCTTGCACCTTCTGTGCCTTTATTTCATAAGAAACTATATATTAGAGGAAGTATTGGCTTACAGCGTGATAATTTGAGGAATTCAAAGCTTGCCACTACTGTTCGTACAATTTCTTCAACTAACCTTTCTTTCAATCCTGTTCCGATTTTCGGTATTGATATTAATTATAGTAATTATAGCAACAATCAAAAGGCGGGGAGAATGCCAGTAATTGACACATTGAAACTCTTTCAAACGACAAGTAATCTTAGTATAAGTCCACGTCTCATGTTTACCAACACCAGAATGAATCATATGGTCTTGCTACTCTTTAATAGAAGTGGCCTTCATGATAAAAATGCCAGGACTGCAGAATACTCTGAATCAACAGCCACAATTATCAACCTGAACTATAGCATAAACTTTAATGAGAAGATGTTAGGCTTAATTGCCGGATTCAATCATACACTTCTCGAAAATATTGTCGGACAAAACAAGGTGACAGGTTTTACAGCAGGTGGCAGTAAGTCATGGATGGAGGGAGCTATAAATATAGGGTTAAATAGTTCTGTAATGCGCTCAGATTATGCAAGTGAGAAGGGTTGGATATATGTCAATTCGCTCAATGGATCATATCAGGCAAATAAACATCATAATATTCGTCTGGGTATATACTTCACACAACAGATATATCCGGATGGTTCAATCAATAAGAACTTTAATGAAATTAAAGGCGACTTAAGTTATGCGTATACATTCTAGACTATTCACCGGAAAATTTAGCGGAATGTTAATTTCGCTTTTATTACTGTTCTCCATAACAGTATACGGACAAAATAATGCTATTCAAATCAGTGTGGTTGTAGCACCACCTTATAGCACAAAGATTAGTGATTACACGTCAAATCCTGGAAAGATAATTGCTACTGTGAGGAATATCTCACCTACAGGCGGAACTGCTTCAATTTATCTTTCAGGTTCAATTACTGGTGAAAGCGGTATAAGTGTTACTTCAGCACCCGGTTATAAACCAATACAACCCATTGTAATTGCACCAGGTGCTTCAAAAGTCCTAACCATCAATAATATAGGTGATGTTTTTGATGAAGATCACCTAAACTATGAAGGGATAACTGAAAATGAGGTTATAATGGGCAATGGTCTTCCTGAAGACTATTATACTATCTGTTTAAGAGCATGGGACTATAACACTGATGAACCTCTATCAGACGAAGATCCATCGGGTTGCAGTACTCCATTTCACATTACAGATATTGAACCACCAATGATAACTCAGCCATTTTGTGGTGATAATATTAGTCTAATTAATCCGCAAAATATAATCATATCCTGGACTTATCCTGCTGGAGCACCTGTTAATACTGAGTACAAAATAACGATGGTTGAAGTCCAACCTTCAGATCATAGTCCGGAAGATGCCATGAACTCTGCACGACGACCTGCTTTCTATCAGTCGCCTGTTCCAATAAATGGCACCAGTTTTATTTATGGACCTGCTCAACCTGTATTGGTTGAAGGGAAAACTTATGCTTTCAGGGTAACTGCTAAGGATCCTACCGGCGCTACTCGGTTTAGAAATAATGGACAAAGTGAAGTGTGCAGTTTTACTTGGAAAAAAGAAACAATTGGTGGAGAAGGATTTGAAAGAACAAAACCGGAAACTATTTCCTGGGGTAAAGAAAATATCCAACCTCCTCCATTAGTGCTTCCAACTACTATAAAAGGAAGATTGCAATATGAATATATGTCACCTGAAGATGACAAGAAATACCCTTTGGGAGGTGTAAATATTAAACTTGTTATTGGTCAGGCAAGAGGACGAAATAATGATATTAGTAAATGCAATCCTTTAAGGCTTATAATACCTCCAATGGCACAAAGTACAGATACGGAATATGGGACTATTCTGGCTACTGCAAAAACAAATGCTGATGGTACTTTTTCATTTACTTATTATGATAATACTGATTATTTGCAATTAGCTACTGCACACCCTGAAGCTGGTGATGCAGTTTTCAGAGTTGCTCTGATATCAGTTGAAGCACCTCAAAGCAATTATTTCTTTAATCCTGAAATATATATCATTCCTGAGAAAGGTAAGATGAATGATTTAGGTAATGTAACAACCCTGGTAAGAAGTTATTCACTTGAAGTTACAGCTAAACCTACAGAGTCAGTCCTGGAATTTGAAAACAATGCAGTTGAATCAAAAGTTTTGGGACAAATAAATGTATATCTGTGCCGTAAAATTGATTTCTCATACCAGGTATTCCCTTTGGAAGATGGTAAATGTGGGAAGAATAAGATTGATGAAACCATTCGCAGTAAGTTCAAGAACTACGGACTTAAAGTGGTTGCTATGGGTACCACTAATATTAATGGTATAATAAACTTTCAGAAACTTGTATGGAATCAAAATAGTGAATTCCAATATTATCTGATGTCTGAATGTAATCCTGAAGCCGATCTTAACTTTGTTTCCGGGGCTCCTATACCAGTTGTTATTCCAAATGAAATAATCCTATCTTCAATGGGAGGCGGGTACATTCAAACTGGTGAAAATTCAATAAATCCGGCAACAATGCCTTATTCTAACTTATTTGAATTGCATCAGGAGAAAAGAGTGTTATCGATGAAACCTGAGTATCCAAGAATTGCAGGTACTGTGAAATCAAGTGAAAATGCTGATCCAATACAGGGAGTAAAAGTTGACTTAAACGAGACTTATAATTTTGACACCAATGAATCTGTTTGGGCAATGTTTCCTTATTTCAAGATACCGGAAAATGCAGCACTCACCCAGTGTGTTATGCAGAAATGTGGCAATTATTACAATGGTGAGTATATTATTACCGGTACTGATGGACGATTTGAGTTTAAAGATCTGAGTATGTTGTATAGTATTCGTGATAAGAAAGTTGATAGTCCGGAGCGTAAATTAATCCTTTCAAAGGATGGTTATAAAACTGATGAGGTTGATATAGGAGTTTTATCCTTTGGGAAACAGAAGGTCATGAATGGACTCCGTCTTGAAAAGGGAGCTACACTTAAAGGTTACGTGAGAGACGGGGATTCAAAACAAGTGCTTGATGCTTTTGTAAGATTACCTGGTGGTTCGGCATATCAATGTAACGCCGCTACCGGATATTACAGTTTACCTGTTCTGTTATTACCCGGCAAAACTCAACAGATTATTGTTGAAAAGGAGGGATATATTTCAGATACTTTAACTTTTACTGCTGATAAGAAAATTAATAGTCTTGATGTCGACCTTTTTACTGCAAAACGCAGGCTTAAAGTAATCGTTTTTGAGCGGGGGAATATGTCGAAACGTATAAATATGGCGTTTGTAAATATTCTTAATGTAAATGTTAATCAAAACGGACACCTTTCTCCATTGGGAGTTGTAACATTTGATGATGGTATTGCTGATATTTCTTTTGAAAATAACGGTGATAATCCTAACCAACTCTACAAGATAAGAGTGGGCATGATGAGCAATAGTTTAAAAAATTATGAGGCTAAATATTACAGTATTAAAATTCCTGTGAGTAAAGATCCTGTCATCATATTTTGTCCCTTATCTCCTGCTGCTTGCTTAAAAGGTACCGTATATGCCGGAAAAGGAACCGAGTCACCTGTCCCAATTGCCAAAGTTCAATACTTTGGCAACGATACTCTGACTGCTATCTCAAACGGTGCCGGCACATATACATTACATAACTTTCCTGTTAGAAGAAACCGACAGATAGTAACAGCTTTGAAAGCACAATCTCAATACATTGGAGATGAGAAAACAATAACTGTAAGTTCTCCATCAGATGTCTGTATCCCGGTTGATTTCAATCTTACTGTATATAATGACATGGATATAACCCACTTAATGGGTTTTCCTATGGAAGTTGTGAAGCTGGTTGAAGAGGAAAACGGTACTATACGCATTAAAGGTAATTTAACTCAATTGCCTTCGAATGAACAATTTAGTTTATCTCAATCAACTCTGGTTCCTTTTAATAATTTGTTAATCAAACCTGGTACTATTAAAAACGCTTCAGGTATTCCTATTGCGGAGCCAGTTACTGTGCCCTTCAAGACAAGTATAAATGCACTCAGTAACTTGCTGGTTATGAATTCCTTTAAGGCTTCAATGATTACTACTGACGGAATACAAATCGATCGGCAGCAAGGAAGTGCATTTGGAACTATTAAATCAAGGATCGTTGTCCCTTGTTCTGAGTTTAACTGCAATAATGTTTCATTACCTGAATTATATCTGGCAGCAAACAGTGGAACTAACATCACGAAATTATGGCTTACGGTATTCAATGCTGATAAGACTGTAAAGAAACCGGTCATAGTACCTGTTACCGGCTTCTGGATTTGTGATTCAAAAGGAGAAGCATTGAAATATTCATTCCCTAAATTTACTAACGCTGCATCAACTGATCTGGCCAAATCTTTTCTTAATAACGATAAAGTGACATTGTTTACAACACTTCATACCAATTGTAATAATGTTACACCTGCCGATTTAAATATTAAACTCGGTAACGTGGAGATAACTAAGACTACCATGACACCAAAGCCCACCGAACCAATTAAATTTAGTATGGGTCTTTGGAAGCTTGAAAGCAATGAATGGCATCTGGGTACAAATGGTATAACATTAAAGAAAGCGGCTATAAAAGGACAGCTTGATATCTCGGTAAATAATCTTGAAATCAGCTATCAAAGTATCACTTCCGATAAAACAGTTGCAGATTTTAGTGGAGTAAAGTTACTTGGTACTCTTCCGGTTAATGTTACAGCCTCAAAAAAAGGACTTAGTTATGTCAACATAGGTGGCAATGATTACGCATGGAAAGTATTTGCAATCAATCCTGATAACACAGCTGCTGCATCAATATCCGGTCTTGAGGGGCTTGTTGGACAAGATTTGCCCATAGCATTTATGGAAATGCTCAGTAATGGTACTCCTATGAGCTTTTACATTCTTGATAAAAAATTGAAAGTTCATTCCTTGGTTGACTTTTTACCATTGAAAGGAACAGTGATAAGTGTATTTGATAAAGCTGTACCTCCTTATTTTATGGTGCAAGGTACTTATGAGCCAGGGCTTCCTTATATTAGTCAGTTTATGGGGAATATGGCCTGGGAAAAAGTAAATGATAAATTCAAATTTTCTGTCAATAATCCGGCAAATATCAATTTTACTCACCACAATATGCTGTTTGAGTGGAATATAAGTTCAATAGACATTAAGCCAAATCTTTTCACAGCAAAGGGAACTGCTAACGAAGAAGGAAAAATTGGCCCGGTTGATATTGTATTACAGCATAAGAATGAAAGCTCGGAGATTGATATACCTTCAACTGCAAAGATTTATATTACAAAAGATAAGACCAAATATTTCAACGAACTCATTGGAGGTATGGAAGTCGATCGGAATATAAATGAATGGGGTAATTTCTGGTTTGAGGGGGTGATGGTTGGAATGAATGGAATCAGTAATAACCCAACTTCAAGCAGGCTTAAATTCATTTGTCAGGGTGAAGTGAAAGCAACCGGACAAAGCATTAATGTAAATAAACTGGATGCATTCCCCGGTATGGAGCTCACATATGATATTGCGACTTCAAGTCTTCATGGCTCGCTTGATATAAATAAAAATCTTATGGGAATGAAAGCCAGTGGAACAGCTAATTGTGTTTTTGATCCCCATGGATGGTATCTTAACATATTAGGTGACCTTGATATCCCGGGAATTGGTGGATGTGGTCTATTCGGATTATTTGGTGAATACAATTCAGTACCTTCTTCAATCAGCACAAATTTTGGCTCATTGAGATGTATTCCTCCTGAATTTCAGAGCAAGGTTACAGGATTCCTATTACAGGGCAGATTAACGAAACAGCTAATTCCTCCTATTGAATGGGGTGTTACATTACCAAAGATAGATGTGTTTGTGGGAGTTAGTTTAAATGCTGATCTAACACTAAATGCGAGAACATGGATGAGTTTCGATCCTGCTGTAAATACTTATGGAATCTCACTATTGGCTGAAGGTAATATTAGTGGAGGAATAAGTGGAGGTATTTACAACCTTTATACATCTGCTAATGCTCAACTTGGAATTTCGGGAGTTTATTACTCAAATGGTAATTACTCAGTTACAGGATGTGGAAGTGTTAAAGCAGGAGTTTCAGCAAATGTTTGGTTGCCTGAACCTATTGGTTGGACAGGAGTTAGTCTCACTTCACCAGATGTTGGACTTAAAATGAGAATCTCAAATACAGGTACTGATTTCAATCTCTTACTTGGAAGTTGTGGTGATAACCTTTGTCCTGAACCCTCATTGTAATAAATTAGAAAATGGAAAGATATTTTAAAGCAATACGCAATTACTATCTTGAATGCAATCCCAGACTTGTAATATTACGACTTACTTTTGGTATGTCTGCCTTATTGTTTGCCAACTTAGTATCTGCACAAGACAAGCTATTTGATGATATCAAATTCAATCAAAGTGAATTTAATCACCAAATGGTATATATAAAGTGGTTTTCAACAGGACAGAAGCCTGCCCCTGATTTTCTTACATTTAAGTATAATGAAGAGAATCCTGTAGAGATAAAATCAATAAAAATGATCTATAGGAATGAAGACACAACATTCTATGTGATGCAAGATACACTTACCGCAAAACAAGGAAATATAGTTAATGAAAGCATATTACAGTATTTTATGGTGCCACATGATACATCAGGTAAGGTAGGTACCCCTTCTCAAATTGTGCTTGTGTCAAATAAGGGAAATCGTTGGTTTTCATCTACTAAAGCTGAAAGAATAAATGGAGAGAAAGGTGTAAAACTAACATGGAAATTTAGTGAACCCGGGATAGTTAAGCACTTTAATATTTTAAGAAGTAATAATTTCAATGCTGATTATGAAGTAATCACATCCCTTTCTTCTAAGGAAACGTCATACAGTGATCGGCAAATAAAACCTGACGTAGTTTATTATTATAAATTGCAGGCTGTGCCATTTGATGGTAACAAGCCGATATTTAGTAATGTGATCTTTGCAGCAGGATTTAATCCACAACTTCCAGTACCTCCATATATCTCTGTTTCCAAAGGTGTAAGGGGAGGAGCAATGCTTCATATTCAAGTAACTGATACAGAAGCTGCAGGTGTTAGAATTTATCGTAATGATGGAGAAGGGGGCAAATTGTTTCCTGTTTCAAATTTACTTAAAGTGCCCGATTCACTTATAGTAGTTTATAATGATACAGCCAACCACCTCTCAGGTAGAAAAAATTATATTTATTCTGCCAAAACCGAAAGTACCAGCTTTATAGAGAGTGGGTTTGCTGATAGTGTGTATGTTAGACCTGTTATTTCTAATATGCCTGAGAATCCTAAAGACCTCTCGGTTTATGAAGAAAATGGCAAAGTGAGACTCTTTTGGGAAAATATGGAAGCTACTGATCAGGGAATTGCCGGATACAGGGTTATGCGTAAAGAAGAAAGCAAGAACTCAGGTGCCGTAAATGCTCCCTTTATTCTATTGCATCCCGATTTTGCTATTCTGAAAATTAACTTTTTCACCGATACAACCGCTGAACCTGCTAAAACCTACATTTATAAGGTAAATTCAGTGGATATTGATGGAAATATTAGTAAACAAGGTACAATAGCTACCGTCAGCCTTCATTCTGATGAACCAATTGAGCCTTTTGGATTAGAAGGTTACAAAGTTGATGATGCTATCTTTCTTACCTGGGGCCAGACAATTTATAAAGATATATCTTCTGTAAATTTGTACAGGTATCAGCGAGGAAGCAAAGCAGTACTTCTTTCAAAACTTCCGGCTGATGCTACTGAATATACTGATAATCAAATAAAGCCAGATAACCTGTATTTCTATTATCTGACTACAGTAAATAAATCAGGAATTGAGTCAGCAAAATCAATGGAAATCGGAGTAGAATAAAGGGAGGTGCCCTTATCTAATTAATGATTATGCTGGAATCTAGAGGATCTTTTTCTCCTGTCAAAGTTGTACTGGGAATCATTTTTAGAACGTGAACCAGTTTTATTGCGATTAGAATCAATAGCTTCCATTGTCTTTGAAGGAACTATTTCTGAGGGTTTAAAACCCATCATCTTCTTAACTTCAATATCCTTTGTAAGGAGTTTGTTGATATCCTTAAGACTACCACGCTCATCTGAAGAGCAAAATGAAATAGCAATTCCTGATTCTCCTGCGCGGGCAGTACGTCCTATTCTATGTACATACGTTTCAGGAATTTCAGGAAGTTCATAATTAATCACATGGGAGATTTTATCAACATCTATTCCTCTTGATGCAATGTCAGTAGCTACAAGTACTTTAACAGTTCTATCCTTAAATCCGTTTAGAGCTTTTTGGCGGTTGTTTTGAGACTTATTGCCATGAATAGCAACAGCTGATATTCCAAGTTTTATAAGATCTTTAGTTACTTTATCAGCACCATGTTTTGTTCTTGTAAATATAAGTGCAGTCTCAATTTCTTCATTTGCAAAAACTTGCTGAAGCATAGTACGCTTATCGTTTTTTTCAACAAAATAAACTGACTGATCAATACTTTCTGCTGGAGCAGAGATTGGAGCAATGTTTATCTTAACAGGATTTACCAACAAGCTATTAGCCATTGTCCTTATTTCAGGAGGAACAGTAGCAGTGAAAAAACCGGTTTGGCGCTTTTCAGGAAGTTTTGATATTATCCGCTTTATATCTGGTAAAAATCCCATATCAAGCATATGGTCGGCTTCATCAAGAATAAAATATTCAATACTGTTTAGTTTTATGAATCCCTGATTCATCAAGTCAAGCAAACGGCCAGGCGTTGCAATAAGAATATCAACACCTTTACGTATAGTTTCAGTTTGAGGATTTTGGGAAACACCACCATAGATAACAGTGTGTTTTAATTTGAGTCCTTTACCATAATCATTAAAACTATCGCTAATTTGCTGTGCTAACTCACGAGTTGGAGCCATTATGAGTGCTCGTATTGAGCCACCTTTTTTTACTGTAGGATTTAAATATAGTTTTTGCAGTATTGGAATTGCAAATGCGGCTGTTTTACCGGTTCCGGTTTGTGCTGTACCAAAAACATCGCTACCATTTAGCATGTTTGGTATTACCTTCTCCTGAATAGGAGTAGGTTGTATATAACCTTTTGTTACTAATGCTTGTAAAATTGGGGTAACGAGGTTTAAATTTTCAAATGTCATTTATTGTTTTTTATCTTATAGGCAGCAGTCAATCAACCGTTATAATTACGGTACTTTCTTTGTTAAACTCTTAAAAATAAAGGATTAACTTCGATGGGGTGGGATTTGAATACAAAAACCTGATTGTCAACTATAATTAATGAAGTGCAAAGATACACATAAAAATGATATCACTTTAATTCTGCAATTGTTATAAATTCTATTAATTTTCAGCTGTGCTTTTTTTGCTCACCCCAAAATTAAATCCTAAGTAAATTGAGTGACCTAAAAAAGAAATAGGAGAAAAATGAATTAATTTTCCTCCTATTTCCTGGCATCATTTAATAATCACAATTCTAACGACAGGTTTCTGTCTACACTAATTTAGTGTTCACTATTTTCAATCCATTTACTCCTGTCAGGTGGCATTGGTGAATGCACTTTTTTAACCGGCTTATCTTTAAGTTCCTGTAACAGTTCCTGAACAGCACGTTCAATACATGGGTCAATTCCTTTTGATAATTGCTCAGGACGGTCAACTACTTCAATATCCGGGTAAACACCTATTCCTTCAATGATCCAATGTTCATTTTCATCAAAGATACCAAACTGAGGAACTGAGATATAACCACCATCAACCAATCCGGCATTTCTTGAAATTCCAACTAATCCTCCCCAAGTGCGGGTGCCAATTAATTTTCCTAAACCCATTTTTTTGAAATAGTATGGAAAAGCATCTCCTCCTGATGAGGAATAACCATTGATTAACATTGCTTTTGGACCATCATGTGCTATTGCAGGAGCTTTGCCTGGTTCTAGTCCATTGCGATGCCAATAGCTAAGAGTCTTGCGATCAAGTAAGTCAGCCATACGGTCAGGTATAAATCCTCCACCATTATAACGATCATCAATAATCAATGCTTCTTTATCATGATAAGTGTACATTCCTCTAAACAATTCACGATTGCCTTCAACAGCTGTATTAGGTACGTGGATATAGCCGATTCTGCCTTCTGATAGTTTGTCAACAAGAGCCCTCCGTTCATTTACCCAGTCAAAGTACATAAGCTCCAGCTCACTCTTTATAGGTTTGATAGTTTCTATTCTTGATCCTTTGGTATCAGCCTTGCTGTTCACTTCAAGCTCTATGTTTTTACCGGCTTTATTTTCAAGCAACTCATAAGGATTTTCATCAAGTGTAAGTTTTACACCATCAATACTGATGATGTAATCACCTTCTTTTACATTAACTCCTATGTCGTGTAATGGTGATCTGCGATCATTATCCCAGTTCTCACTGTCGTAAATCTTACTTATCTTATATAATCCGGCTTGTTTATCAGCTGTTAGTTCTGCACCTAATAAACCACCTTCTACACGTTCCACTTTATGAAAGTCGCCCCAATCAACATATGCATGACCAGTATTTGTTTCTGCAACTATTTCACACAAAATATAATCGAGATCAGCCCTGTGAGCAACTGAAGATAGCAATGGACTATATCTTTCTTTAATGCCAGCCCAATCAACTCCATGCATATTACTTACATAGAAGTAGTCTCTAAAGATCCTCCAGGCATCTGTATAAATCTGATTCCATTCTTTTCTTGGATCTATTTTCATTTCCAGATTATCAAGATTAAGTTTTCCGGCAGGTGCTTTTTGTCCTTCTTTTATCTTGATAATACCATAATCTTTTCCTGCACGGTAAATTACTGATTTGCCATCAGCGCTTACGCTTGCATTACCTGATTTATCAAGTATCTCGACTGATTTCTCTTCTTCCTGATTGTAGAACATTAATTTGTTTTCTGATGAATAGATTAATCCACCATCTGCTGCTATAAGGTTCCCATAATTACCAGATTCAACAGGTAATGCTACTATACGCTGATTAATGTTATCAAAATCTATAGTTACCTTTACTGTTTCTTTCTTAGGAGCTGTTACCGAATTGTCGCTTTTCCCTTTTTTACTATCTTTATCCTTAGATGATTTGTCAGAACTTACTGATACATCAGGTTGTGCAGGTTCAGCAACTGGTTCAATATCAACTTTCTTTTTCACCAATGCAGGACCGTCTGCACGCAGTACCATTGCATAAAGGCGGGTTGATTTTGTGTACAGGTAATCAAATTCAAAGCTTGAAAATTCAAGGTTAAAATCACGATCTGAGGCAAAGAAGATATAATTACCATCTCTTGAAAATACCGGTGATCCATCGTTGAAGGTATCATCACTTAACTGTGTATTTTTGGTGCTTTCAATGTTATAGACCCAAATAGTTAACAGACCGTTACTTCCTTCGCGGGTATAAGTAATCCATTTAGAATCAGGCGAAAAGCTGTATTCCCTGATTTCATTCATCGTTGCTTTATTTACTTCTGTCTGTTTCCCTGACTTTACATCCAGTAACCAGAGTTTAAGGTTCCTGTCAGAATATACAAGGTATTTACTGTCGGGTGACCAAATGGCAGGATTCTTCCATGCTTTTGATCCTGAAGTTATTTGTTTTGGTTCGGCGCCCTTTTTGTTTTCAAGAAGATATACTTCATATTCACCTGAGGCATCAGACATATATGATATGTATTTACCATCAGGAGACCATGATGGGAATTGGTCTCTGATTCCTTGAGAATGAGTTAGATTTTCAATTTCACCGTGTTCAGCAGGTACAGAAAAAATATCACCTCTGGCATCAAAAATTGCTCTTTTACCACTTGGAGATATGTCAAAACTTCCAATATTTTCTTTTACATTCTTAAAATAAGGAATAAGATTAGGATTATCGAAGTTTATATTAATTACAAGTTTTTCATCAGCACCAGTTTTAAGGTTCAGCTTATACAGATAACCTCCATTTTCATAAACTATTTGACCGTTTTCTCCTGAAGGCCACATTACATCAAAATCTTTATGAAAGGTTATCTGTTCTGTTTGTCTTGTTGAAAGATCATACTTGTAGATATTAAGTTTCAGATCTTTATCAGATGCGTAGTAGATGTTATTACCAAACCATGTTGGCCATTGATCAGCACCTGCAAAGCTGGTCATTTGTTCTGAACTATGATTCTTAAGATCGTAAATCCAAAGTTCTGTAGCTCTTCCGCCTTTATATCTTTTCCAGGTGCGAAATTCGCGATCTACAGGTGTAAAACATACTTTTGAAGCATCAGGTGACAGTGCTGCAAAACCTCCATTAACAATTTCAAGAGGTATTTCCATTCCACCATCAATACTTACCAAAAAGTATTTACCATTCCTATCACCAAATGATGTCCTGTTTCCACGAAACATTATCTGTTTACTATCGGGAGTCCAATCAAGTACAACATTGTCCCATCCACCACGCGGAGGCATAATACCTACCGAATTATAGAAAGTTAATTGCTTAGGAGTTCCTCCAATTGAAGGAATTACAAAGACCTGACGAGTACCTGAATATTCTGCTGAAAAAGCAATCCATTTTCCATCAGGTGAAATTTTAGGGAACAATTCAAGCCCCTCATGAGATGTTAACCGGCGGGCATTGCCACCAGTAGCTTCTACAGTCCAGATATCACCTGCGTAAACGAAAGCGATCAGGTTGTTATTAATGTCGGGAAAACGCAACATTCGTGCGTCTTCTAGAGCAAATGCTGATGGAATAACACCAATCAGCATTGCAAAAAGCAAGATACGGTTAATGAATTTCATTATTTGAATGAGATTTTGAAAGAAGGTGCCAAATTAGTGAAAAGGTGGATTATTTTTGAAGCACTTACAGTAATATATCTTCTAAAGCATTTTCGATTATAGGAAACTTGAATTCAAAGCCTTCATTTAGAAGTCTTTCGGGATATACTGCATGACTTGAGGTTATAGTTTCAGCTCCACTTCCATATAATAACTTTAAAGCAAATTCAGGTACAGTAAAAAATGCCGGTCTGTTAAGAGTCTTTGCCAATATTTTCGTAAAGTCATCATTATTTAAATAACCGGGCGAAGTAAAATTATATATTCCGGACTGCTTGCCATTAATAACAAACATAAAGGCATTTATTAAATCATGAATGTGAATCCATGAAAACATCTGTTTACCTGTCCCTATTTTACCTCCAACTCCAAGCTTAAATGGTAAGAGCATCTGTTGAAGTGCCCCTTCCTTTTTGTCAAGAACAATTCCCATACGAACAATTGCTACGCTTGTAATGGATTTAGCCTCTAAAGCTGCTTGTTCCCAGTCATTACATACCTGAGCCATAAAATCGTTGGCATATCCAAATGAAGATTCAGTATTTACTCCTATATCTGAGTAAATACCAACTGCGGAAGCTGATATAAATAAAGGATTTTGATTATCTAATAATTTAATGGCATTAACAACTTTTTGTGTTGTCAGTATTCTTGAATCATACACAATTTTACGATATGCAGCAGTATGACGATTAAGGATTGGTGCTCCTGCCAGATTAATGATTACATCGCAACCATCAATTAGCATGCTTAATTCGTTGCTCTCTTTAGCTATATCTTCTCGTCTGAGTGGAACAACTATCCACTTCAGAGATTCAAGATGTTCCTTTAGCCTGTTTCCAACAAATCCTGTTATACCTGTAATTGCTGCTTTCATTTTGTATTTTTTGTTAAGATACTCATTTCCGACAGTCACTTTTTAATTATCCCAAATTATTTATAGACTAGTGCGATATTATATATGTAGCTTACTACATCTGTTATCATTCATCAGATTAAATACCTATATTTAAGTTGCTTTATTTAAAAACCTGTACCTTTGCAGCGATTTAAAAAAACAAGACATAAAGGCAAATGTTTTGATTTTACAGTTTTGACTGATTAAGAACAGTATAACCCAGATACCATTAAATTACATTATGGAAAAGGAAAAAAAGCCTGGAAAATTATTTAATGAATTTCCACCTGTTACTACGGAGCAGTGGGAAGAGAAGATTCAACAGGACTTGAAAGGAGCAGATTATGAGAAGAAACTCATCTGGAAAACTCCTGAGGGACTCAAAGTAAAACCTTATTATCGCGCAGAAGATCTTCAGCATCTTAAAGAGATGATGTCCACTTTGCCCGGACAGTTTCCTTACTTGCGTGGAACTTCGAATGAAAACAATACCTGGCTGATTGCTCAGGATATAGAAACATCCGATCCGGTTTTAGCTAATAAAATCGCTTTAGAAGCCAGCAATAAGGGAGTTGATGCATTAGTTTTAAATGCTTCAAAATTAGAATCAGCTGCATCCATTGAAAACATGATTAAAGGTGTTGACCTGCAAAAGAAAACACTCTGTTTCAATAGCGCACATTCTTATGCATTGTTATTTAAGTATCTGAAAGAAAACTTAAAAGCGTCGAATATTGATAGCAGCAAATTCAAAGGTACTTTTGATTTTGATCCACTGAGTTATGTGCTACTGAATGGTAATTTCTATTCTTCACAGGATGATGATCTCTCTCAGGGAGCAGAATTGCTTAAGGAATCGAAAGAATTTAAAGCATTAAAAGTATTAAGTGTAAACGGTCAGTATTTTCATAATTCAGGAGCAACTCTTGTACAGGAACTTGCTTTTGTACTTTCTGCAGGTAATGAGTATCTGTCATGGTACACTTCAAAAGGACTTTCAGTAGATGAAGTTGCCTCAAAGATGACCTTTGTTTTTGCCACTGGAGGTAATTACTTTATGGAAATTGCAAAACTTAGGGCAGCAAGGCTATTATGGGCACAGATAGTTAATCAGTATAAACCTGTTTCAACCGAATCTTGTCGAATCTATATTCATTCGATAACAGCTAACTGGAACAAGACGATTTACGATCCTTATGTTAACATTCTGCGGACCACAACTGAAGCAATGTCAGCTGCTCTTGGCCATGCCGATATAATAACAGTGCTTCCATTTGATATGAATTATGAAGAGCCTGATGATTTTTCAATGCGCATTGCTCGCAATCAGCAAATAATACTTAAAGAGGAATCTAATCTGGATAAAGTTGTAGATCCTGCCGCTGGTTCCTATTATTTAGAGAATTTAACCTCATCTATTGCTGAAGCTGCTTGGGCATTGTTCATGAAAGTTGAAGAAATGGGAGGGATGCTGAATGCAATCAAAGAAGGTTTTATTCAAGACGAAGTTGCAAAAAGTGCACATCAGAAAAAGGAAGAGATTGCTTATAGAAGAACACTTGTCTTAGGTACCAACCAGCATCCAAATTCAAATGAACGGATGCTTGAGAAAATTCAATTGGATGAAGAAGATGAGATTGTTGAAGTTGAAACCAGTGTTTCTGTGCCTCAACCAAAATATAAGACCATTGAATTAATGCGAGGTGCCGATGAATTTGAAGACCTTCGCCTTGCTACTGAAATATGGGAAAACGAAGGTAATAAAAGGCCTGGAGTTTTCATGCTAACTATTGGTAATCCTGCAATGCGTAAAGCAAGAGCTGCCTTTAGTGCAGGATTCTTTGGAGCAGCCGGTTATAAGATCATTAATAATCCTGGCTTTAATACTTCCGAAGAAGCAATAAAAGCAGCCTTAAAATCAGATGCTGAAATTATTGTAATCTGTAGTTCTGATGAAGAATATGCTGAATTGGCTGCTGATATTATCAAAACCATTAAACTAACTGATCCTGAAAAACTTATTGTTATTGCAGGTTATCCTAAAGATATAATCAATGATCTTAAAGAAGCCGGTGCAGATGAGTTTATACATGTTAAGAGTAATGCATTTGAAACTCTTTATACCTTTCAGAAAAAGCTCGAAGTAATGCTCTGATAGCATTGTTAAAGCAATAGTATAATAGGTAAATAGAATATATTCAATTTTAGAGAAAGTACTCAAAATAAAGATATGCGTCCCGATTTTAAAAATGTTAATATCAGGTCAAATGGCAAAGGATCATCTCCTGAACCTAATATAGGAACAGAATGGATGACGACTGAACAGATACCGGTGAAACCGGTTTACACAGAAGCCGATCTGAAAACTATGGAACATCTTGAATATGCAGCAGGACTTGTTCCATACCTTAGAGGTCCATACAGTACTATGTATGTGATGAAACCATGGACAATTCGCCAATATGCCGGATTTTCTACTGCTGAAGAATCAAATGCATTTTACCGCAGAAATCTTGCAGCTGGTCAAATGGGTTTATCCGTAGCTTTTGACCTGGCAACTCATCGTGGTTATGATTCTGATCATGAAAGAGTGGTTGGAGATGTTGGTAAGGCCGGTGTTGCAATCGACTCAATCCTCGACATGAAGATACTGTTCGATCAGATTCCACTTGATAAGATGTCGGTTTCAATGACTATGAATGGAGCGGTTCTTCCCATCCTGGCATTCTACATTGTTGCAGCTGAAGAACAAGGCGTTTCGATGGATAAACTTAGTGGTACTATTCAAAATGATATCCTAAAGGAATTCATGGTGCGTAATACCTACATTTATCCTCCTGCACCCAGCATGAAGATAATTGCTGATATTTTTGAATTCACTTCAAAAAATATGAAGAAATTCAATTCAATCTCTATCAGCGGTTACCATATGCAAGAAGCCGGAGCTACTGCAGATATTGAACTTGCATACACACTGGCGGATGGACTGGAATATATCAGGACAGGTATTCATGCAGGCATTCCTGTTGATGCATTTGCTCCCCGATTATCATTCTTTTGGGGCATTGGAATGAATCACTTCATGGAAATTGCCAAAATGCGTGCTGCCAGATTACTATGGGCTAAAATTGTAAAACAATTTAATCCCACTGATAGTAAGTCAATGGCATTACGTACCCACTCTCAAACATCAGGATGGAGCCTAACAGAGCAGGATCCATTCAATAATATTACCCGCACAGCGGTTGAGGCTCTTGCTGCTGCATTAGGTCATACACAGAGTTTACATACAAACGCTTTGGATGAAGCTATTGCATTACCAACCGACTTTTCGGCCAGGATAGCTCGTAATACTCAAATATATTTACAGGAAGAGACTAATATTACGAAAGTAGTTGATCCTTGGGCAGGCTCCTATTATGTTGAATCTCTCACTAATGAAATTGCTCATAAGGCATGGAAATTAATTGAGGAGGTTGAAGCATTGGGTGGTATGGCTAAAGCCATTGAAACCGGTATTCCCAAAATGCGTATTGAGGAAGCTGCAGCCAGAAAACAGGCAAGAATAGACTCGGGTAGAGACACTATTGTTGGTGTTAATAAGTATCGGCTTGCAAAAGAAGATCCAATTGAAACACTTGAAGTTGATAATACTGCCGTTAGAGAATCACAGCTTAAACGACTTGCTAAGCTTCGAGCAGAAAGAAATAATGAAGAAGTACAGCAGGCACTTGACGCACTTACCAAATCTGCAGAAACCGGTACAGGAAATCTGCTGGCACTTGCAATTGATGCGGCCCGCAAACGTGCTTCATTAGGTGAGATTTCTATGGCACTTGAAAAAGTTTATGGAAGGTATAAAGCAGTGATAAGATCAATATCAGGAGTTTACTCCTCAGAATCTAAAGAAGATGACAGCTTCAAAAAAGCTTGTGCTCTTGCTGATAAATTCGCTGAAATGGAAGGTCGTCGTCCACGTATTATGATTGCAAAGATGGGACAGGATGGCCATGACCGCGGAGCTAAAGTTGTTGCTACAGGCTATGCGGATATTGGATTTGATGTAGATATCGGACCTTTATTCCAAACTCCTGCCGAAGCTGCACGACAAGCTGTTGAAAATGATGTGCATGTTTTAGGTGTATCAAGCCTTGCTGCAGGTCATAAAACACTCGTTCCACAGGTTATTGAAGAGCTTAAGAAACTTGGCCGTGAAGATATTATGGTCATCGTTGGTGGTGTTATCCCACCACAGGATTATGACTTTCTTTACAAGGCAGGTGCAATGGCTATATTCGGTCCGGGAACTATAATTCCCGAAGCTGCAATAAAGATGTTGGATATTATGATCGAAGCCAGAAAGTAAGTGCTTGTTCTAATTGATTTTCATTAACATATACAAAACATCGGTTATTTTTTCCGGTGTTTTGTTGCGTTTAGAATTAACATATTTTACGTTATAATTCTGTAAAAGCTATCGGTAAAATTAGTAACTTTGCTAATCTACTAAATCATACTATATTATTGATTATGAGCGAATTAAACAATGACGCTGAATTAAAAAATTTACACCCAACTAACGGAAATAGCAACAATACGTATACGGCTGACAACATTCAAGTACTTGAAGGTCTTGAAGCGGTACGTAAACGTCCTGCTATGTACATCGGTGACATTAGTGAACGTGGATTACATCATCTTGTGTATGAAGTAATTGATAACTCAATTGATGAAGCTTTAGCTGGTTATTGCGACGATATTCAGGTTACAATCCATAAAGATAACTCTATAACAGTTGCAGATAATGGGCGTGGTATTCCAACCGGTTATCATGAAAAAGAAAAAAAGTCGGCACTCGAAGTTGTTATGACGGTTCTGCATGCTGGTGGAAAATTTGATAAAGGATCTTATAAGGTATCAGGAGGTTTGCATGGTGTTGGTGTATCGTGTGTAAATGCACTTTCCTCAATGCTTAAAGTTACTGTTCATAATGAAGGTAAAGTATTTGAGCAGGAATACCATATAGGCAAACCACTTTATCCCGTTAGAGAAATTGGTAAAAGTGACCGTACAGGAACAATAGTACACTTTAAACCTGATGATACAATATTTACAACATTGATTTATAATGTTGAGATATTACAATCTCGTATCAGGGAACTGGCATTTCTTAATAAGGGTATCCGCCTTTCACTAACTGATGAGCGTGAACTTGATGATCAAGGCGTTTCTTCAGTATTTAATTACTATTCTGAAAAAGGCTTACTCGATTTTATAGAATACCTTGACGGTATGCGTGAAAAACTTATGCCTGAACCTATTTATATTGAAGGAGAGAAGAATGATATACCGGTTGAAATTTCAATGCAGTATAATACTTCCTTTAGTGAGAATATACATTCTTATGTGAATAACATTAACACTCATGAAGGAGGTACTCACCTTGCAGGTTTCAGACGTGCATTAACCCGCACTCTTAAAGCTTACGCTGATAAATCAGGTATGCTTGCTAAGTTGAAATTTGATATCAATGGGGATGACTTTAGAGAAGGTCTTACAGCCATTATTTCAGTTAAGGTTCAGGAACCACAGTTTGAAGGTCAAACCAAAACTAAATTGGGCAATAACGAGGTAATGGGAGCAGTTGATACTCTTGTATCAGAGTTGCTCAATTACTACCTTGAAGAGCATCCAAAAGAGGCACGTACCATCGTTAATAAAGTTATCCTTGCTGCTACTGCACGACATGCTGCACGTAAGGCGCGTGAACTTGTTCAACGTAAAAGTGTTCTTTCCGGCTCTGGATTGCCGGGTAAACTTGCTGATTGTAGTGAACGTGAAGCTGAAAAATGTGAATTATACCTCGTCGAAGGTGATTCTGCAGGTGGTACTGCTAAACAAGGTCGCGACCGACGTTTTCAAGCCATTCTTCCATTGAGGGGAAAAATCCTCAATGTGGAGAAAGCAATGCAACACAAAATCTTCGATAGTGAGGAAATAAAAAATATTTTCACTGCTCTTGGAGTCTCAATCGGAACAGAAGAAGACAGTAAAGAATTAAACCTCACTAAGCTTCGCTATCATAAGGTCGTTATTATGACCGATGCTGATGTTGACGGTAGTCATATTGCTACTCTGATCCTTACTTTCTTCTTCAGATATATGAAAGAGCTTATTGAAAACGGCTATGTTTATATTGCAACTCCACCTCTCTATCTGATAAAGAAGGGAAATACTGAAAGGTACTGCTGGACTGAAGAAGAACGTATTAAAATTACTGCTGAACTATCGAATGGTAAAGAAACAGGGGTTCATACTCAACGTTATAAAGGTCTTGGTGAAATGAATTCCGAACAATTATGGATGACTACAATGAATCCGGAATTCCGTACTCTTCGTCAGGTAAATATTGATAACGGTACCGAAGCTGACCGTATTTTCTCTATGTTGATGGGTGATGAAGTGCCCCCCCGTCGTGAATTTATTGAAGCTAATGCTAAATATGCCAAGATTGATGTTTAATAAATTGTTTATTCTCATATTATGTTGATAAATAAGTCATTAAGCATAATTTGAAAGATTTCTATAGTTGGTTATTTCTTTTAATGACAATTCAAAAGAATAAAAAAGCCGGTGCAAACCGGCTTTTTTATTACGTTTTCAATAAAATCGATACTTCTCTAATCATTATGTTACTTTGCTTGAAACAGATTGTGCTATCATCAATCCTTTTGGCACATTAATTGTTTTGGTAATTAAAATTAACCAATTCATCAATTTATTATGAAATTAAAACTATTCTTATTAGCTGCATTATTCTCCTTCATTTCATTTGCGGGAAATGCACAAGAGTACAAAACAGGTCTCGGTCTTCGTTTAGGCCCATTTAACGGAATCACCGTTAAACATTTTATCTCTCAAAAAAATGCGCTTGAAGGAATTGCATCATTTAGATGGAATGGATTCATTATTACAGGTCTGTATGAGTGGCAGAAAGGAATTAAAGGAGCAAATGGATTAGATTATTTTCTTGGTTTAGGTGCTCATGTTGGCTCAATCAATGGAAATGACTACTATAAATACTACAGGTACAATTATGATAACTATAGAAATCATCTTACTGTTATTGGTGCCGACTTTATTATAGGTCTGGAATATACTTTTAAAGAAGCTCCTTTTAATTTAGGACTAGATTGGAAACCTGCAATTGATTTTGGCAATTATGGTTGGTGGGGTGATGGTTTGGCTCTGTCAGTAAGATACACATTCAAATAATTTAAGAGAGATCTTTTATGTAACTCCGTTCTTTAGGGCGGAGATACAAGATGACCGGAAACGCAGTGGGGGGCTTTAACTCCAGATCACCCTTTTTTCTGGGGCTAAAGCCCATTGCTGTAAACTTAATGGATTAACGATCTGATTATTAATTTATTAGGAGAGACATATAAAGGGAGCAACGCTCCCTTTATTTTCCCAGGAACGTCCT
>JBLMZZ010000160.1:0-10476 GCA_050259095.1 Omnitrophica WOR_2 bacterium | reverse complement strand
GCCTTCATTTTTGCCTGGACAGTTTCGGCCAGAGAGCTTGGATTTCCGGGTTACATTGGTGTTGCTGTCTTTATTTTAATTTTTGTAGCAGTGCTCATATATGAGTTAGGGATTGGAGCCTTAAATTTTGGCCCTAACGGTAAAAAGATATTAAAATCTAAAAATAAAGGTAAATGAAGTCCGATTTAAAGAACTCTGATTCTATCATCAGAACATCCTCATATAATCTTTCAGTTGAAAATAGTTCACTTGATAAAGCTGCCCAGCAGTCTTTTGTCCTGACCACCCTTGATGATATGATTGCCTGGGGCAGAAAGAACTCAATATGGCCCTTTGCATTTGGCTTGTCATGCTGTTTTGTTGAAATGGCTACTTCATTTACAAGCAGGTATGATATTGCGCGCTTTGGTGGTGAAGTAATCCGTGGCACCCCAAGAGAAGCTGATATGATGATTATTGCCGGTACCGTTTTCATAAAGATGGTTCCTGTTATACAAAGATTATATGAGCAAATGATGGCTCCACGTTGGGTTATTTCAATGGGTTCATGTGCCAATTCGGGAGGTATGTATGATATATATAGTGTGGTGCAGGGAGTTGACAAATTTCTACCGGTAGATGTGTATGTTTCGGGATGTCCTCCACGCCCTGATGCTTTCCTTGAAGGATTACTTATGCTAAGAGAAACTATTGATTTAGAAAAACGTCCATTAAGCTGGACTATTGGATCACAGGAAATTATAAAACGGAAATCCTTCCCCAGTAACCGTGATTTAAAGAATGAAGATAGAATGAAAATGGGAAATATAAGACCAATGAACGAAATGTGATGAGTGAAAATCAAACAATCACCCAGGTATTAAAAACAAAGTTCGGCGAGTCGTCTATTGTGTTTGAACAAAAGACAGTAGATGAGACTCCAACATTGTGGATTGATAAAAGTAAGCTCGAGTCCATTCTTAGGTTTCTTAAATCTGAGATTACAGATCCTTACAACATGTTGTATGACTTATGCGCAATAGATGAGAGAAAACGTGCTAATTTGAACGGGCAACCATACTCTGATTTCACAATAGTTTATCATCTTACTTCTTTACTCCGCAATGAAGATATCAGACTCAAAATAGCTACAAAAGGAGAGTATCCCTCAGTAAAGAGTATCACAAGTATATGGCCATCTGCCAGTTGGTATGAGAATGAAGCCTATGACATGTATGGTATTACGTTTACCGGACATCCGCATCAGCGAAGACTTTTAATGCCATCCTGGTGGAAAGGGTACCCTCTTCGCAAGGAATATCCTGCCAGGGCAACAGAGCTTGACCCTTATTCCCTTGATGAACAGCGAAGAGAAATGGAAGATGAGTCGCTTAAGTTCAATCCGGAAGATTGGGGCATGAAGCGCCAAAGTGAAGATACCGATTTTATGTTTCTTAACCTGGGACCTCAACACCCCGGAACTCATGGAGTACTTAGACTTATACTTCAGCTAGATGGTGAAGACATAGTAGATGTGGTACCTGATATTGGATATCATCACCGCGGAGCAGAAAAAATGGGTGAACGCCAGTCATGGCATACTTATATACCTTATACTGACAGAGTTGATTACCTTGCAGGTGTGATGAATAATCTTGCCTACCTATTGCCTGTTGAAAAGCTTGCCGGAATAGAAGTTCCCGATAGGGCAAAGGTTATAAGGATCATGTTAACGGAGCTTTACAGGATTCAAAGTCATCTTGTGTGGCTTGGTACATATGCACAGGATCTTGGTCAACTTTCACCGGTCTTCTTTACCTTCAATGATCGTGAAAAAGTGTTTGACATTACCTCTGCCATTACAGGTGGGCGAATGCACCCTAACTGGTTCAGGATAGGTGGAGTTGCAGCCGACCTTCCAATAGGTTGGGAGAAAGCAATGCAGTCTTTTGTTGATTATTTGCCCAAGCGCCTCAAAGAATATGACAAGGCTGTTATCAGAAACAGTATTTTCAAAGCAAGAACAGTGGGGATAGGTGTATTCACTACTGAAGAAGCAATTGAATGGGGCTTAACCGGTCCGGGATTGAGAGCAACAGGTTTCAACTATGATTACCGGAAAAAGAGACCATACTCAGGCATAGATCAGTTTGATTTTGAAATACCTCTGGGTAAGAATGGTGATTGCTATGACAGGAGTCTTGTTAGAATGGAGGAGATGCGTCAGAGCTTGAGAATCATCCAGCAGTGTATAAATAACATGCCGGCAGGACCTTATAAATCCGATCATCCACTTGCAATTCCTCCAAGAAAAGAGAGGACAATGTATGATATTGAAACTCTGATAAACCATTTTGTAGGTGTTAGCTGGGGCCCTGTGATTCCTGAAGGTGAAGCAATGATTCCAATAGAAGGAGCAAAGGGAAGTTATGGCTATTACCTTATAAGTGACAGAAACACATCATCATACAGGACTCGTATTAGAACAGCTTCATTTCCGCATATGCAGATGGTGCCTCTAATCAGTAAGGGATATACAATTCCTGACCTGATGTCGATACTTGGAGCAATGGACTTTGTACTTGCAGATATAGACAGATAAAAAACAGTAATTGAATGTTGACTGATCACGAAAAACAAGAAATATTAGAGGAAGCAAAAGCATTCCCTGTAAAGAAAGCAGTTTTGATTGATGCTTTAAAAATAGTTCAGAAGCACAATGGCTGGATATCTGATGATTCAATTAGAGATGTTGCTGAATTTTTAGAAATATCGACTGATGAAGTTGATAGCGTAGCTACTTTTTATAGTCGGCTATACCGGCATCCTGTGGGGCGTAATGTTATCCTGATTTGTGATGGAATTGCCTGTATGATCATGGATTATGAGAGCATCTATGACTATATATTCAAAAAGCTGGGTATTAAGTTTGGTGAAACAACATCCGATAACCGCTTTACTCTTTTACCCATTTCATGTTTGGGTGATTGTGATAATGCCCCTTCAATGATGATAAATAATGAACTTTATAGCAAGCTGACAATAGAAAAAATTGATGAATTGCTCAATAAGTATGAATAAATAATAAGCAGCAAAATTTTGATACAACATCAATAATGGAGAAACCTCTAACAGAACATATTAAGACCGATGGTCCACTTTTAATCAGTGAATACCTGAAGACAGGAGGGTATGATGCCGTTCGAAAAGCTTTAAAGAATATGGCACCAGCCGATATAACCAATCTTGTTAAGGCTTCAAATTTATTAGGAAGAGGAGGTGCAGGATTTCCTACCGGTGCAAAGTGGAGTTTTGTACCAATGGGTGAAAAAGCCCCTGATGCAAAATACCTCATCTGCAACGCTGATGAGATGGAGCCTGGAACCTTCAAGGACAAGTATCTAATGGAAGGTAATCCTCATCAGCTCATTGCAGGGATGATTATCTCAGCTTACGCAATTCAAGCTCAGGAAGCCTATATTTTTCTCAGATGGGCATATAAAAAGTCAGAAACAATTCTTAAACAGGCACTTGCAGAAGCTTATGAAGCAGGCTATTTGGGCAACAATATCTTAGGTACGGGCTTTAATCTCAATATTCATTTACACACCAGTGCCGGAAGGTACATCTGTGGTGAAGAAACAGCACTTATTAATTCCCTTGAAGGGAAAAGAGGCATACCACGTGCAAAACCACCTTTCCCAGCAATTAGTGGTCTCTTTGGAAAACCCACAGTAGTAAATAATGTTGAAACGCTGTCGTGGATTACTCATATAGTTCAAAATGGCACTGAATGGTTTAAAAGTCTGAGTTTAACAGGTGAAGGAGGCACAAAGATATTTGGGGTAAGTGGAAGAGTTAAAAATCCAGGATTATGGGAATTGCCATTAGGTATTAGCATGCGTGATGTTATTGATGAATATGCAGGCGGAATGCTTGAAGGTTATAAGTTGAGAGCTGTAATTCCGGGAGGTGCATCCACTGATTTTGTAATGGAAGATCAAATGGATGTGAAGATGGACTTTAAAAGCATGCCAAGTGTAGGAAGCAGGCTTGGAACCGCGACTATGATCGTACTAGACGACAGAACTTGTCCGGTAAAGTTTATACATAATATTGAAAGGTTTTTTGCACTTGAAAGTTGTGGTTGGTGCACACCTTGCCGGGAAGGGTTACCCTGGGTTGAAAAAATACTAAGTGCAATTGAAGACGGAAGAGGTCAGGAAAAACATCTTGAGATTCTGAAGCATCATACTGGTTACATGGGTCCCGGTAACACATTTTGTGCTCATGCACCAGGAGCAATGGAGCCATTGCAAAGCGGCCTCACTCATTTTCATGACGATTTCGTCAGACACATTAATGAAAAACACTGTCCATGGAAGAAGGATTAATCTCTATAATAATTGATGGAAAAACACATCAGGTTAAACCGGGTGAAAATCTGCTTGCTACTTGTATTGCATTAGGATATGACCTTCCGTATTTCTGTTATCATCCTGCAATGGGATCCGTTGGTGCATGCAGGCAATGTGCTGTTATAAAATATAAAGATGCCAATGATACTAAGGGGCGAATAATTATGTCGTGTATGGAGCCTCTGGTCAATGGAATGATTATCTCAATAGAAAATCAGGAAGCTAAAGATTTCAGAAAATCAGTTGTAGAAGGACTAATGCTTAACCATCCGCACGACTGTCCTGTTTGTGATGAAGGCGGCGAATGTCATTTGCAGGATATGACTATAATGACTGGTCATACATATCGACGTAATGACTTTAAAAAGAGAACACATACCAATCAATATCTTGGTTCATTCATTCACCATGAAATGAACCGCTGCATACAATGTTATAGGTGCGTTAGATTTTATAAAGGTTATGCAGGCGGACAAGATTTTGATGTGTTTGCTTCACATGATAATGTATATTTTGGACGGCATGAAGAGGGTGTGTTAGAGAATGAATTCAGCGGTAACCTTGTAGAAGTTTGTCCTACAGGAGTATTTACTGATAAGACCTCCAGAAAGCACTTCACACGTAAGTGGGATCTTACAAATACTCCGTCGATTTGTGTTCATTGTAGCGTAGGATGTAATACTATTGGAAGTGAACGTTATGGATCTCTTCGCAGAATAATGAGCCGCTATAACGGTGCGGTGAACGGTTATTTTTTATGTGACAGGGGACGATTTGGATATGAGTTTGTGAATGGAGAAAACCGCATTCTTAAGCCACAAGTAAGACTATTAAAGAAAGAAGAACAAGAGGTTATAACAGATATTGAAGTACCTCAAATTCTCAACAAAGTAATTCATGATTCAAAAAAATTGATAGGTATCGGATCACCAAGAGCCTCCCTTGAATCAAATTTTGCCTTATTGACTTTTGTTGGTAAAGAGAATTTCTATAGTGGAGTTTCTTCACAAGAAAATAACTTGACTAAGTTGGCCCTGAGCCTGCTTAAGGAAGGCCCTTATCATTCACCATCATTAAGTGAGATTGGGAAAGCTGATGCAGTTATTATACTTGGAGAAGATATTACTAATACGGCACCAATGATTGCACTTGCAGTCAGACAAGCTTCAAGAACTGTTCCCGTTAAAGCAGCAGTTGATTCGGGTATACCTGAATGGCATGATTCTGCAATACGCGATCATATGCAGGACATACATAGTCCCATCATAAACGCAGTTTCGTATTCGACTAAACTTGATGATGTTGCTAATAATAATTTCAAAGGTACTAGTTCAGAGATTGCCGATTTCGGATTCAATATAGCATCAAACTTTGATAAAAATGCTCATGCTAATCACCAGTCTGGTTCAATAAATGATATGGCTTCTGCGATTGCTGAACAGTTGAGAGAATCAAAGAATCCAATTGTTATCACAGGTACTCAAAGTGGATCTGCTACAATTTTACATGCAGCAGCCAACATTGCAAGAGCACTTTCGGTTGCAGGTAAAAATGTTGGGTTATGCATTGTATTACCCGAAAGCAATTCAATGGGACTTGCTTTAATGGAAGCAAAACCACTTGAGGATGCACTGAAGTTTGTAAATGAATCCGATGAAAGTACAGTTGTTGTTCTTGAAAATGATCTTTATAAAAGAAGTGAGAAAGAAAAAATTGACAACTTAATGCAAAAGAGCAAAGTGTTAATTTCTCTTGATCATACAAGTAATATCACTACTAAAAAAGCACATGTTTTACTACCGGTAGGAACATTTGCTGAGTCAGAAGGGACTTTGGTTAATAATGAAGGCAGAGCACAAAGGTTTTATAAAGTAATACCACCCGGTAAGTCACCCATTGAAAGTTGGCGCTTGTTGGGTGAAATGATAAAAATTAAAAAAGGTGATGGTTTACCTGAAAAGGATTTAAGCAGTAATACTTCAAGAAGTAAAGACATTTTAAAAGAAGGTATTTGGGAGACATTAGATGATGTTATTGCAGATATGTGCAATGCATTTCCAGTATTTTCAAAGATTAAAGAATACCTGCCTCACGAAGATTTCAGGATATACAATGAAAAGATAAACAGACAGACAAAGAGATTTAGTGGCAGAACGGCCAATAATGCAAACATTAATGTGAGTGAAAACAGACCTCCTGATGATCCCGATTCCCCATTAGCATTCACTATGGAAGGAGCCGCTGAAAGTAAACCTTCTTCCCTGGTACCATATTATTGGAGACCAGGCTGGAATTCATATCAGGCTCAGAACTTCTATCTTGATAAACCCGATGGATCTATGAAAGGTGGAGATCCCGGAATTAGATTAATTGAACAGAATTCACAACCCGAGATACTCTATTTCGAGCCTGCAATTAAATCAGAAGCATTAAAAGAGGATGAGTGGTTATTGTTGCCTGTTTATCAGATATTTGGCTCTGAAGAATTGAGTTCATTAGCTCCAGCTATCACCGAAAGAATACAAAAGCCCTTCCTCTTGACTAATAGAAAAGATGCTCTCTCAATCAGCAAATACGAAGGCGATTTGTTAACATTACAAATAGGAAACACAACAATAGATGTTGTAATAAAATTTGATGACCGTATTCCTCCAAGAACAGCCGGACTTTCAATCAATCTACCGGGAATGGACTATATAGAATTACCTGCAAAGATCACAGTTGTAACCAATAAAAAAGGATAATATGGATTATGGTTATATTATAGCAGGAGTGTTAATGATTGTGCTGACTATAGCCGCCGGATTAATCTATGTTGAGCGGAGATTACTTGCATTATGGCAAGACAGATATGGGCCGAACAGAGTTGGACCTTTTGGATTAGGCCAGGTGCTGGCTGATGTAATAAAGATATTTTTTAAAGAAGACTGGATTCCACCATTTTCCGACAAACCGGTTTTTGTAATTGCACCTGGTATTTTGATTTTTACAATACTGCTCACTTTTGCGGTAATTCCATTTACACCCGATTTTTATCTTTTTGATTCAAATATCGCCTTACTCTTTTTCCTTGGTAATTCATCACTAGGGGTCTATAGTGTTGTACTGGGCGGCTGGGCATCAAACAATAAGTACTCACTATTAGGAGCAATAAGAGCCTCCGCACAGATGCTGACTTATGAAGTTTTCATGGGACTCTCTTTAATGGGAGTTGTTTTGATGGCTGATAGCTTTAATTTAAGAGAGATTGTAGAGGCACAAAGGCATACATGGTTTGTTTTCCCCCAGTTCGTTGGATTTGTAATATTTCTTATAGCAGGTGTTGCTGAAACCCACCGTCTTCCATTTGATATGCCTGAAGCTGAAGGGGAATTGATTGCAGGTTATCATTCAGAGTATTCTGGTATGAAGTTCGGGATGTTCTTTGTTGGAGAATATTTAGGAGTAACGTTAATTTCTTCACTTATCACTATTTTATTCTTCGGTGGCTGGCTTGGTCCTGATTTCCTTCCACCGGCGGTATGGTTCTTCCTAAAGACTTTCTTTTTTATTTGCTTTTTTATCCTATTGAGAGCTTCTCTTCCTCGCCCCCGATATGATCAACTGATGAATGTTGGTTGGAAGGTACTCCTCCCACTGGTACTCATCAATATATTAATTACTGGAGCAATTGTTTTAGCATTTCAGCCGTAAAAGATAGAAGAATGACAGATAACAGCATATACATTCACGATTTAAGCGCAGTTAGAAAGGAGATAAGATGTTCAGTATTCTGAGGACAATTTGGATTATGTTCCTTCATGCTTTCCGGAAACGAGAAACTGTAATGTATCCGGAGGAAAAACCGTACTTACCCCCCAGATACAGGGGTCGAATAATATTAAGCAGAGATCCTGATGGTAATGAGAGGTGTGTAGCATGCTACTTGTGTGCTGCTGCTTGTCCGGTCGACTGTATTTCACTTCAGGCCACTGAAGATGAATCGGGAAGAAGATATCCGGAGTTTTTCAGGATCAACTTCTCTCGTTGTATTTATTGTGGTTTTTGCGAAGATGCCTGCCCCACATATGCAATTCAATTAACACCTGATTTTGAAATGGGTGAGTATTTACGACAGAATATGGTTTACGAAAAAGAAAACTTGCTTATTAATGGTGAGGGTAAATATCATGGCTATAATTTTTATAAAGAAGCTGGTGTGAGTGTTGGGGTCAAAGATAAAGGTGAAGGTGAAAATGAATCAAAGCCGGTAGATGTACGCAGTTTAATGCCTTAAATTCATGTAATATAAAATACTATGAATGCCATTTTTTACGTAACAGCTTTTCTTGCAATATTTTCAACCCTAATGGCAATATCAGGAAGGAACGCTATTCATGCATTGCTATTCTTGATATTATCTTTTCTATCAATCTCTGTAATCTTCTACATTCTTGGCGCTCCTTTTATTGCAGCCCTTGAAGTAATAATATATGCAGGCGCTATCATGGTACTTTTCATTTTCGTAATCATGATGTTGAATGTAGGTATTGAGAAGAAGGTTGAAAGTAAATGGCTTAAACCTAAACTGTGGATATTACCAACCATAATAGCAGTTATTCTTTTTATCGACTTTCTTTACATGCTTAATATAAACGATCTAGGCCAAACAGCAGGGAAGATTATTCTGCCTAAACAAGTTGGGATCTCTCTGTTTACAACCTATTTAATAGGTGTTGAAATAGCCGGAATGATATTGCTGGCGGGTATTGTAGGTGCCTATCACATAGGAAAACAGAAAAAGAAGGTTAAACACAGATATCTTGTTAAGGAAGAAGAAGTTGCTTTGCCCGATGAAAAAACAATTTGATGAATCTTAAAGATCTGGAAGGTAATTGATATGATCACTGTTTCCATTGAAATACAACTCTTGTTCGCAGCAGTTTTGTTCCTGCTCGGATTAGTCGGCGTGATAGTTAGAAGGAATATATTATTCATGCTCATGTCGATTGAAGTAATGTTTAATAGTGCAGGATTGGTATTTATAATTGCAGGATCTCATTGGGGAATGGTGGATGGACAAGTAATGTTCATCTTCATACTGTCAGTTGCTGCTGCAGAAGTATCGGTTGCACTGGCAATTATTCTTCAAATGTATCATCATTACAAGACAATAGATGTGGATGAATTAAAGCACTTAAAAGATCAGGAAATCAAATGAATCAGCTACTTGCCTTAATTCCGTTATTCCCTTTTGCCGGTTTTCTTATACTGGCTCTGTCAGGCGGTTCGTTATCGCGAAAACTGGTTGCTTTAACTGGAACACTAACCATTGCAATTTCAGCCATCATTTCATTGGTACTTGGCATTGCAAATCTCAATGAACTGGCCAATGGTCAGGTAATTACTGTAAAGCTTTGGCAGTGGATAAATGTGGATCAGTTGACAATAGATTTCAATCTCCGTCTTGATTCACTTTCAATGGTTTTTATTTTTGTAATAACCTTCGTTGGTCTTCTCATTCATATCTACTCGGTTGAGTTTATGAGTGAAGATGAGGGTTACTCGAGATTCTTTGCATACATGAATCTCTTTGTTAGTTCCATGCTCATATTGGTCCTCGCCGATAACTTATTAGTGCTTTATCTTGGTTGGGAAGGAGTAGGTTTATGTAGTTACCTGCTTATTGGGTTTTGGTATAAAGAACCTGCCAATGGATATGCTGCGCGAAAAGCCTTTATTGTGACAAGAGTTGGAGATGTTGCCATGTTATTAGGACTTCTTCTTTTGTTTATCAGTTTTTCTACTCTTAACATTGAAGAACTGATGAGTAGAGCATCATTAGAATGGGGAACTGGTAATAACCTTGCTTTCTGGGCTGGGCTCCTACTGCTTGGAGGTGCTGTTGGAAAATCGGCTCAATTACCCTTACAAACATGGTTACCCGATGCAATGGCGGGACCATCTCCTGTAAGTGCATTAATACATGCTGCAACCATGGTAACCGCAGGTGTTTACCTTATTGCACGAACTCATGTTCTTTTTGCCCTTTCGCCGGTTATGATGGCTTGTGTTGCGGTAATTGGTGCGTTGACATTGC
>JBLMZZ010000159.1:0-4781 GCA_050259095.1 Omnitrophica WOR_2 bacterium | reverse complement strand
CATCAGTTTCATTTTTCTCATCTATTTTTTTAGATTCGGAAGAACCTTTCTGTCGTAAAAATACAGTTAACCATATAAATAACCCCATTTGCAAAAATTCACTTTCCCAGTTTTCAAAAGTAGCTTCAATGAAATGACCTGATTTGAAGTAAGTTATTAATGGAATGCCTTGTCCATGTTCATCAGCAAGTTCCTTAAGATACTCCCTATAACCAGTTATTGTTTGCCCTAACATGGCTAATAAGAATAGAATGATAAAAACTATTGTCAGACTATTCTCTTTGAAAAACTTTTTCATATAAAACATAGTTTGATAAAGTGAACAACAACAATAATCCAAAAAATATTTTTTAATACTACTTTTGCACTGCCTAATTTTCGACTATGCACTTCATTCCTCCTTTCAGAAACACCTCTAATGGTGGCAGCCTGATTCTTTTTTTTGGAATCATTATTCTTGGCACCATAGTTTCAATTGGAATTGCTTATTTCTTAATATTTCTGATAGCGGGATTTCAGATGCCATCTCTCAATGAAATGGTGTCGAATATTCAGTATGTAAGAATATTACAGATTTTTAATCAGATTGGAGTATTTATAGTCCCTCCTTTTTTATTGGCATTTTTAATAGAGGGCAGAACACGTGCTTATCTTTCTTTTAATAAGGTTAAGCCTTTACATATTATTGGAACAGTATTGCTGATTTTCTCAATAAGTCCAATTGTAACTCAATTAATGAGTTGGAACGAATCAATGCGTTTGCCCGAAAGCTTAAAGGGTTTGGAACAATGGATGCAGACAGAAGAAAAAAGCGCCGATACTATTGTTGATTGGATGTTATCATATAATGATCCGGTATCTATTCTTATTAATACTCTCATGATAGTAGTTTTACCGGCACTGGGTGAAGAATTAGTCTTCAGGGCAGTTCTTATAAAGCTGTTTAAAGGTATCTTTAGGAATATACATGTAGCAATCCTTGTTTCAGCTGTTGTATTCAGTGCTTTCCATCTCCAGTTTTATGGATTCTTTCCACGAATGTTTTTGGGCCTATTATTTGGATATCTCTTTTTATGGAGTGGGTCTATTTGGTTACCCGTATTAGCCCACTTAATAAACAATGGCACGGTAGTTCTTATAACATATCTTCATTCTTCAAACATCATCGTTCAATCACCTGATGAATTTGGAAAAGTAGATTCGCCCCTTTTAGTAATATTATCAGTTATTATTACCACATTCCTTGCATTCTGGTTTCACCGTACAAGAAATTGAGTGATAAAAAAGTTATATTTTTGTAATACATTTATTTGATCATGGAGAATACTGTAAGTATTTACAATACACTTAGCCGCAAAAAAGAAGTATTTGCACCATTAAACCCACCATTTGTAGGCATTTATGTGTGTGGACCTACTGTTTATGGTGATGCTCATCTCGGGCATGCACGTCCGGCAATTACGTTCGATCTTGTTTTCCGGTATCTTAAACACGTTGGCTATAAAGTAAGATATGTAAGAAATATTACAGATGTGGGACATCTGGAAAATGATGCCGATGAAGGAGAAGATAAAATAGGTAAAAAAGCAAAGCTTGATCAGCTTGAACCTATGGAAGTTGTTCAATACTATACGTTGAGATATCATGCTGACATGGAAGCGCTCAATGTACTAAGTCCCAGTATTGAGCCACATGCATCGGGTCATATTATTGAACAGATTAAGCTTATTGAACAAATTCTCGATAATGGTTATGCATACATCAGGAATGGTTCAGTTTATTTTGATGTACTTAAATACAATAAGGAGTATCATTACGGCAAACTGTCAGGCCGTGTACTTGACGATTTAGTTGCAAATACCCGAATACTTGAAGGTCAGGATGAAAAGGAAAATTCATTTGATTTTGCCCTTTGGAAAAAAGCACAACCAGAACATATCATGAGATGGCCTTCTCCATGGAGTGAAGGATTTCCAGGTTGGCATCTTGAATGTTCAGCAATGAGTGCACGTTATCTTGGTAATCAGTTTGATATTCATGGAGGTGGTATGGATTTAATGTTCCCTCATCATGAATCGGAAATAGCACAAAGCGTTGCGGCCCACAAAATTGAACCTGTTAGGTACTGGATGCATAACAACATGATTACCATTAACGGACAGAAGATGGGAAAGTCGTTGGGGAATTTCATTACTCTTAAAGAACTCTTTAGTGGTAATCATAGTGCCCTTGAAAAGGCATATTCACCAATGACTATCCGGTTCTTTATATTGCAGGCACAATACCGAAGTACCCTTGATTTCTCTAACGATTCACTTCAGGCAGCCGAAAAAGGACTCGATCGTTTAATGAAGGCCTATGCTTTGATTGATCACCTGAAGCCCGGCTCACATTCTGATTCTAATGTTGCCCAAATTAGAAATAGTTGCTATGAGGCTATGAATGATGACTTTAACAGTCCTATTGTCATTGCCAATTTATTTGAAGGAGTAAGAATCATAAACTCAGTACATAATAATCTCGAACAACTTACCAAAGAAGATATTTCTCTCTTAAAAGACACTTTCAACATCTTTATTAATGATATTTTGGGTTTAAAAGAAGAAAAGATAGAGAATGAATCAGACACTAAAGTTTCGGGGTTAATGAACCTGATTATTGAACTGAGGAAGAATGCAAGGACAGGTAAAGATTTCGCAACTTCTGATAAAATAAGAAATGATCTTTCAAGTCTGGGAATCACGCTCAAGGATACAAGAGATGGTACTTCCTGGGAGATAGAAGCAATAGAATAACAACCTTTTACCACACAACTCAACACAACCAATTATGAAAAAATTATTTACAATGCTTCTGCCTGTAGCGGCTATTGCCTTGCTAACAGGCTGCAATCAAAAAAAGGAAAATATGGAACCTGAATTAAGGGAATTCATTAAACATTATGAAGCCACTGTTTCACCGATGGTGATTGAATCTAATACAGCATATTGGAATGCTTCTATTACCGGAAAAGAAGAAGATTATAAGCTGGCTGAAAAGTATCAGGTAAAACTGAATAACTATTTTACTAATAAAGCTGATTTTGAACTGTTAAAGAAATTCAAAGCTCAAGGAAACATCCAGGATTCAATGCTTTTACGCCAGCTTGATGTTTTATATAACTCTTATTTAGGCAATCAGGTTGACTCTGCACTGCTTGAAAAGAAAGTTAAAATGGAGCTTGATATTGAAAAGAAATATTCAAACTTCAGGGCAGAAGTCAATGGGAAACAACTCTCGGACAATGAAGTAGAGGATATTCTTAAAACTTCAACCGACAGTAAGGAACTTCAGGCAGCTTGGGAAGGTCACAAAAAGATTGGTACAGTGGTTGAAAAAGACATCATTGAACTGGTTAAGTTGCGTAATACTATCGCCCGCCAGCTTGGCTTTGATAATTATCATACAATGAGTCTGTCATTAAGTGAACAGGATCCCAAACAAATCAGTGCTCTTTTTGATGAACTTGATTCATTGACAAGAGGTTCTTTTATGGATTTAAAAGTTGAGATTGATAACTATCTGTCAGCACATCTTAATGTACCAAAAGAACAGTTGATGCCATGGCATTATCAAAACCGTTTCTTCCAGGAAGCTCCTGCTATTTATAAAATTGATCTGGATAAATACTATGTTAAACAGAATATCGAGAAACTAACAGCTGATTATTATTCATCCATTGGAATGGATATCAGTGATATTATGGGGAAAAGTGATCTATATGAAAAGCCGGGTAAGAACCAGCATGCATATTGTATTGACATAGATAACAAAGGAGATGTGAGAGTACTTTGCAACATTCAGCCTAATTACAACTGGATGAATACTATGATGCACGAATTTGGACACTCGGTGTACGATAAATACATTGATCGTGACCTTCCTTACGCACTTAGAAGTCCTGCCCATACATTTACCACTGAAGCAATTGCAATGTTATTTGGCCGCATGGCATCAAACCCAGCATGGATGCGTGATTTGAAAGTAGTTTCAAAAGAAGAGAGCGAAAAAATAGCTCCTGATGCTTATAAGGTTTTACGTTTAGAACAACTTACTTTTAGTCGTTGGGCACAGGTAATGTACCGTTTTGAAAAAGCAATGTATGAAAACCCTGATCAGGATCTAAATGCTCTATGGTGGAATATCGTTGAAAAATACCAAATGATTAAAAAGCCACAAGGTCGCAATCAACCTGATTGGGCAAGTAAAATTCACATTGCTTCTTACCCATGTTACTACCATAACTATTTACTAGGTGAACTTTTAGCTTCTCAGCTCAACCACTACATCACCAAGGAGATTGTTAATTCAACTGATTATATGAATCAGAGTTTTTACGGTAACAAAAAGGTTGGTAATTTCCTTGTTGATAAAGTATTTAAACCCGGAAGCCGCTATACATGGAATGATATGATTGAAAGAGCTACAGGACAAAAACTAACAGCACAATACTATGCCGAACAGTTTTTAAATAAATAAGAAGTAAGATTATTATCTATTTACATCTGACTGTAGAATCTTCATTTTAAAGTACTCGAATTGAAATTATGAGGCTGTCTCGAAAGAGATGGCCTCTTTTTGTTTAGTTATGGTGGATCAACCAAAACTACTCCGTTAGATTGATGTCTTTATAATTGATCGAAATCGTTCAGTCGTAAACGATGATTTATAATCCGAATACTATTTATTGGGATGTAATATAATTGAATGTATCGCTTTGAAAAAATATTTGACACTTCGAT
>JBLMZZ010000158.1:0-8293 GCA_050259095.1 Omnitrophica WOR_2 bacterium | reverse complement strand
GGTTCTTGTGAGTACCAATCAGATGTCCATGGTGTAATAGCCCAATCGTCAGGAACCGGAAACGAAGCAGTAGGAGTGGAGATAGATTCTTTGGTAGGGTCATTAGTCTTATCGCCATTGTTGAATCGTTCAACAAAGATTTGATACCATATAACATTTTTTGACCATTCAGGAGGTCCTTGTGGAATGGTCTTCCTTAAAGAATTATTACAAGAACTGAATAATAATAAGGAAAGTACAACCCATACTATTTGTCTTTTTCTCATAAGCTGTTATTATTTGATTATCAAAGAAATATAGTGAATTTTCTTAAATCAATAATTAATAACCGAAGAATTATTTAACTGGCTATGTTGATGATCGTTTCGCCAAAAAGACTGGGATAGTTTTAGTTTGAAAATCAATAAAAGTTGTTGGATTTTCTAATCGTTTTATGAGTATTTCAACAGCCTGACGACCCATTTCAAAACCACTTTGATCAACTGTAGTTAAAGAAGGATTTACGATGCTGGCTATTGGGTCATTACCGAAACCGGTTACCGCAATATCATCAGGTATTTTGTAATTACTTTCCTGAAGCAACTGAATTGCAGCAATGGCAGTAAAATCATTTACAGCAAATATTCCATCAATATGTTGAGCTATTTCAAGAAACCTGTTTTTTAATTCATATAACTCATTACGGGTATCGCATTGGAGAATAAGATCATCATTTTGTTCTAAACCATGATCTGCCAAAGCTTTCCTATAACCTTCAGTTCTTAATTTGCCAATTTGTAAATGCTGTGGTGAAGCAAGATGAAGTATTTTGCGACGACCACGTTCGATGAGATGATTAGTAGCAAGCATAGCACCTTCAAAATCATCTGTAACAACTCTATCGGTTTCAACCTCCGAACACACTCTATCTAAAAATACAATTGGAATACCACAATCAATCAGATCTCTGAAATGGCCATATTTATAAGTATTCTTACTCATTGAAATTAAAATGCCATCAACGCGGTTATCCAGGAGAAGTTGAGTGTTCATTACTTCACGCTCATAGTTCTCATTTGATTGGCAAATTATTAACCTGTAGCCTTTTGCATATGCTACTTCTTCAATCCCACTAATAACAGAAGAGAAAAAATGATGTACAATTTCGGGGATAATAAGTCCGAGTGTATTTGACCTATGCGTTTTTAAGCTTAATGCTAAAGCGTTAGGACGATAATTTACTTTTTCAGCATATTCTTTTACTAGTTTTTTTGTTTCAGTGCTTATATCAGGATGATCTTTCAAAGCTCGTGAAACTGTAGAAGGAGATATGCCAAGTGCTCTCGCAATATCATTAATTGAAATAAGGATAGATTTCATAAATATAGATTCAGCTTTATGCGAGCAATATGAGGCTAAAATACGGTATTTTCATTATCTTTAAAAAGCCTGAGATAAAAAAACATCAGCACTTTGATGCTTTAATGCTACTATTTTCATTTTCAGATGACATAGCGGATAAAAAGACAAATAAAAATTAAAAATCCAATGCAAAATATAAAGATTATTTATTCAAACGATATCGCAATCGTTTGCAAGGTTTTTTAATGAAAATTGTTGTATTTTCTACAAAAATTAGTGCTTTTTGTCTAAAAATTTCTTAACATTGTAGAACAAATGAAAGTTTTTGGGAAATCTTTAGTTCATGTCCTAATTACTTAATAAATAATAAATTAAATCATCTGATTTTGTTCTTTTCTATCATTATAAATTGTTAAAACTGCATTTGTCTTTCGGTGAAGTATATAGAGATGTATATAATTGTCTACTAAATGAAATTGATTAATTTATTCTGAATCAAATTTTATTGAACTTTTACTTTGAATAATGAGCAAATAATCACACAAATGACTAAATTCTTTATTAACTTTAGCACAATTATTTAATTCACCAACCAAAATCAGAATTATGAAGAAGAATTCTAAATTGCTGAAAGTTCTATTCTTGTTCCTATGCTTTATTTTTACTCTGCAGGGTTTCGCCCAGGGAGTGACTGTTTCAGGAACAGTAATAGACGAAACAGATGGTAAATCCTTACCTGGGGTTACTATTGCTGTTAAGAATACAACAACAGGTACTACATCCGATATCAACGGTAATTATTCGCTTAATGCCCCTAAAGGGTCCACTCTTGTATTCTCATTCATCGGTTACACCCCTCAGGAGGTTATTGTAGGCGACCAAAAAACTATTAATGTAGTAATGGCCACTTCGGTAACTCTGCTTCAGGAAGCTGTTGTAATCGGCTACGGAACAATAAAGAGAGGGGATGCTACCGGTGCAATAACTACAGTAAGTGCAAATGATTTCAACCAGGGATTAATCACTTCGCCTCAAGACCTACTTGCAGGTAAAAGTGCCGGTGTTGTTATTACAAACGAAGGAGGTGCCCCTGGAAGTGGCGCTACAATAAGAATCCGTGGAGGATCTTCCTTAAAAGCATCTAACGATCCTTTGATTATTGTAGATGGAGTTCCCATTGACAATAATAAGATATCGGGAAGTTCTAACTTTTTATCATTTATGAATCCAAGTGATATTGAGTCATTCACCGTTTTGAAAGATGCTTCAGCTACTGCTATTTATGGTTCAAGAGCATCAAATGGAGTAATCCTAATTACTACCAAAAAAGGTGTAAAAGGTGCTCCGTTTAAAATTACTTATGATGGAAATGTCTCAGTTTCTGCTGCTGCAAAATTTGTAGATGTTTATTCAGGTGATCAGATCAGAAATATTGCATTTAAGAACCCTGTTTTGTATGAGCCTGATACTCATCTTGATCTTGGTTCTGCAAATACTGACTGGCAGAAAGAAATTTTCAGAACTGCAATATCACATGACCATAACATCGGACTTACAGGTGCCATTAAACAGCTCCCATACAGAGTTTCATTAGGTTACACTGACCAACAGGGTATTCTTAAAAACACTGATATGAAGAGATTTACCGGTGCATTAAGCCTAAATCCAACATTCTTTAAAGATGACCTGAAAGTTAACTTGAACTTGAAAGGCATGAACACCCATCATAATTTTGGAGCAGATGGTGCTGTAGGTAGTGCAATCAATATGGACCCCTCTCATCCGGTTTATGTTAATAATCCCGAAACAAATAATTACTTCCAGTGGTATTCTACCGGTGCTAGTCTGGGTACTCCAAATCCTGTTGAACAATTAATGGAAGCCGATAATAAAGCTGAAGTTAACAGATTTATTGGTAACATTCAACTTGATTATACAATTCCATTCTTAAGAGATCTAAGAGCAAATCTTAACCTGGCGACTGATTATACAAAGAGTGATGGCCATAATAATCGTCCAACAACTTCTCCTGGAAATATCACTAATTATCTTTGGGGTCAATTGACTGACTTTAATGGTAAAAATCAAAATAAACTTCTTGATTTTTACTTGAACTATGTTAAAGACATTCCTTCAATAAATAGTAAAATAGATGTTACCGGTGGTTATTCATGGCAATATTTTAAACTTGAAAATTTCAATTATCAGAGAGGTTATGTTAATAATGAAATTGATCCTGAGACCGGTAAACCATATCATCCTTATGTAAGGAGTGACAGTACCAGAAAAATCAATGAGTTACAGCTCGTATCCTTCTTAGGCCGACTGAACTACTCATTCATGGACAGGTATTTATTTACTGCCACAGTTCGCGATGACGGTTCATCTCGTTTTGCAAAGGAAAACAGATGGGGTGTATTTCCTGCTGTTGCACTTGCCTGGAAAATTAATGAAGAAGCATTCCTTAAGAATTTAAATATAGTTTCTGACTTAAAACTTCGTTTAGGCTGGGGAATAACCGGACAACAAGATGTTGGTGATAAATATTATCCATATCTGGCTAGATACGTAAATTCTACTCAGGGTAATTACTATTTGATAGATAATCAATATATAACAACACTTCGTCCAGATGCATATGATCCAAAAATTAAATGGGAGGAGACTACAACACAAAATATAGGTCTTGATTTTGGTTTCTTTAAAGATCGTTTAACCGGATCATTTGATCTCTATAAAAGAGTAACTAAAGACCTCTTAAATAATATTACAATTCCTACCGGAAGCAATTTCTCAAACACACTTCTTACTAATGTTGGTAGTCTTGAAAACAGAGGTATGGAACTTTCACTCAATTTGATACCTATTTTAGCTGCTGACCATTCATTGAATATAGGATTCAATGTAACACACAATACAAATGAAATCACTAAGCTGATCGCCTCTGATGATCCTAATTTCATTGGGATTCTTGAAGGTGAAGGTATGACAGGAGAAAAACAAGTTACCAGAGTTGGATATGCTGCTCACTCATTTTTCGTCAATAAACAGATTTATGATCTGAATGGTAATCCAATTGAAGGCTTGTATGAAGACCTCTCTGGTCAGGGTGGAACTGTAAATGGAAATAACAAGGATAAGTATATTTATCATAATCCAACTCCTGATTATACTTTTGGTTTATCAGCACGTTATAATTATAAGAACTTTGATATCGCAATTTCTTCCCGCGCCAATTTAGGAAACTATGTTTATAATCAGGTTGCTGCTGGAGCATCTTACGACCAGATGTATCAAATTGGATATTGGAAGAATCAAACAACTTTGCTTGATAAAACTAACTTCGTATCACGTCAGTTTACAAGTGATTACTTTGTTGAAAATGCTTCTTTCATTAAGCTTGATTACATAAGCGCAGGTTATAGATTCCAAAACATTGCAAACAAGTTAAGTGCAAGAGTTAGCTTCACCGTTCAAAATGTATTTACAATTACTAAATACACCGGTTTGGATCCTGAAGTTTCTAATGGTATAGATAATAATTTCTATCCAAGGCCACGTACTTTCATGGTTGGCATAAGTCTGGGATACTAAAAATTTAAAACAGTAAAATTTATGAAAAAACATAAAATAATATTAGGTGTACTGCTTTCATCACTGGTCATTGGTTCATGTGTGAAAGATCTGGATTTGTCGCCAAAAGATCCAAGTACAATCCTTTCAAATAATTTATATGATGATCCTGCTTACTTAAAGCAAGCACTTGGCAAAATCTATGCAAGCTTTATCATCTCTGGTCAGGGTGGCTCAGGTGGTGATGATATTTCAGCATCTGATCCTAATTTTTTCACAACCACAAGAGCATTGTGGAATGTACAGGAAATAACTACTGATGAAGCTATTTGCGGGTGGGGTGACATTGGAATTGCTGACTTGAATACACAAAGCTGGAGTTCAAGCAATCCTTTTCTTACTGCTTTATACCAACGTTTAGGATTAACTATTACTTACGCTAATGAATTTGTAAGAAACACTAGTGGAAGTGCAGATCCTAAAGTAATGCAATATAATGCTGAAGCAAGATTCTTACGTGCTTTAGCTTATTACTGGCATATGGATTTGTTTGGAAATCCTCCTTTCACAACAGAAGCTAATCAGGTGGGTGCTTTTTTCCCTACACAATTAGATCCTAATGTTACAGAAGCAAGGAAAAAACTATTTACTTATTTAGTATCCGAGCTAAAAGCAATAGAAGGTAATTTAGGAGAACCCGGGTTTTCTTATCCACAGGCTGATAAAGCTGCATGCTGGATGCTTTTGAGCAGATTGTATCTTAATGCTCAGGTTTATACAGGTACAGCTAAGTGGGATAGTTGCAAGTTATACACTGAGAAAGTAATTAACAGTGGGAGATATTCACTCGCTACCAATTACAGACAGAATTTTAGTGCAGATAATGATGGAAACCACAATCCTGAAATGATATTTGCTTGGGAACAAGATGGTATATATACACAGGGATTCGTAGGAACCACATTCATTATTGAATCAAGTAGTGATGCAACTTATCTAAGAGCTGAAGATCTTCATGGTCTTACTAATAATACTAACTGGAATGGCAATAGGGCAAGGAGAGAATTCATGAATGTAATTGTTGACACAATTGCAACCTATGGCAATGTGCCTGTACCTTATGATACAGATCCTTTCTTCACTCAGGCAAAAGATAAAAGAGTTTACCTGCGTGTTAAGAAAAGTGCAAATATTCCTAGTCCGGCTGCTAGTGGTGATTATGGGATTGGTGTGTATAAATTCACTGCAAAAAATACTGACGGTTCCAGACCAGAACATTATAGTGATACATATGCTTGTACTGATTTCCCAATCTTCCGTTATGCAGATGCTCTTTTAATGAGAGCAGAAGCTAATTATCGGTTAGGTGATGCTGCTGCAGCTGTTAGCGATATCAATCTCGTTCGTGAACGTGCGTATGGAAATAATTCGGGTAATATTACCACTGCTGATCTCACCGATAAATTCCTTCTTGATGAACGAGGCAGGGAATTCTATTATGAAGCACAACGTCGTACTGATTTAATCCGTTTTAACCAATTTACAAACGGTACTTACAGATGGCAATGGAAGGGTGGCGCCTATTCAGGTATTCCAACTGATAGTCATCTTAATCTGTTCCCAATTCCGGGAGCTGAAGTATCCGCTAACCCGAATATTCACCAGAATCCTGGTTACTAACCTTTAAAAATCAGAAACAATGAAAAGAAAATTTGTTTTATATATTGCACTTTTAGGATTATTTGGAGTTCTTGCAAGCTGTAAAAAGGATGGGGAAACAATAACCATGTTAAAAGATCCTATTCCTCCAACGCTGGTATCATTGCCTAATCTTACCCTTGAAAGAAATAGTGCAACTGATACACTGATATTTGTTGGAACACCTGTTAATCCGGGCTTTAATGCTTCAGCTAATTATTTCCTTGAAGCTGCTGCTGCCGGAACTAATTTTGCTGACCCTGTTACTGTAGCTAATCAGGTAAGTGCTAATGAGTTTAAAATAACAGTTAGTGATCTAAATGGTATTTTACTCAAGAAGTTTCCTGCTGATACACCAACTTCTGTTGATTTCAGGATAAGATCAGTTTTAGTTGTTGCTTCAGGAACCGGAGCTCCGGGAAGTGGTGATAAACCAATGCAGTATATTTCGGAAATTAAGACAGCTGATGTTTTAACTTATGGACTTCCACGACTTGATCTTAACAATTCCGGAAAAGATCAGAAAGTTGAATCTGCTTTAGGTGACGGCAACTATATCGGGTATGTAAAACTTGATGCAGCACAACCATTTACTCTCACAGATCCTGATACCAATAAAGAATATGGTGGTAGTGGTGGAACTTTAGCTGAAAACGGGGCTGCGATTGTACCTCCTGCAAGTGGATGGTATATTTTAAAAGTCAGTACTACTGATCTTACTTATTCATTAGATCCTTATATGATTGGTCTTGTTGGTTCTGCAACACCTAATGGATGGGATGCACCTGATCAGAAAATGGATTACAATGCTGCAACTGGAACATGGGATATTACTATTGACCTTGTAGTTGGTGACATCAAATTCAGGAAAAATGATGGATGGGCATGGAACCTTGGAGGAACACCTAATAATCTTGTACATAATGGCGATAACATTCCTGTAACCGAAGCTGGTAACTACACTATTTCGTTGACTATCACTAGTGATTCAGGTGAATTAGGTACATTTACAATGGTTAAAAATAATTAGTAATAAGTTCTGATGGTTCACTTCAACTTTATATCCTAAAGAGAAGTGAACCATTAGAAATAACTTATACATGATATAACATTATAAAAATCAACTTCATGAAAAAAGTGTCCATATTTAAAATATTGGCCATCCTTATTACTTCAACTATTTTAGTTGCTTCATGTACTAAGGAGAATCCTGATGTAAGGTTAGATCCAAAGCTTTCTACTTCGCAGGTCATTGATGTAAAATCCGACTCTGCCACTGTAATTGGCTTTGTTGTAGCTGCAGGTGATGGTTTTAGTGAAAAAGGTATTTGTTACAATACAGAACCTAATCCCACAACAGAAAATAATAAAGTTATCTACACAGGTGATAATTCAACTGCAACCTTTACAGTTGTGCTTTCCGGTCTTCATTATGCAACAACATATTATGCCAGAGCATATGCATCAAATGGAAGCACCACATTATACGGTGAAGAATATCAATTCACTACAATGCCTATATTGCCAACAGTAACTACTGCTGCTATCACCGATATTACAGGTACTACCGCTACCGGTGGAGGTAATATAACAAATGATGGAGGTGCTGATATTACTGAAAGAGGTGTTGTATATCTAGAAACTGAAAATCCTACTTTAGAAACTGGATTCAAAACTTCTG
>JBLMZZ010000157.1:0-16185 GCA_050259095.1 Omnitrophica WOR_2 bacterium | reverse complement strand
CTGAAGCTTATGATGAAGTTAAAGTTATGGATCAAATGGTACCCAAAGGACGCAACACAATTCTTGCTCACTTAGAACACCTTAGGGATCATAATGAAACAGAACTTTTAAAACAGGCTGTTGATTATATAAAAGATAATAAGATAGATATGAGACCTTTAGACAATGCCAATAATATCACCGAGAGCACATTGCCGGGCTTAAATGTATTTAAAAACAAGCAAGCTGCATTTGCATCGGAATCTGAAGGATGCGGTGGCGGATGTCCGGGTTCAAAAGCAATGACATTTGATATTGACATGGATAAGGTTAATCAGGAATCGGGCAATCAATCAACCAATGCCCCTTCTGAACTTCGACAATGGCCTGTTCAACTCCACCTATTAAACCCAATGGCCGGCTATTTCAAAAATGCCGATGTTGTTCTTGCTGCCGATTGTGTTGCATTTGCAATGGGTAATTTTCACAACCAGTTTCTTAAAGGTAAAACACTTGCCATTGCTTGTCCAAAACTCGATTCAAACAAAGAATCTTACGTTGAAAAGATTACCGCTATGATTGATAATAGTACTATCAATACTTTGCATGTTGTTACAATGGAAGTTCCATGTTGTTCAGGACTTGTACAATTGGCTAGCATAGCACGTCAGCAAGCTTCAAGAAATATTCCAATAAAGAAAACAGTCATCAGCGTTCAGGGAGAAGTACTTTCGGAGGCTTGGATATAACAACTAATCAGTTTGAGAATTATGGATTGTGATGTTTTAAAAAATTGAATAAAAAATAGAAAGTTATGGATAACAGCAAATTTATGACAGCAAAACCGTTCATCTTCAGTAATGAAATAAATTATTCGGAAGGAGGAATTGTAAGCATGCGAGTTGTTGAACAACCAACAGGTAATGTGAGCTTATTTGCATTTGATAAGGGACAACGATTGAGTGAACACACAGCCCCATTTGATGCAATGTTATCAGTTGTTGAAGGTGAAGCAGAGATTGTTATTGGTGGCGAACCGAATAAATTAACGGCCGGGATGACTATAATTATGCCTGCAAATATCACTCATGCTGTCAATGCAACCGAGCGTTTCAAGATGGTACTTACTATGATTAAGAAATAAAACTACTGCCTGCTACTTTAATGAAGAAACTACGTAAATACCACAAGTGGCCATCTTTAATAGTCGGCTTCTTTCTTTTACTATTCTGTACTTCTGGAATCATAATGAACCATAGGTCGGTTTTTGCTTCTTTTAACTTTCCAAGACAATTGTTACCAGGCGATTACCACTACAAGAACTGGAATCTTGCGTCGGTGAAATCATTTCTCACTTTAAATGATGATTCACTACTTGCCTATGGAAATGTTGGAATCTGGAAAACCGACAAGCAAATGATTGAGTTCAAAGATTTCAATGCAGGATTCGGGAAAGGTATTGATCATCGTAAGATCTTCACAATGGCAAAAACGAGTAATAATCGTCTTTTTGCGGGAACATTATTTGGATTATATGAGTACAATAACAACTTAAATAAATGGGTAAAAATTAATTTACCTGTGGAGGATCCCAGAATAGTTAAAGTGCTTGAAAATAACGGTAAGCTGATCATTCTTTCACGTTCTGAAATGTGGGAAATGGATTTGGCAGGTAAAAAAACCATTAAAACAATAGAAATTCCAGCCAGCTCAGATTATAGTGGAAGAGTTGGTATGTTCAGAACTTTTTGGGTAATTCACAGTGGTGAACTATTCGGTACTGTCGGAAAACTGATTGTCGATCTGGTAGGTTTGAGTGTAATTTTTATGACTTTGTCAGGCTTCTTTTATACTTTTCTGCCAAAATTCTCAAAGAGTATAAAGGATAAGACGCTCAAAAAGCTTAGAAAAACTAACCGCAAGACAATAAACTGGCATACACTCCTGGGTGTTTATGGCATCCCGTTTCTTCTAATAACTGTTATTACCGGGATGTTTCTGCGTCCTCCCCTACTTATACCAATTGTTAACAAAGAAATTGCTGCTATACCGGGGAGTGAACTTGCAACTGAAAATGCTTGGCATGATAAACTTCGTGACATTACTTATGATACTGTCTCTAATCGTTTCATTATCTCCACCAGTGAAGGATTTATAAGTTTCGACAATAAGTCGGGTAAGCCGGTTACTCAGAAGTTTCAGATACAACCACCAGTAAGTGTTATGGGTATAAATGCATTTGAACATTTGGGAGGAGGAGATTATCTGGTTGCATCTTTCAGTGGAATATATCGGTGGAATCCGGCAACAGGAAATTCTATTGATATGATTACGGGTATGCCGGTAACAGGTATAGATGAAGGAAATCCTTTTGGAAGAGTAGCAGTTGCCGGAATTTATATGGAAGGAAGCACAGCAAAAGCAATACTTGATTATGGTTCTGGTTGGATGAATTTAAAACCAGGGCTAAAACCGCAAATGCCGGAAATAATATCCAACCAACCAATATCGTGGTGGAATCTGGCTTTGGAAATACACACTGGCAGAATCTTTTCATTTTTGTTTGGCAATTTTTATATTTTATATGTACCTTTAATGGGGTTAACAGTACTATTGATCCTTGTAACAGGATTCCTCATGTATTGGAAATCAAAGAAGAGAAAAGAAAAATCAGTCAAACATGGAAATACTCAACTTGAGAGAAGCGCCAAAAGTACCGTTTAATCTCGACGGACATATCTTATGCAATCACAACAATATTCAGGTTCTTCATCTTAATCTTAAACCTGGTGAAAAAATTGATCAACATATAAATGAGTTTGATGTAATATTTCACGTACTTGAGGGGAAAGCATTGTTGATAACCGATTCAAACAAAGTACTGGTTCACAAAGATGATTGTATAAAAATAGAGGCAGGTATGAACAGGGGATTCGATAATATCTCTGTTGGTAATTTCAAAGTAATGGTTATCAAAATCTTACAAAGTAAAAAATAATCTGGTTCCTGCTTTTTCTTATAACTTGTCATCACCTATTTATTATCTTTGATTCTTGGAATATCATTAAGCTATTCCTGTCAGATTGAGGTTTAATAATTAGATATAAGCAAGCTCTTTATCCTAATGAATGATTTATCATTGTTCAAACTATTTAAATACTCCAGGTATTTACTTGCATTAGCATTATTATTTCTGGTTTTACCTGAGATAACCGCACAGATAAAAAATCAGGTAATTCATCCTGCCCTAAAATCAAAAGATATAATGAGGTCGGATTTCTTTGCTACTACCCGTAGCGATAGAAATGGAAAAATGAACGATTATATATTATCATTGCAAAAAGCAAAGGATTCAATTCGACAGATTATTGATAATACCAGAGAAGGTAAAGAAATAAATACAGGAAGAAACTCATACAAATTTACGCAATGGTATCCATTAGGACCATCTAAGGCTACTGATTCAGTATTGGCAGAACTTGGTCTGGTTTCTGCGTTATGGGTTGATACAACTGATTTCATGACACTTTATGCAGGTAGTAACACAGGTGGCTTTTTTGCAACTTATGATGGGGGCCAAAACTGGCAATGCTTGTCAGACAATTACATGACAACCGGAGTACTTGCAATTGAAGTTGATCCTGATGATAAAAACCATATTTACATCGGGACAGGACATTGGGGATTTAGCAGAGTTTACGGACAAGGGGTAATGGAAAGTAAAGATGGTGGCCATACCTGGTCAACTACCAGTTTAAACTCCAGTTTGATGAGTGGAGGTTTTATTGTTCAGGATATTAAAATTCACCCTGAACACCCTGATACCTTAATTGCAATACTTAACACTGAATTTAGTGGTGAAACAAGAATATACAGATCTCCAAATAAAGGAAAGGATTGGGAATTAATTTTTCAGAAAAACGCTGAAGAATTATTTGACATAGTTAAAAAACCAGGAATGCCAAATTACTTTTATGCTGTTGGAAGTTTGCTCCTTCGCACCTATGACTCCGGTAATAGCTGGCAGGATATTACTTACCGACTGCATGTACCTGTTAATCACAAAATATCAAGACTATCTCTTACAGTCACAGATTCAATACCCGGTTTATTATTAGTTTTTGCTGAATCCTATGATACTTTAACACCTGGAGTTTACAAGCAAACGCTCTATAGATCAAAGGATAATGGTCGCAATTTCGAAGAAGTTGGAATTGATCATATACCATTTGCCGGATATTGGAAAATGGAACTACAATTCTCAGTTACGCAACCTAACGAATTCTATTTAGGAGGTGTTTATCTTTTCAAATATATACTCAGTGAAGACTCAGCACGATATACTGGTCCCTTAGCCCACACATATCATAAAGATGTTCGTGATCTGTTAATATTTAAGGGACCCCGGGGCGACAAAGTATATATGGGGAATGATGGTGGTGTAACCCGCTCAGATGATGGGGCACTCACATGGCATGATATTACTCGTAATGGAATGCAATCAACTCAGTTCTATAATATTGCAATCAGTGATAAAGGCAACATGGTTTATTGCGGACCTCAGGATGGAAATCTTTGCTTTTATAATTATGATTCCAGGCAGTGGACAAGAGAAACACATATTGGGGATGCTTATGATGGATTAGTTGATTACAATGATCCCGATAATGTCTATATGGTTACTTTCCCTCCTAAACCTAACAGAAAAAACATTTTCCTATTAAAGTCGGATGATGCCGGTGATAGTTTTGAATTTAGAGGAGTTCCTGATACAACTGAAGTTGGAAGGAATAACATTCCTATTGTAATGAATCAAACTGACCCTAAAGTACTTTATGCAGGGCTAAAGAATGTTTGGAAATCAACAGATGGTGCAGATAACTGGGTGCAAATTAGCAATTTCAATTATCCAAATCAGCAGAAAATACAAGCTTTAGAAGTTGCTCCAACAAATGACGACATCATTTGTGCCGCCTTTGAAGGCCCTACCTGGGGTGATCTTTCACAACAGAAAGTAATGATAACGGTTAACGGGGGTATAAAATGGAATGATATTACTCCGCGAGGGAATTATTCTTTATCATACTGTTCTGTTACTGATATTCTTATTCATCCAAATGATCCACTAACCATTTACCTTGCCTTAGACAGGAACTGGAAAGACCGAAGGATGTATGTTACACATGATGGGGGAAGAAGTTGGAATAATTTTTCTGAAGGTCTGCCAACTTTATCTGTAAACGCAATAAGATATTATAAAGGAGCCGGTTACGACATTTTATTTGCTGCCACTGATATTGGAGTTTATTATAGAGATGAATTAATGAATAAATGGGAAATTTTTGGGGTGGGATTACCTTTAACCATAATATCAGATATTGAAATTAACTATGGAAAGAAAAAACTGGTTGCCGGAACATTTGGCAGAGGACTTTGGGAAGCAGATATTTGTCTGCCTCTTGATGACGAACCATATGTAATTTCAGATACAATTGAATGGCCATCGGGTAAAAATGTATTAAGTGATCTTATCTTAATGCCTGGCAGTAAAGTCACTATGAAGGGTAAAATTGAAATAGGTGATGGAAGAACGATAAAAATAATGCCCGGCGCACAACTTAATCTTGAAGAAGCCACCCTGACTAATAACTGTAGTGACTTATGGCAAGGTATTAAACTATATGGTCATTCAGATTTCAGTTCTAACCTACCACAGGGTAAAATTACTCTACGCTATGGATCAGTTATTGAAAATGCGTACATAGCTATTGAAACTATTGATATTGATAATAACGGAAATGAAAATCCACAAAAAGGAGGTGGAATAATTTATGCCAACAAAGCATATTTTAAAAATAATCTGCTTGCTGTTGATTTCAAGCCTGCAAAAGGCATTAATCTCTCGAGTTTTATACTAACTGAATTTTCACTTAAAAAGCCTATTTGGTCTGATACTCTGATGCATGAACATGTAAGAATCAACAGCAACAGAGGTATTAGCTTTGTAAGTTGTATTTTTAGAAATGACATTTCTTTTAATGACCTTCCTGTTAATGACCGTGGAATTGGTATAAACAGTTACAACTCTTCTTTAAAATTATATAAAATTAGTCCTGATTCAGTTCCTTTTGGTTTAAGTACGAAACCATTGTTTTTCCAGCTCAAGAGAGGTATTAGTGCAACTGCATCAACACCCGGATACTCTATTTATATTGATGATATTACTTTTAAAAATAACTATACCGGCGCATATATTGCAGGGTTAAGTACCATTGAAGTAGCTGATTGTTCGTTTGAATTAAAATCTTTGACTAGTATTGATTCAGCCCATCAGGTTATTTCAGGCATGTATTTAGATAATTGTCCGTTTTTTCATGTACATGATAATATTTTTAAAGGAACATCAATTCTGGGAATTAATAATGCTAAGGCTGGATTAATTATCAATAATTGTGGAGAAGCAAATAATCTTATTGCCTGCAATAAATATTCTGATCTTAGTTTTTCTGTACTAGCCCAGAACAAGAATAGGAATATTAAGGGAAATACCGGATTGAGGCTTTACTATAATCATTTCACAAGGAATTTGTATGATATTGGAGTAACGACCGATTCAGTCAGGCAAATAAATGGTATTGCTTATTACCAAGGGGTTACCGGAAATGAAAATGCTGAAGCAGCAGGTAATCAATTTAGTAATCTCAAATCGAATATTGCAGGAGGCATTTTTAATGCAGGAGAGCCAATTGTATACAGTCACAACAATAATTCAGCTTTAGCATCACGTCAGGTACCAAAGTATTATTGTAATACCTGGCTCATTTCAGGAATCTATCCTGTTGCAGGAGATAGCACTTATCGTCCCGGATATCTTATAGCTGACACTACTGATCTTGATCAAAAACGATTGACATGGAACACACTGACAATAGAATCATTAAGTAATTACAATAAAGTTAAAGACGGTGGCTCAAGCGAAGAATTGATCAATGAAATTCAAAATGTTAGTTTTGAAACTGCTCCACTACTATATGATAAGTTAAGAAGTTTGGATTCTAAATTATCTAATGAAGTTATCGTTGAGCTTTTGAAGAATAATGCATTTGTCAACACATATTTGATTGATATTCTTTACAATAATCCTATAATATTCAGAGATCGTAATCTTCAGCAGCTAATATTAGAGCGTAATCCGGCTATGCCCACTTTTATGCTGCATCAACTGATAAAAAGATATAAAAATTATAGTCTGATTGAATTACTTGAATCGGGTACAGATAATCTTAGAGCAATCAAGGATGCTATGACTATAAGTCAATTGAATGAATTATGGTTTAAGAATGATAGTGTAAGTGATGCAAGGATTCAAAATATATTAAGTAAGGAGGAGAATCCGCTTTCCGATATTTTATCAGCATTCATGTATGCTAATGAGGACGATTCCGTTAACGCAATCAAGATACTTGATTACAGTTCAGAGAAATACCCGGACAAAGCAGTAGATATCAATCAAATGATACAGCTGTTTGAGTTAAACGGAAGATTAAACTCTGAGAGAGCGGACACACTTACAAGTGAAGAAATACTAGAATTAAAAGCATTACTGAAAAATGATGTAACATTCATTTATGCAGAAAATATTCTTCAAAAATATAATGTCAATGAGTATATAGAACCTTACATTATACCAGGTAAACCACCATCAGGCACAATAATAGATATTCCTGATATTGATATTAGCGGCAGTTCTTTTAATATCTATCCACAACCGGCATCTGATTATATAATGCTAGACTATTTTTATGATGATGGATTTGAGCAAGGCGATATTGAGGTAATTAACCTTACAGGACAGATAGTAAAGCACATTCCTATAAATTCAGCTATTGGCCAGCAAATTATTGATGTAAGTACTCTCATTCCAGGGATGTATATAGTGAGGGTTCGTAGTGAAAAACAGGTTCTCGATTATCAGAAAGTAATGATAATCAGGTAAAAACATATTGTATTCTGTACTGTATAAAATAAAGAGGAAACATTTTACATTTACACTTACTTTTCATATATTTGTTCAAATTAGTAGCCTCTAAACTATTTGAACTATGAAGAGACTGGTCAATTTTTTCAGACCTCCTGAAAAATGGCAACTACCTGCAATTATTCTTTCAGGTGCTATTGTGGGAATCATTTTTTTACTTGTTTATACTTCAAGAGCTCATTTATACTTATCTGATAAGCCAACAGCCTGTGTAAATTGCCATGTAATGTATCCTCAATATGCTACATGGATGCATAGTAGTCACCGGGAAAAGGCAACTTGCAATGACTGCCATGTTCCACATGATAATGTTTTCAGAACTTATTTCTTTAAGGCAAAAGACGGACTCAGGCATGCTACAATTTTTACTTTAAGAGCAGAACCTCAGGTAATAGTTATAAAGCAGGCAAGCATTAATGTAGTTCAGGAAAACTGTATACGTTGTCATAAGGACCTGATTGATATGGTTAGTATTGTTCAGGTTACCGGGACTAATCATGAAGAGGGAGCAGGAGCAAGATGCTGGGATTGCCACAGAGAAACTCCTCATGGCACTGTAAATAGTCTGGCTTCTACACCATATTCTCTTGTACCAAGAATGGAATCAATCATACCATTATGGATTAGGAATTTAATGCAAAAAGAAGATAGCCAGAAAAACAAGTAAATCCAATAACTTCAAATTTATTAATACATGGAACAGTCATCAGAACTCAAAAAAAGAAAATCATGGGTGCCATGGTTGATTTTCGCCGGATCAGTTATCATTGTCTTTATTCTTGGTTTGTTTGCTTCATCAATCATTGAACGACGGAGTGAATCAAAAGTCTATTTCCAGATGGTAAATAAAATACCTGATTGGGAACCACGCAATCAAGTTTGGGGAAATAACTTTCCGAGGGAATATGAGTCGTATGTTAATACACTCGACACTACTTTTAAGAGTAAGTATGGCGGAAGTGCTACACGTGATGCTCTTCAGGAACATCCAGAGATGGTTGTATTATGGGCAGGTTATGCATTTTCACGTGAATATAAGCAATCGCGGGGCCATTATTATGCAATTAATGATATAAGAGAGACATTGAGGACTGATGTTCCACAACCAGCAACTTGCTGGACATGTAAAAGTACAGATGTACCCAGACTGATGAATCAGATGGGTGTTGCTAATTTCTATAAAGGTAAGTGGGTTGATCTCGGTTCAGAAGTAGTAAATAATATTGGTTGTCAGGACTGTCATGATCCAAAAACTATGAATTTACGTATTACCAGACCTGCACTTATTGAAGCATACCAACGTATGGGTAAGGATATTACTAAAGCTACACATCAGGAAATGCGCTCATTGGTATGTGCACAATGCCATGTTGAATATTACTTTAAAGGTGAAGGAAAATACCTGACTTTCCCATGGGACAAAGGAATGAGCGTTGAAGCTATGGAAACATATTACGATAGCGTAAAACATGTTGACTTTATTCATGCATTAAGCAGAGCACCGATCCTTAAAGCACAGCATCCGGATTATGAACAATATACAACCGGTGTTCATTTCGACAGAGGAGTTGCTTGTGCGGATTGTCACATGCCTTATAAACGTGATGGTGGTATGAAATTTACGGATCATAAAATCCAGAGTCCTCTTGCTAATATAGCAGGTTCATGTGTAGTATGTCATCGCGAAAGCGAAGAGAAACTAAGGCAAAATGTTATTAGCAGGCAGGATAAAATACAGGAATTAAGAACTATAGCTGAGAAGAATCTTGCGAAATTACACATCGAAGCAAAAACCGCATGGGATAATGGAGCAACAGAGTTAGAAATGGAACCTGTACTTCAACTCATTAGGCATGCCCAATGGCGCTGGGACTATGTTGTAGCAAGTAATTCAATGGGATTCCATACCCCTGCAGAAGCACTGAGAATATTGGGTACTTCAATCCAAAAATCACAGGAAGGAAGATTGTTATTAAATAGTATTCTTATTAAACATGGTGTTAAGACTCCTGTACAAATGCCCGACTTATCATCACGCGAGAAAGCTCAGGCTTTTATTGGTCTTGATATGCCAGCCTTAATAAAAAGTAAAGAAGAGTTCATACAGACAGTATTACCTGAATGGACTAAAAAAGCTGTTGAAAGAGAAGGCAAGATGATTCAACCTCAATAACAGTACTCTTGATTCATTAATTTATTCGATTGATTTTTAAAATAAATTTTAATCGACTCTTTTTACTAAAATGATATGCTGATCAAGCCTGAAGTATTGAACTTTTCAGGCTTGAATCGCTTTATATAACCTCAATTAAAAAAGAAAAAATGCGGTGTGTTTTACGAAATGAAACCGACCCTTATTTTAATCTGGCTGCAGAAGAATATGTATTCAGAAATTTTGAAGACGATACTTTCATGCTATGGAGAAATCTGCCTTCTGTAATCATAGGTAAACATCAGAATGCTTTTGCAGAAGTGAACTATCAGTATATCAAGGACCATGACATTAAAGTAGTTCGTCGTATTTCGGGTGGTGGAGCTGTTTATCATGATCTTGGTAATCTTAACTTTACATTTACTGCAAAGTGTGATAAGAATAATCTGGTTGATTTTTCCAGATACTTGCACCCCATCATTAATGTTATAACCAAACTTGGAGTGGAACCAGTGCAAGGACTTCGGAATAATCTTTACATTGATGGAAAGAAAATTTCAGGTAATGCAGAACATGTATATAAAGAGAAAGTTATCCATCATGGAACCCTCCTGTTTAACAGCAATCTTGAAAATCTTGAAAGGTCAATTAAACAATCTCATATAAATTATGAAGATAAAGCAGTAAAGTCAACCCGTAGCACAGTTGTCAATATTAGTGAGTGCATTAAACAACAACTTAACATTGAAGACTTTGAGTCCTTTATCATGAAGGAAATGATGCACTCCTTTAAAGATACTCATTTATATCAGTTTACAAATGAGGATATCGCAGCCATAAATAAATTAAAGATCGATAAATACATTACCTGGCAATGGAATTATGGTTATTCGCCAACATTCAAATTCAGGACACATTTTAATGTCAATGAAGAACAATTTGATGCCGAAGTACTCATTAAAGATGGACTAATTGAGAATATTCAGTTAATTGATGTTGTAGTTGTAACAAGTCCTGTTAAAGAAACTTTGAATTACATCATTGGAATACCACTGAATGAATCTATTGTAGCAGAAAAATTAGGATCCTTTGTTTCTCCCCGACAGATAGAACTGATTATCCAATCTCTGTTTACCGGAAGTACAGCTGAACATTTGCAAAATCCCAATGTTTAGAAGCAAACAAATCATCTTTTTATGAAGCAGGCACAGGAAATTTTCGATAAGCTATGGAAGGATTATATCAATCAGAATCCAGCTGCTAAACAAGTATATGATCTCTTTATTGAGCAGGGTGAGGAAGTAGTGAATGATCATATTGCATTTAGGACATTTAACGACTCAAGGGTTAATATTGATGTTCTTGCTCAATTGTTTATTGAAGCGGGTTACGAATTTAAAGGCTCATATAACTTTGAAGAAAAGAAGTTAAATGCAAGGCATTATGAACACAAAGAATTCAAAGATGCTCCAAGAGTCTTTATTAGTGAATTAAGAACTGAAGAATTTTCTTCTTTCCTTCAAAAGACTATTAAAGAAATAATTGACCTTATTCCTGAAACTTTGATAGGAAAAGGCGAATTGATTTTTCAGGGAAATCTTTGGGGAATACCCTCTTATGAGACTTATACTAAGTTAAGAGATGAATCGGAATATGCGGCATGGGTTTATGTATATGGTTTTAGAGCTAACCATTTCACCGTAAGTGTAAATGGATTAAAGAAAACAACCAGTATTGAAGAAGTCAACCAGTTCATTGAGAATCATGGTTTTAAAATAAATGATGCTGGAGGAAAGGTAAAAGGGACACCTCAGGAACTATTGGAACAATCAAGCACAATGGCCGCAAAGTTACCCGTAAAATTTAAGGAAGGCACCTTTGAAATTCCATCCTGTTATTATGAATTTGCTAGGAGATATCCTGACACTGATGGAAAACTGTATTCAGGATTTATAGCAAAATCGGCAGATAAAATCTTTGAAAGTACCAATTTCTACAAGGAAAAGTAATCAGACCATGCTTATTAAATATTAAAACCGCATTTCACCACATATGTGAATGCGGTTTTTTACTGCAGTATTTAAAATACTAACTTTGGAACTCAAATGAAGCAATACATTTTAATCTGTTATGCCAGCTATTATACCTGTAAATAAGTGGAATGAACTTAGGGAAAAGTTAAAGGGTGATCTCTTTACTGATGAGACTATGCGTATTCTATATGCTACTGATGCGTCAGCATATAGAGAATTGCCGATTGCTGTTGTAAGGCCGGTTGATGAAGCTGATTTAAAGCATCTGATACATTTTGCCCATAACATGAAAGTTGTTCTAATTCCCCGAACAGCCGGCACATCCCTTGCCGGGCAGGTAGTTGGAGGCGGAATAGTGGTAGATGTTTCAAAGTACATGAACCGCATTATAGAAATAAATGCTGAGGAGAAATGGGTTAAAGTTCAACCCGGTGTTGTGCTTGATGAATTAAATAATGAATTAAGGAAATTCGGTCTCTTTTTTGGGCCTGAAACTTCCACATCAAACCGTTGTATGATTGGGGGTATGGTAGGTAATAATGCATGTGGTTCTCATTCACTTGTTTATGGTAGCACTCGTGATCATACCCTTGAAATTACCGGGTTCCTTTCTGATGGATCGTCTGTTACTTTTAATGCATTGGATAAAGCTGTATTTGAAAGTAAATGTGAACTACAAAGTCGGGAAGGTTCTATTTACAGATATTTTAAAAATATTTTAAGTGATGAAGTAAATAGGAAAGAAATTAGAGATAATTATCCTGACCCTCGTCTTCATAGACGAAATACAGGATATGCGCTTGATTTACTTCTGGATTCTTCGCACTTTAAAGATTTAGATAGTTTAGAAAACAAAAACAGTTCCTTCAATTTTTGCAAATTACTCGCAGGTTCAGAAGGCACCCTGCTGTTTTCAACTGAGATTAAATTAAACCTTGTTCCTCTTCCTCCAAAAGAAAAAGCCTTGGTTTGTATTCATTGCCATTCACTTGAGGAGGCTTACAAAGCTAATATTGTTGCTCTGAAACACAAACCCGTTGCAGTTGAGCTTATTGATCACTTTATAATTGAACGTACAAAAGATAACATCGAGCAAAATAAGAACAGATTCTTTATTAGCGGAGAGCCTGCTGCTATTTTAGTCGTTGAATTTGCTCTTTCTACTAAAGAAGAAATTAGCATTGCAATTCAAGAACTTGAGAGCGATATGCGAATCAATGGTTTTGGTTACCATTTTCCTGTTATTGAAGGGAACGATATCTCAAGAGTATGGGCACTTAGGAAAGCAGGTCTTGGGTTACTTTCAAATCTGAAAGGTGACAAGAAACCTGTAGCTGTGATTGAAGATACTGCAGTATTGCCTGAGTTACTTCCTGATTATATGAATGACATGAATTCAATGTTATCGGGACTTGGATTAAGTTGTGTTTACTATGCACACATTGCAACAGGAGAACTTCATCTCAGACCAGTACTAAATCTTAAAGATTCTGATGACATACAAAAGTTTCATACTGTAGCACTGGAAACAGCTAAGATTGTAAAAAAATACAGAGGATCATTGAGTGGTGAGCATGGAGATGGAAGGTTAAGAGGAGAGTTCATTCCTTTGATGCTGGGTGAGCATGTATACAATTTATTGAGAGAGATAAAGACAGTTTTCGATCCTGAAGGTATTTTTAATAAAGGTAAGATTACTGACACTCCTCCAATGAACACATCTTTGAGGTATGAAACAAAAATAATACCTGATATTGAGACTATCTTTGATTTCAGCTCCAATTTAGGAATTATCAGGGCAGCTGAGCAGTGTAATGGATCAGGTGATTGTCGCAAATCTGAGATATTTGCCGGAACTATGTGCCCAAGCTATCAGGCAACACGTAATGAGAAAGATACTACAAGAGCAAGGGCTAACATTCTTCGCGAAATGTTAACACACAGCACTAAAGAAAACCGTTTTAATCATAAGGAGATACTTGATGTGATGGACCTATGCTTATCATGCAAAGGTTGCAAGGCTGAATGTCCATCAAATGTTGATATGGCTAAATATAAAGCGGAATTCTTACAACATTATTATGATGCAAATGGTACACCTTTGAGATCATGGCTTATAGCCAATATAACAACGTTTAATAAAATAGGCAGTCTACTTCCTTCTCTATACAATGGATTTTTAAAAAACAAGTTCTTTTCCGGACTTTTTAAGAATTTAACGGGATTCGCAAAGAATAGATCAATACCGTTATTACACAATCAGACCTTAAGATCCTGGTTCAGAAAAAATAGTTCAAACCAACCTGTTGGTCGACTGGTATATTTATTTGCAGATGAGTTCTCCAATTATAATGATGTTGCTATTGGAATCAAGGCAATACAAGTGCTTAATAAACTAGGTTATAAGGTTGAAATTCCTAAACCCCAGGAGAGTGGAAGAACATTTTTAAGTAAAGGTCTGGTACGAAAAGCTCAAATAATTGCAAATACGAATGTCAAATTACTTGATGGTTTGATAGATGAAAGGACACCTCTCATTGGTATAGAACCTTCGGCTATATTGACCTTTAAGGATGAATATATAGATCTTACAAAGGGAAGTAATAAAGAAAAGGCGAAAGTAATTGCTTCAAATTCATTTCTTTTTGATGATTTCATTATGCATGAGATTAGAAATGGACATATTTCAAAGGACATTTTTAAAGGAGGACATAGAAAAATAAAACTCCATGGTCACTGCCATCAAAAGGCGTTAGCCAGTACTTCGTCTACAATACAAATGCTATCTCTACCTGAAGGTTATGAAGTTAAAGAAATTAAATCAGGCTGCTGTGGTATGGCAGGCTCCTTTGGGTTTGAGAAAGAACACTATGAAGTTTCTATGAAAATTGGTGAGATGGTTCTCTTCCCTGAAGTAAGGGAATCTGATGAAACAACCACTATTGCAGCCCCCGGAACAAGTTGCAGACATCAAATAAAAGACGGCACTGGTCGGATCGCCCTCCATCCTATTGAAATATTATGGGAAACGTTGCAGTAGGATGTTATATTTTAATGATGATGAATTAGAGTAAACAATTTATGGAATCATCTAATTGGCAAGAAAGAACTATACAACTAATAGGTAATGAAGGAGTTGACAAACTAGCTCAGTCCCATGTCTTAGTATGTGGATTAGGAGGAGTTGGTTCATATGCAGTGGAACAACTTGCAAGAGCAGGAGTTGGAAGCCTTACGATTATTGATGGAGATACAATACATGCTTCAAATCGTAATCGTCAGTTACCGGCTTTAATGAGTACTAACGATGATTTTAAAGCAGTTGTTGTAGCCGATAGAATCATGGATATTAATCCTGAAATAAAACTTACAATAATCCAGGAATACATTAAAGATCAGAGGATTGTTGATATTCTTCAACACCCTTATGATTACGTTGTGGATGCTATTGATACTCTGGCGCCAAAAGTGTATTTGATATATAATACTGTAAAAGCTGGTATCCCTTTGGTAAGTTCAATGGGTTCAGGGGGTAAACTCGACCCTTCTCAAATAAGAGTAAGTGATATTAATGATACCTATAATTGCAAGTTGGCTTACTATATGAGGAAACGATTGCATAAATTAGGTATTTGGAATGGCTTTAAAGCTGTTTATTCACCTGAAGTTGTTTCACGAAAAGCAGTGGCTCCTTTAGAAGGTGAATTGAATAAGAAATCAACAGTAGGCACAATTTCATACATGCCTGCTATGTTTGGATGTTATTGTGCATCAGTAGTTATAAGTGATTTACTCAATTCATAAACTTATTTTTTCAGTTGCTGGCAAAATCTCTTATTAGAGATAACAAGCGTAATTTTCGCTGCTTGTTATAAATTTTCAATATAAAATTCAAAAATTTGAAATACGAAAGAAATACTATTGATTATTTTATAATTTTACTGTAATCAACCAATAAGTCTAACCGGTTATCAATCCTGATC
>JBLMZZ010000156.1:0-2895 GCA_050259095.1 Omnitrophica WOR_2 bacterium | reverse complement strand
TTAGCAGAAACATTTGAGATCTTTATTAAGTATTTTGATCATCCAACGATCCCGATTATGATTCCAATCAATGGAACGCAATTGTTTGCCATATGAGCTATGATTCCAATCCAGGTATTTTTTCGTTTATAGACTACATAAGAAAGGGCTAAACTTGTTGGTATAAGTATAATCAGATTCCATTTCCAAAAAATATGGAACAGTCCCCAAAGCAACCCATGTATTACCCAGGTCCACTTATTGAAGGCTAGTTCCTGTCGGGGTAGGATATATCCACGCCACCAAAGTTCTTCACCAAAAATGTTGAATAAGAGCCATATAAAATATGTAGCAGCAATCCACCATTGCCCTTTCAGAGGTATACCCAGAAAAGTATCTATCATTATGTTTTGTTCAATCCTTGGGTCAACCGCCGGTATTAGAAATTCGGGAGGAACGAAAAGTGTAAATTGGATCAACCACTTTGAAGTGAATGAAAGTGCTCCATAAATTATACCCATGGCAATAAAAAGTGCAAGAGAATAGATCCAATCCTTCTTTGTCATCCTTTTAAGTCTGAACCTTGTCAAAAAGGAGGACCAATTATAGCTGTTACCCTCAACTCTATATGCAATTAATGCTGCAACAAGCATCAATGCTAATGGAGCAACCAATGTAACATAGAAGTTGACAAAATCATTTACTCCATTCTCATGGAGTTTCTGCATAACATAATAAATGCTAAAGCTTAAAAAGATGGATGGTATCCCGAAAAACAGGATTGAGGGCATTACCCCCATCGGTTTAATTCCATTAGCCGGAAGTTTATTTAACACTTTCTGTAAGGAGTTTTGAGATTGGTGAACATGGCAAAATGCCCAATCGACCCTGATGATATGGTAAATTTACAGTAAAATCATTAAATGGTCGATCAATTTTAAGAATTTTTCCAGTTTCCGGAATCCCTTCATTTTGAATAAAGTTATATATTTACAACACTCTTAATAAATTAGTGCTATAAAAGCAAGTTGATGGAAAGCATAAAATCACTTGACACAATAGGTTTCGAATTACTGTATGCTGCTTTTAAGGAAGCATTCAGTGATTATGAAGTTCAGGTTAACAGGGAAGAACTTAGTATAATGTTGGGTAGACGAGGCTTTGATCCTTCCTTATCGTTTGGGCTTTTTAAAGATGGCAAACTAATTTCATTTACTCTGAATGGAATAGGTGCTTTTAATGGTGTGAAAACGGCATATGATTCCGGTACGGGTACGATAAAGGAGTACCGGGGTAAAGGATATGCCTCAAGGATTTTTTCATTCTCTCTTCCGCACCTAAAAGAAGCCGGTGTTTCGCAGTATTTGTTGGAAGTGCTGCAGCATAATACCAATGCCGTTTCGGTTTATAGAAAACTGGGATTTGAGGTTAGTTGCGAGTATAATTATTTCATTCAGCAAGCTTCCCTGGTGAACATACCCGCCAAGGTGCTGCCCTCAGGATATGAATTAAGGGAAATAAGCTCCAGGCAACTTGGTGATATGGAAGATTTCGGTGATTTTAATCCTTCATGGCAAAATGGATATGAGGCCATTTGGCGGCGCATTGAAGACTTTAGGATTTTTGTCGCATTTAACGATACCACGCCGGTAGGGTACTGCATATTCGAGCCTGGTTCAGGCGATGTAACCCAAATTGCCGTTGCCGGTGCCCATCGAAGAATAGGTATTGCCTCAGCATTGCTAACAGAAGCTCTGAAAACCAACCTTCATGCAAATGTTAAGATAATCAATACAGAAATTGAATGCAGCAATATCACGTATTTCCTGCGCTCTTGCGGAATTCTGCCGAAAGGAAGGCAGTTTGAAATGATTAGAAAATTATAGGAGATCAGACGTGTTATGACAACTCGGTTACACATGCTCATCGTACTATTGGTAATATCGCTGACTGCCTCTGCACAGGTGCAGAAAAACTCCGTTGAACCAACAATTTATAAGGGCAATTACTTTGGACAAATACCACCTGGAGATTCAGCCGTGCTCTTTGCTCCGAACGCAATATCATCCGCATTAAATGATCGCGATTTTGCCATTAGTCCCTTTGGCGATGAAATATTTTTCAGTCGTGAAGCAGGTAACTTTACCTATACAACTATATTCCATACACAACGAATTGATGGCATCTGGACTGCCCCCGAAGTGTTTAAATACTGCACACTTCCTGACTATAAATATGTTGAACCACACCTCTCGTCCGATGGTAAAAAGCTATACTTCATCTCAAACTATCCATTTGACTCATCGTTTGTTGGCAATGAAGATATATGGGTATCTGCAAAGGTTAACGGGGAATGGGGACAACCAAAAAACATGGGATCTCCTGTAAACACGAAAAGCAAGGAATTCTTCCCATCCGTAACAAATACTGGCACAATTTATTTTACTCATTATGATTCTATTGCCAACGACGAATATATTTACCGTTCACGACTTATAAATGGAGCGTACCAACAGCCTGAAAAGCTGGGACCGAATGTAAACATAGGCAAAGCCCGATACAATGCTTTTGTGGCATCTGACGAAAGTTTCATTATAGTTCCTACTTTTGGAATGACTGATAGCTTTGGTGGCACAGACTACTACATTTCATTCCGGAACAGTCAGGATCATTGGAGTCAGCCAATAAATATGGGACCTAAAATCAATACTTCAAATCCCAAGGAATGGTCGGCAGCTATTTCAACTGATGGTAAGTACCTGTTTTTTATGTCGGCGCATTTAGGCGATCATAAGCTGGATAAACTTACCAATGAATCGTTGCAAAGCTTTTTCAATTCACCGCAGAATGGCAACACTGATATATACTGGATCAGCAGTTCAGTAATAGAAGAATTGGAATTAAAAGCCGTTTATT
>JBLMZZ010000155.1:0-14064 GCA_050259095.1 Omnitrophica WOR_2 bacterium | reverse complement strand
AGATAAAACAGTAACTTTTACTATTGAAAAACACAATACTCCCTGGCATTTGTGGATGTTCTTTCATAATGCTGAAAAGGCCGTTGGCGAAAGCCGGAAGAAGATATCCGATTCAGTCTATCTAGGAAAGATTGGGTAAGGTATTTACTTTATTTCTTGAGGAATTGTAGTCGCTTCTTCCGAAGAAGTTCAGGTTTTAGAAGATACCAATTGACTAGTGCTTCAAAAAATTTCTCCAATTTTGATTGAGAAGAAAATTTACCTCTGATTTTTCTTTTCATAAGTAATTAAGTTATGTTAATTACTTATCTTACAAATATCCAATAGAAATTGTTCTATGAGATGGCTAAAAATCAAAGACTTTTAAAATTAGTTAATTATTGAATTGTGAAAATCCTACTTCAGGATGAGAAATTCAACCTTTTCAGGTTTAATTCTTATCACTTTTGCAAATGATGGCTGACGGCTAACAATAACTTCAGCAAGGTTATTTCCTGATTTAGTGACATCCTTAGGATTTATTGTAACGGAGAAAAGAGCCGGGTCAAGACGTTCATATTCACGCATCGCAACACGACAAGTAAGAGTTACCATATCAGGAAAGGTACGCAATATTGTATTCTTATCGAAGGTTCCTGTAATTGGAACTTCAACATCTGCTTCAGTGAATCTTTCAACAGAAAGCTCAGCAATTATAGTATCTGTTGAAAGGGTCACCATAGGTTTTGCCTTAGGTTTGATAACACTTAAGGTAACTAATCTGCTTTGTTTTAAATTCTTTAAAGATTGTCGTTCAGTGTTAATGAAATAGATAGTATCGATTATTGATTTAATACCGAAAATAGTCACAGAATCAGGACTAAGTTTCAGGGAATCATAAAGTTGAAATTGAGTAGCAAATGACAACACCAAATTAGCTTTCACAGGTACCCTCTTTTTAAATTCCCGCTCAAATACAAACTTAAGAGTATCGGGCTCCACCCCTATTAGATTGTTATCCTGAGGCAACTGTTCTGCTATATCTTTTAAAAATTTACTTGAACGCAAATATCCATAGTAACTATTACCATTCTGACGAAGTTTTATACCTGATACGTCGATATTAATTATATTTTTTTCAGGACTAAACATCTTACTGTAAATTTCTAATCCACGTGCCTTAACAAAGAGTGTGATAGTAGAATCTGCAGCACTGACGAGTACTTTATCAGCAGGAATATTCTGGAAATTAATATGATATTTTAAAGGGGCTTCATAAACTCTTGAGAGTTTAATCAAGCCCCACATAAAGAATGATATGGCAACGCAGATAAGAAATACTGATAATTTATTTCTATAATTTCTTCTGCTTGGAACTAAAATTCTCCTTAAAGGAAAACCTACATTCTTCATCCATTTCTATTTCACTCGTAAAATCACGAAACTACTTAGCAGCAGTTCCAATCTGGTCATCTACTCCTGAAGCAATAGCTGACTTTTCAAAACGCATTCTGGAACCATCTTCAACTTCCAGAGTAAAAGTTGTTTCTTGTACTTCAACTATTTTAGCATGTAAGCCGCCAATAGTAATTACTTTATCTCCTTTTTTAAGAGCTTCACGATACTTTCTTAGATCTTTTGCTTTTTTAGATTGAGGTCTAATAAAGAAAAAGTAGAAAACTACCATGATTAGTGCAAGAAAAATAAGTGAACTATATCCACTTCCACCTCCACTACCTTGCTGTGGTGTCATTAAAAGAATACTTGTCAACATTTCCTATAAATTGATGATTAATAAATTACTTACCTAAATCTTCCGGTAAAACAACTTGTGCTTTAATATGTAAAAGTGTTACACTGGGTTGAGCATTACTCAAAACAGTAATTGTTTTATTTTGAAATCCTCTACGGTTTTCACTATCAAATTTCACTTCCACTTTTCCACTTTCACCCGGTTTTATGGGCACTCTTGGGAAATCTCCAACAGTACAACCGCATGAGGTAGTGACTCTTGAAATAATTAGATCTTCCTTACCTGTGTTTTTAAAGTTAAAGCTATATGATACTTTCTCTCCTTGAATAATGCGCCCAAAATCATAAAAATCTTTTTCAAATTCTATTGCGGCAAGATCAGTATCTGTTTTACCTGATGCTGAATTGGGATTTTTTACAATATCAGATGGCAATAAATCGTCATTAGTAGTGCGATTTTTGCATGAATATGTTGTTAGAGAAAAAGCGAATATTAGTAAAACTAGTGTAGCTTGTATTCTTTTCATCTTGATTCTTACTGTTTTGTAACGATTAATGCAAATGCAAAGATAATGATTTCAAAGCTCTATCCGACCGATTTGCCTATTAATAAGCACTTCGTAGTCGCCCAGATAATTAAACCCATATTTAGAATATAATTTTATGGCAGATTCATTTTCTTTATGGACCTCAAGCTTAATTTGTAATCCATCATTAGCTGCCAATACCATGCTATATTCAAGAAGTTTAGATGCAAGTCCCTGTTTCTGATATTCCTTACTTATTCCAAAATGATGCAAATAAGTCCTTCTTTTATCGTTGGTAAGCCAAGATGTTCCAATAATTTTCGATACTTCATTAATCATAAGTATCAGATGGCCCCCAAATTTGATCGTTTCAGAAATGATATTTTCATTATCTCCTCTATGACTTCCACCTAATCCCAGTTCATTCCAGAATCTATTTAAATCCTGATAATACTCAGGACTATAATCAATGATTTGATACTTAACCATAAACTCTGATAATATTTTACTCGATTAAACCGCGACCCATTTTTTTAATTTTGCCTTCCTTTTTAAGATCATTAGCCATTTTATCCAATAGGCCATTAATAAATTGTCTGCTTTTTGGAGTACTATATTCTTTAGAAATCTCTATATACTCATTGATTGTAACCTTAATGGGAATTGAGGGGAATTCAATAAATTCAGCCAATGCCATTTTGAATAATATGACATCAAGAAAAGCAATTCTTTCGAATTCCCAGTTATCAGCATATTTGGTAATAAGGGCTGAATAGCTTTCACTATTCAATAATGTTTTTCTGAAAAGTTTTAAAACAAAATCTTTAATCAAATCATCACCTTCTTCATCAGGTGAAATTAATAAGGGAGGTAAATTTTGAAATTCATCAGTTTGTTTATTCCATTTTTTGATTGTTTTTAAAACCATCATGACAGCTGTATCCATGTCATCGGCCCAAAAAATATTCTTTTCTTCGAAAAGACTAACAAACGGATCACTGGCAAGCAAACCGGTGGTTAACAAATTCACAACAATTTCTTTATCATCCTTATAACTATTGTCTTCAGAACTCATGTACTTTTTGTACGCATCTGAATCTCTGAAGCTAAAGAAGATTCTACGAAATACATCTTTTTCATCAGCCCAATTTATCTTGAGCCTGTTAATATTCTTTTTTAGATCTCTATTTTGCTCTAACTGATTAAGAAAGAGATTATCAATAAATCTGGTATTTGGGTTTATTTCAGCTTCAGTTGGAAGGAATTTCTGACGTGCATCTTCCATCAGATTTCTGGCTATATCAGCCATTTCTATTAACGAAGACAGTAAATAAATATACAGATCGTAAATACCTTCAATATTAGCCAGGAGTTTTTTTTCACTCATCATCAGAGGGGTATCCTCAGTTTGAAAATGAGCATATAAGGCTTGCATGACCTTTATTCGTAAATGTCTTCTACTTAGCATTTATGAGATTATGTAAATGAACAGGGGCACAAAAGTAAATTATTTTTTGCTGAACTTTCATCTTTCATTACTATTAAACCTATTTCTGACCTGTTTTGACTTTTCGTATTTCTATAAAAAAAGAATTATCAGGTTAGAATTATTTAAATTATCAATGCTAAATTTTAACACTGGATAATTCTAATAGTTAACATTCAAAAGATGTTTTTAGCGGTCTGAATCCTTCAAATAAGAATACTTCATTCAGAATATTAAGATTTGTGTTAACAACTTTGAATGTGCCCATTATAAAAGCTGTAAATAAATTGTATTTTTGTGGTTCAAACTATTTCCTGGTTTGATTGAATAATCCATTGAAATAAAGCTAGTAAGAATCATAATGAGCAAAGTAATCGCCATTGCCAATCAAAAAGGGGGAGTCGGAAAAACTACAACAGCAATCAACTTAGGTGCCGCTTTTGCTGTTTTGGAATACCGTACATTAATCATAGATGCTGATCCTCAGGCTAACAGTACATCGGGAGTTGGGTTTGATCCTAAAAATATCAAAACCAGCATTTATGAATGTCTGATGGATGAGGTAGAACCTAAAAATATTATTCTAAATACAAGTACTCCTAATCTTGACCTGTTACCTGCACATATTGATCTCGTTGGAGCTGAAATAGAGATTATTAATCAGCCAAACCGCGAAAAATTGATGCGCAGGGTAATCAATAAAATAAAGCAGGAGTATGACTTTATTGTAATTGACTGCAGTCCGTCACTAGGTTTAATTACAGTCAATGCATTAGTAGCAGCTGACTCCGTAATTGTGCCTGTTCAATGTGAGTATTTTGCACTTGAAGGACTAGGTAAATTATTGAATACTATTAAGATTGTACAATCAAGACTAAATCCCTCACTAGATATTGAAGGAATTCTTTTGACCATGTATGATTCGCGTCTTCGCCTTTCAAATCAGGTTGTTGATGAAGTAAAAGCTCATTTTCAAAATATGGTCTTTGAAACATTGATTAACCGTAATACTAAATTAGGTGAAGCACCAAGTTTCGGTGAAACGATAATTATGCACGATGTTAATTCGAGTGGTGCAGTTAATTATTTAAATCTGGCACGTGAAATTCTTCAAAAGAATGATCTTACAAACATTAAATCATCTGAAAAACAAATAGATATTGAAGATGAATCCTAAAAAGAAGGCTCTTGGACGTGGTCTCTCCGCAATATTGGAAAGTCCCGAAACTGATATTACCTCTACCGACATTTCAGGCAACTTTGTGGCAGGTGCTGTTGCATCAATTCCGATTGATCAGATAGAAACAAATCCATTCCAGCCAAGAGTTGATTTTGAACTAGAAGCACTAAATGATTTGGCTGATTCAATCCGTGAACAAGGAATAATTCAGCCACTTACCGTTAGGAAAATGGGTTATGACCGATACCAACTTATATCAGGTGAACGTCGGTTAAGAGCTTCTCATATTGCCGGTTTAACAGAGGTCCCCTGCTATATACGAATAGCAAATGATCAACAAGTGCTTGAAATGGCACTGGTTGAAAACATTCAAAGAGAAAATTTAAATGCCCTGGAAATAGCAATCAGTTATCAACGACTGATTGAAGAATGTGAATTAACACAAGACGAATTAAGTCAACGTGTTGGGAAAAACAGAACTACAGTTACTAATTATATTCGTCTGCTAAAACTACCGGCAGAAGTTCAACTGGCTATAAGGGATGGTAAAATTAGTATGGGTCATGCCAGAGCTTTAATAAGTATTGAAGATGTACAAGGCCAATTAATCATTTTACAAGAAATTATTGATAAGGATCTGTCTGTTAGAGAAGTTGAAGAAAGGGTAAGGAATTATAATAAGCCTGTTTCTCAACCCCGGCCGCATATTAAGCATGAAGTTCCTGAAGATATTACTAATATAAGTAAGAATATAGCTGACAGATTCAAAACTAAAGTTAGCGTTCAGCTTAACAATAAAGGGAAAGGAAACATCGTTATCAGTTTTCAATCAAAATTAGAATTGGAGCGCCTCTTACAAGAGTTGACTGCTCCTGAAATTTAATAATGTATCGTAACATTATATTCAGTGCCTATTTAAAGACTGCGATTAAAATATCGCTCATTGTGATATTTATATTAGTAGCAACCTCTCCGAAAGTATTCTCTCAAGATACGATTGCATCAGTGAAACAATCAGCTGATTCAACGATAATAGAGAAACATTCACCTCATAAAGCAACTCTATATTCATTGGTATTACCCGGCCTCGGACAAGCATATAATAAGAAATACTGGAAAATTCCTATTATCTATGCAGGTTTTGGTGCATTGGCCTATAATCTCAGTATCAATAATAAAGAAATGAGGAAATTTACTGAGGCATACAGATATCGGTTAAATGGTGATACAACTTTTACCAATAACCCATATGTTGCCAGATATACTGATGTAAATGATTTGCTTAGAGGACGTGATTTTTATCGCCGACGGGTTGAACTTACTGTCATCTTTTCGGCTGTTTGGTATATACTTAATGTAGTAGATGCTACTGTAGATGCCCATTTTTTTGATTATGATGTTTCGGATAATATCAGCTTGAATATTCAACCTATTATGATTAAAGCTCCCGGCAACCATCTTGCTACCGGAGGTATAAGATTATGTATGAATTTTTGAACCAACAATTGTGAAAATAATAATAGCAGGATTTGGTAAAATGGGTCACGAGCTAGCAAATATCGCTACTGATCGTGGTCATTCTATTGTGGCAGTTTTTAATAATGAAGAAGATTGGAAAAACAATTCAATTCCGGATTGTGATGTAGTCATTGATTTCAGTACACCCGCATCTGCTCCTGAAATCGTAAATTTTTGCTTCGATAATAATATTCCGGTCATTTCAGGTACAACAGGTTGGACAGATCGCGTATCTTTAGCAATGGAAAGAGCTCGTATTGAAGGAAAAACCTTTTTTTATGCCTCGAATTTTAGTATTGGTGTTAATATTTTTTCTGAAATAAATAAGAAGTTGGCTTCGTTTTTGTGTCCTTTGAATGAGTACCAGGTAAACATCCATGAGGTTCATCATATTCATAAAAAAGATGCACCAAGTGGTACAGCAATAACACTCGCAAATGAAATAATTGCAACTTGCAACAGATACAAGGATTGGAATCTTAACGGTGAAGAAAGTGGAAAAATAAGTATTAGCTCTGAGAGAATTGGAGAAGTTCCCGGAACTCATATAATCGAATGGAATTCACCTATTGATTCTATTCAATTAAAGCACACTGCTCATAGTAGAAAAGGTTTCGCTTTAGGAGCTATTATTGCAGCTGAATGGCTTAATGGGAAAAAGGGCGTGTTTAGTATGAAGGATCTATTGTTTGATTAATTATAAATCAATATTTTAAATTAAATTTGCAACCAATCTCTTCTTTTTGAAGGATACCATAAATCTGACCATATGTCACTAACAATCATTTTGCTAATTATTCTGGTCTTCTTTCCCATATTGGTTTTGAAAACTTTTCAAACTGCGGGTTATGATCAATGGAAATCAGCAGTTCCATTTCTTAATTACTACATATGGTTGAAAATAATTAAAAAACCTCTGTGGTGGTACATTTTCCTTTTAATCCCTTTCATTAATGCCTTTATTGTGATGTTGATGATAGTGGAGACTTTAAAATGTTATAACAGGTTTTCATTAGCCGACCAAGCTTTAGCAGTACTGTTCCCTTATCTTTACCTTCCATGGTTGGGTTTTAACAAAGAATCAGATTATATTTCTCCGGATAAAAGAGTAGCACATAAAAAAACTGCCTCTCGCGAATGGATTGATGCAATAATCTTTGCAGTGATCGCTGCCACTATTATTCGCATGTTTATGGTCGAAGCATACACTATTCCAACTTCTTCCATGGAAAAATCTTTACTTGTAGGTGATTTTCTCTTCGTTAGTAAATTGAGTTATGGTCCTAAAGTTCCAAATACACCGCTGGCATTTCCATTTGTACATAATACGCTTCCACTTACAAAGTACACTAAGTCGTATGTAGAATGGATTAAGCTTCCATACTATCGATTCCCGGGAACAACTAAAATTAAAAATAATGATGTTGTAGTGTTTAATTATCCCGACGGTGATACTGTTGCTCTTAAAACTCAAAATCTCAGCTACTATGGACTTATAAGAGACTATGGTCGTGAACGGGTATGGAATGACAAACTTAATTTTGGTGATATCGTATATCGTCCGGTAGATAAAAGGGAAAACTATATTAAAAGATGTATCGGAATACCGGGAGATACATTACAAATAATTGATCAGGTAGTTTACATAAATGGTAAAGCTGCTGAATTACCCCAAAAAGCTCAATTTAAATACTTAGTTAAGACAGATGGATCAAAGATTAACCCCAAGGTACTAGAACGTTTAGGAGTTACCGAAGATGTTTTGATGGCACAGCAGGATGAATACGAAATAACATTAACTGCTGAAGCTGTTGAAAAAATTAAAGGGTTTGTTAATGTTAAGGAAGTAAAAAAGATAATTCAACCAAAAGGTTTCTGGCAACCATATATCTTCCCGTTTGATTCAGCATATCCCTGGAATGTTGATAACTTCGGACCTATTGTTATACCTAAAGCCGGGGTGACAGTGCAGTTAAACAGCAAAAATATTGTTCTTTATGAACGTATTATTAAAGCATATGAACTGAATACACTTGAAAAAGTAGGTGATAAGATTCTTATAAACGGCAAACCTGCCACAGAATATAAATTTAAAATGGATTATTATTGGATGATGGGTGATAACAGACATAATTCAGCTGACTCAAGGTTTTGGGGATTTGTACCTTACGACCATATTGTGGGTAAAGCAATTTTTGTATGGTTATCTTTGGACAATAATAAATCACTTTTTAACGGTAAGATAAGGTTTAATAAATTGTTTAGAACCATTCATTAGTAAAAATTAAAATAATCATATATATGCAAATAGCTGAAATTCATACAGAAAAGGGAGTAATGAAAGTAAAATTTTATGAAGAAGATGCTCCAAATACAGTTGCAAATTTTATCAAACTTTCAAAAAGCGGATTTTATGATGGACTAACATTCCATCGCGTAATTCCTCAGTTTGTAATTCAAGGTGGTTGTCCAAATGGAACAGGTTCCGGTGGACCAGGGTATACAATTAATTGTGAGCTAACAGGGAATAACCAATATCACGACAGAGGAGTTCTTTCAATGGCTCATGCAGGTCGTAATACAGGTGGTTCTCAATTTTTTATTTGCCATAACCGCGAAAACACCCAACATCTTGATCGCAACCATACTTGTTTTGGTAAAGTATTTGAAGGTTTAGAAGTTATTGATCTTATACGGGCAGGAGATATTATAGAGAAGATTGAAATAAAAGAGCTAAATTAACTTGAAACATTATACAAATGAAACTAGTAACTACAATCATATTATCGTTCTTATTGATGGTATCAGTAAACGAAACGATAGCACAGTCAAAAGGCAAAGAATTTAAGGGAACTATCACTTATCAGATTTCATATCCTGATGCTAACATGAGTGCAGCTCAATTAAAATCAATGCCGCAGACAATGGTGCTAAAATTAAATGGTAACAAATCGCGTGCTGAACTCAATATGGCCGAAATGAATCAAGTGCTTTTACTTGATTCTGATGCAAAAACTACTGTTGTCCTTGTTTCTGTTGGAGGTCAAAAAGTGGCAATTAAACCAAATAAAGCTAACCGTCCTCTGGGTAAAGAACCTATCATGGAAGCTGCAAATGAAACTAAAGAAATTGCCGGATTTGTTTGTAAGAAAGCAAATATTAATTTTGGTGATGAACGTTCAAAAGCTAATCCTATTGAAGTGTACTATTCTGAAGAAGTTGGTGGTAACAAGATTTTTTATGATAATGAATACCGTAATTTAACAGGTATCCCATTAGAATTTAAATATAAAATGCAGGGTATGAATATGCTGCTTACCGCTGTTAAAGTTGAAAAGGGAAGAGTTTCTAATAAGGAATTTGATATTCCATCAGACTATAAGGAAAGTACTCCTGAACAACTCAGACAGATGTTTGGTGGGGGAATGTAATAACTGTATCAATGGCAGCAAAAGGCAATACACTAAAGAAAAATAGACCAAAAGAAGAGCCGGAAGAGAAACCCGCTAAGAAGAAAACCAACAAAAAGACTTCTTTCCCTGCTTGGATGACTGATGGTAGAATTGGTAAAATACTGGGAGTTTTTCTGGTATTGTCTTCTATTTATTTACTATTTGCCTTTTCTTCTTATTTATTCCTGTATTTTAAGTGGGATGCGGATGATATCTTTTCATACTTCTCATTTAATGATATCCTTTCAGATAATTCAATTCAAGCTGATAACTGGGCCGGTCGTTTAGGTGCAGCTTTATCGATCTTACTTATTAAAAGAGGATTTGGTATCTCTGCTTACTTCATTATTCTTATTCTTTTTGTAATAGGGCTAAGATTAGCATTAAGAGTTACGGTACTTCCAATCTGGAAAACAATTATTAATTCATTTGCCGGTATCATCTGGTTAACTGTAACTCTAGGCTTTCTATTCAGAGATAGCTCGTATGCTATCCTCGGTGGCATAACCGGTTACCAGAGTTCATTTTGGCTTGAAGGATTTTTAGGGAAGACAGGTACAGGTATTCTTTTGCTATTTACACTGATAGCTATACTTGTATTCGCTTTTAATATGCCTCTCAGCTTACCAAAACCACCTGCTATTTTATCAAATGATGATATACCAGAAAATGAAAATGAAGACTTGTCTGAACTTTCCTTAAACAGAAAATCAAACATTCGCTCAAACAATCTGGTACCTGAAGATAAATATAATACAGTTGAATTTGCGGTTAAGGAGGAAGAAGATGAAAAAGAGGAATTTTTCAATCAAGACATTGAGGAAATTGAAAGAGAGCCTGTTATTGCACCTTCAATTAAAAAGGATATTGAATTTGAAATTGATGATTCAAATTTAATACCGGAAGAAGATACAGAAGAGGAAATTGAAAGTGTAGATAATAAAGCACCGGTGCATTATACCATTGATACCGAATTTGATCCTACTCTTGACTTACCTGAATATAAAAGACCTTCTCTTGATCTTCTGGATGATTATGTTCCGGGTAGTGTTTCCTATTCGGCACAAAAAGAAGAACTTGAAGCTAATAAAGACAGGATAGTTGAAACATTAAGCAATTATGGTATCGCTATTGATAAAATAAAAGCTACTATTGGGCCTACTGTAACTTTATATGAGATAATCCCTGCTAAAGGAGTTAGAATTTCAAAGATAAGAAATCTTGAGGATGATATAGCATTAAGTTTGGCAGCAATGGGAATTAGAATCATTGCTCCAATTCCCGGGAAGGGAACAATTGGAATTGAAGTACCGAATCTTAAGCCTGAAATAGTCCCTATGAAGACTATATTAGGATCAGAAAAGTTTCAGACAACAAAGTATGATCTTCCTTTTGGAATAGGTAAAACTATTCAAAATGAGCCATACATTGTTGACATGTCAAAGTTGCCTCATATTTTGATGGCTGGAGCTACAGGACAAGGTAAATCAGTAGGATTGAATGCTATTATCACATCTATTCTTTACTGTAAGCATCCTTCGGAAGTAAAGTTCATTATGATTGACCCTAAAAAAGTCGAATTAACATTATTCTCAAAGATTGAACGACATTTTCTTGCCAAATTGCCTGATTCAGAAGAAGCTATTATAACAGATACAAGAAAAGTTGTACGTACTTTAAATTCCCTCAACATTGAAATGGAAAATAGGTACGACCTTTTAAAGGATGCACAAGTAAGGAATATCAAAGAATACAATACACGTTTCATAGCCCGTAAATTAAGCCCGCTTCATGGTCACAGGTTTCTTCCCTACCTTATTGTAGTCATTGATGAGTATGCTGATTTGATTATGACTGCAGGTAAGGAAATTGAAGTGCCATTAACACTGCTGGCTCAAAAAGCGAGAGCTATAGGTATTCATCTTGTAATAGCAACCCAGCGCCCATCAGTTAATATCATAACGGGAACAATTAAAGCAAATTTCCCTGCCCGAATTGCATTTAGAGTTATTTCAAAGATAGATTCAAGGACAATTTTAGATAGTGGTGGCGCTGATCAATTAATAGGAAGAGGTGATATGCTTCTTTCAACCGGCAGTGATCTTCTTCGTCTACAATGTGCTTTCGTTGATACCCATGAAGTTGAAAGAATTACTGAATTTATAGGATCACAACGCGGGTATCCGGATGCTTATCATTTGCCGGAATTTGCTGATGAACAAGATGAAAAAGAAGTCGACTTTGATCCTCAGCAACGAGATGAATTGTTTGAAGATGCTGCACGAATTATTGTTGCTACACAACAAGGAAGCACCTCTTTATTGCAGCGTAAATTGAAGCTTGGTTATAACCGTGCCGGTAGAATTATTGATCAGTTAGAATCAGCTGGCATTGTTGGTCCATTTGAAGGAAGTAAAGCACGTGAAGTCAGAGTCGCAAATGAAGTAGCTTTGGAACAGTTTTTGAAGGATCTGCAATTGGACAATCATAAAAATGAATTTTAAAAAACATCTAATGCAATTTATGAAAAAATTAATTCTAACTATCTGGGTGCTAATGCTTACTCTATCTCTAGTAGCTCAATCTGACAAGAAAGCCCAATCTATTCTCGATGAAGTATCAGCTAAAACGAAAGCTTACAAATCAATTAGAATAGAGTTTACTTATAAGATGGAAAATACAGCCCAGAAAATAAACGATAGTTATAAAGGAGTATTAATTTCAAAAGCAGAAAAATATAAGTTGACTGTATCAGGGCAGGATGTAATTAGCGATGGTAAAACTGTATGGACTTACCTTAAAGATGCTAATGAAGTTCAGGTAAATACTGTTGGTGAAAATGAAGAGTCCATCACTCCTACTAATATACTTTCAAATTATAATAAGAATTTTAAAGCTAAACTGATAAAAGAAACTCCTCAACAACAGATAGTTGAGTTAACACCTGTTCAGAAAAAGAATTTTAATAAAGTAAGAGTAACTATAGATCGCGCTAAAAAGATGGTTGATACACTTGCAATCTATGATAAGAATGGTTCAGTCTATAGCTACATTGTAAATAAAATGGACGTTAATCAAAACTTTTATGATAGTATGTTTGCTTTTAAAGCAGCGGAACATCCTGGAGTTGAAGTGATTGATATGAGATAATACCTGAGTTCTTTAATTTGATAATATTAGAGCTAATGAGATTTCATTAGCTCAACTCTTTTTTAGTAAGGCTTGATATGCAAGATATAGAACCCTTTTATGCCTGGGAAGAATTATATAATTCATCTCTTGATGAACGCTCACCATTTTTTGGGAGAGAGTACAATGATATTGCTTATACCAACGTAATATATAATTATTACATCCACCCCAGATGGGATGAGTTCGGTTCTGCAACACTATATTCAAAAGTACTTTTCGTTGATTACCATCAGGGATATGCAATCATTGAACTGCTTGGTGAATGGAATGACTGTCTGTATAATGATATAATGTATTTCAAGAGGAACGTGATTGAACCAATGCTGAGGGAAAAAATCAATAAGTTCATTTTAATTGGTGAGAATGTTCTCAACTTTCATTTTGATGATGATTCCTATTATCAAGAATGGTTCGAAGATCTTGAAGATGGTTGGATTGCAATGCTAAATTTCAGAGAACATGTATTGGATGAATTTTATCATGGACACTTGGATTACTATCTTAATCTAGGCGGTTTATTTAATACGATTAACTGGAGGACACTTTTACCAAAAAATCTATTCCTGGTTGTTGATCAGCTAATTATGCGCAAATTAGATAAGTAAGTAATCCAGTTAGGTCTTAAACGGCAATCGCTCTCAACATCTCATGTTTCCCGGGAGGCCCGGGTAAGCGCTCAGTTTTAAAGTTACATGCCTGCATTGTTCTTCTTACTACTCCTTTGCTGCAATAAGTAACAAGAACTCCTTCATTATTCATCATTGAATGGAGATTCTTAAAGATTTCTTCAGTCCATAAATCAGGTTCAACAACAGGGGAAAATGCATCAAAATATACTAGATCAAATTTCAAATTTTCATCAGGAAGGTAATCTTGTAACCTTTTCTCAATCTTGCTAAATGTAATATTGTCCGATATTTTTATTTGTACATCACTTGGTAACTGATGCATCGTTTTGAAAATTCCCTGAAGGTTTTC
>JBLMZZ010000154.1:0-5095 GCA_050259095.1 Omnitrophica WOR_2 bacterium | reverse complement strand
GCATCCTGACTGAAATCATCAAAGAAGACTACTTTTTCACCTGGAATAAAGTCATACTTTGAATATGAGAGCAGCGAAGGTTGAGTTGATTTTGCAGTGTTGTCTTCCTTAACAGCTTTTTCTTCATTTTCGCTTTTCTGGTCTTTCTTCTCGTCAGCTTCTTTAGCTTTTTTATCGCCTTTAATATCTTTCTCAACCGCATCTAATCCCTTATCTATACCTTGATCTATACGGGTATTGGTCCTGTTAACTACCTTACGTTCTATCCTTTTTTGAAGGTTTATCTGTGCATTGGCACAATTAATGCCAATTGTCATGGATAATATCAATAACAAATAAATACATTGTTTCATAAACAGCTTGGATTTGATTGTTGGTGTTTGCTTGTTAGTTCATGTAAATATAAAATAGAATATAATTGTAATTTATCCCTTAAAAAGGTGATTTTTTCCCATGTATTTACTATTTTAGCTTTAAAATAAATCCAGGCAATGTTTACTAATGCTATCATCATCGAAGATCATCATCAGGTGAGTGACAGTATTGCATGGCTTTTAAGTGAGGCATCTCTTGACTTTTCATATATCCCGGCAAACTCAATAAACAGAGTCAATGAAATATTGAAGGAACATCCGGTAGAACTGTTAATCATTGATTTAAAAGGTTCCGAGAATGAAATCAGGAACTATCTCAAAACTTTGAAGCAAAACAATCATAGTTTAAAGACCATCATAATATCATACTTCGTTAAGTGCAGTTTCATTAAGAAACTGATCTCTAGTGGTGTTGATGGACTGATATTGAAAATAAATCAGAGCAATGAAATTGTTGATGCTGTTATTGAGGTAATGAATGGAAATAAATACATGGGTCGCGACATTAATAATGTTATTAATGGAATAAAGGTAAATGGTTATCCTAGATTAACTTGTCGCGAGAAAGAGGTATTGCATTTAATTGCCGAAGGTTATACAAATCCCGAAATCAGTAAAATGCTATTTATAAGCCACTTCACAGTAGATAGTCACCGAAAAAACCTGTTAAGCAAATTCAATTCCCCTAATACAGCAGCACTTATCAAGAATGCTTTAATGATGGGGATTATTGAATCATAATATTCCGATTAAGTTAATTGCATTTCAATTTCACAATGGCATTATACCATTATATGTCGGGTATCTTTCTAAATTACAATACCTTAACTAAATTATAGCTATATTAGTTAAAAATTAAATATAATTTATTTTTGTAATTACTGCTTTAGTTAATATATTCGCTGTTATTATTTCACTAATCAATAAAACCCGGTCATGAAGAAATTTTTTGTAGCTATTAGCTTAATTATCATTGTATTCTCTGCTTGTAAAAAGGAGCCGGATACAATTACACTTGTAACAAATCCAGGAGGAAACCTTGTTATTAAAGTTCTGGATGAAGGTAATATTCCCATTTCAAAGGCAAAAGTTTATGTACAAAGTACAATTGGTGATGGAGTAACCCTTTTTTATGATTCTACCAATAATGATGGTTTGTGTAATGTAGGTAAACTACTTGAAGGTGAGTATGAATATTCAGTAGGTGCCTATAAAGGAAATATTTATTATTATAAAGGAGGAGCATTTCAGATAGTTGGAGGTGATTCAAAAACAATTGAAGTGAATCCATTTAAGAATGTTACAAAAATGTCGGTTAGGATAGTTGATTATTATAATAATGATCCCATTCCTTCTTTAAATGTTGCATTAATACCTCATGCCCCATATTATAATGTGAGCTATTCATTTGAAAGTTTGGTTAACGAAGCATATTTTACAGGTATCACAGATGGTAACGGGTGGGTTACTTTTAACAAAGTACCATATTCTTCAATAAATGGTGAATACAGTGTAATGGTATTCAGGAGTAGCAATGAGTGGGATTATCCCTCAAGTAATAACTCTTTTTATCTATCTGCATACTCAACAAATCAATTTACAGTTGAAGTAGATCTTTAATATCATTATTAAACTAAAGAATCCAACAAATGAAAAATTATATAAAAGGTTTATTATTTTTTGCAGTGTCTTCAATGTTCATTTTCTCTGCATGTGAGAAAAGTGAAGATCAAACTATCATTATGAATAATGCCGGTTCATTGACTTTAAAGGTCATTGATGAAAACAATCAACCCTGTACTGATGCATCAGTTCGCATTTATAGTAATAACGGCAACCAAATTTATATGGATACAACAAATACTTCAGGTGTATTTAATGTTGGGAAGCTGCTTTACGGACAATACAAATATTCTGTAAGTGTTAAGAGAGGAAACATATCATATGGTGATTCAAGAGCCTTCCAGATAGTTGCCGGTAGTGATAAACTAATTCAGGTAAGTCCTATTAGTAATGTATCAAAGGTAAAATTAACCATTGTTAATCAATACTCAGGTCAGGTAGTACCTGATTTAAATGTTGGTTTATATGTTACAGGTGTGAATCAAAATCTTTATACTTTAGAAGAATATATAAAAACATGTTATTTCATTAAAAAGACAGACTCTAATGGAGACGTGATGTTCGATGGTATACCGGTTGGTTCAATTGATCCATATACTTATAGGATAGTTGTCTTTGAAGATACTTCAAACTGGGAGCCTGTTGGTAGTTATTTTTATGTATATCCAAATCAGACGAAGAGTTATACTGTATTTGTTTCACTTTAGGTAAAATATAATAGGGAGATAACCCTTTTTGAAAATATCACAAAAAAGGCTGCTTTACTCAGGCAGCCTTTTTTATAAATGATGTGGGATGTACTGGACTCGAACCAGTGACCCCCGCCCTGTCAAGGCGATGCTCTGAACCAACTGAGCTAACATCCCATGCGTTTGCGCAAAGATAGAAAATTATCTTTCATTCCATCGGGCATTTAAGTTTAGAAATGATAGGGGTTTTTAAGTACTTGTGTAGTACCATCACTAAGATGAACCGTAAGGTTATCAGAGTTCATCATTGTTACTAACTCATCTTTGCCTACCTTGTTTTTAATGACTTTTAAATCAAGCACAAACCCTTCATCCTCAGGTACCAGTTCAAAACCAACCACATTTCTGTTATTGCTCACATGACTTAATAGATACCACGGCATATCGGTAAGTGCAGGATCAGATGCCTGATTAAATGCAAACCGGTACACTTCAATCTCCTTTTGATCATAATCGTCGTACCCGTTAAATGTCATTGATACAGGTTGATATAGTCGAGTAAGATACTCTTTCAACGGGAGGTTATTGTTAGGGATGAGCGCAGAAACTTTAAAACGTGTATCTGCCTCATATTCTTCACCATCAACAGTCCACTTAACTTTCTTCTGCTCAATAAGTGAACTGATCTTTGCAGGGGTAATAAGAGCCGGATCGTAATAAATTAGTGCCTTTACAGGTTCCCCAAACATGGTTTGCATGGCAAGTATACCTTTATTTTGCTCAAAGCGTGTACTTAACAAACCGGCATCATTGGGATCAAAGAAATTATCTATGGAAGCATCACATACTCCGATTGCCTTTTGATTTAATGCAGGAGCGGCAAATAATCGCTTATATGGTGTGAAAATTGCCTCTTTAATATTATTCGCATTGGTGATTGATTTATCGTACCATACTCTAACACTGTGACTCCCCACATAAGTTTCAAGTCCCATTACTCCCTTTACTTCTTTCATGTGATTGGCAAATGACATTGAACTTCCAAAACACTTGATACTGGTAAGGCCCGATTGCTCATATATACCTGCTGATGAAAGTTGTTGTTGGTTGCCCCATTTAAGACTTATAGTAGGTATGTGAATCCTCTGAGAAAATCCTAAACCTGCTATCACTATAACACATACTAATACAGCAGGAAGTGCAGTTATAAACTGTTTTCTCTTAACATTCACTGCAAGTTTTTTATTACCAATAATGCTTAATGTGTTTTCTTCAGGACAGCTCACTACACAATCGCCACAAAGATGGCAATCTATATCTTTTACGGTATTGAGTTCAGATACTTTAATTGCCATAGGACAAACTTTATCACACAATTTACATCCTGTGCAGGAATCAGCATTACGCGATATCCTAAAAATTGAGAGTCCTTTAATATTGACTTTAAATGTTTCGAATAATACACCTGTAATTGCCAGCGTTGACAGTAACCATATCCAGCTGATTTGAAGTTTTAGCACCAAAACCAAGAATACATAAACTGCAGTTATCCCAATAAAAACCAAACTGTTTGATAAAATATTAGATGCTGCTCCAAGTGGACAAGCGTATCTGCACCAGGCTTGTCGTATAAAGAAAGAACCCGGAATTGCGAGTAGCAATGCAAGTGAAGCATATGAAATGACTACATCAGAACTGAACCCTGAAAACAGAGCATAATAAGGGTCAAATGTTTTACAGAAAAGCTCACTCGAAGTTATTGTAAAATAGAAAGTTAAAAAGAGTAAACCGTATTTAAGAATTCTTAAAAGCCGATCGGCAGTACCTTTGATTTCGAAATTAACTTTTAGTTTTCTACCCATTCTTGAAAACCATTCAGTAAAAGTACCAATTGGGCAAATGTAACTGCAGAAGAGTTTACTTATAAGTATTACAGCTACAACTAAGCCTAATCCCATGAAGATTTGTGTGGTAGTCATTGAACATGCCAATGAATTACTAACAAGAAAAGAAGAAAAAGCCTGCAATCCACCAAAAGGACAATATGCTTCAAAATCAGAAGTATAAGATCGATTAATATAAGGTCTTACTACCAGGTACAGAAGTAGAAAAAGAATAATCCATTGTGTAGCAATGCGGTAAGGATTAAGCTTTGTTTTTTTAGCCATAACTTCAAATTGTTGAGGATATGACTTCAAAAGTAAGTACATTAAATTTAATACAACGAACCAAACAGCAGGCTTAACAAGTATTTAACAATACTATTGAAGTTTTTTGAAGGTTTTATAGTCAGCTAAATTCCAACTGAGCCAATGCATCTCTGGATAACCTTTTAGAAAATCTTTTTTGCGGTTAAGCAATATCTTGTTGTATTCACTAACTGACAGATAGTTATTGTAAAAATGAAAG
>JBLMZZ010000153.1:0-9747 GCA_050259095.1 Omnitrophica WOR_2 bacterium | reverse complement strand
AGACAAAGAAGTAAGAAAAAAGAAGTTCCGGTTGCAAACCGGAGGATTCATTCTAAGCGTTGAAGGCTTAGGAATTCTCTTCTAAATGTTAGTATAACCCAGACCGCTTATATGTTCTGGGGCTAAAGCCCAAATAATTTTTGGTCATCTTGTGTCTCCGCCCTGAAGGGCGGAGTTACTTAAAAGCTATCACATATAAGCTATCAGTTTTATCATATGACGAATCACTTTGTAGCGAAGTTGTCTCCCCGTCTCCTTCAGGAGAAGGGGCCGGGGGATGAGGTGAAAACGACCCTAAACGCCTAACGCTCAGCGCCTGATTGACGCTGAACGCTGAACGCTGAACGCTGAACCAGTTCGGAGAAGGGGTTGGGGGATGAGGTGAAAAACGCACTACCGGTTGCCTTTTCCACTTCGCGCTCAGCGCAATGCTATTTATTTTGTAAATTTGAGCTAAATTATAATTGGTTTTAAACTAACGGTGATTTGAAGAAAGTTCTGATTGTTGATGATGAAGAAAAACTAAGAGACCTGTTAACCAGGATTATCAGTCTGGAAGGGTTTGAGGTTTTTCAAGCTACCGATTGTAGTTCGGCATTAAAAAAGCTTGAAATTACCGGTGCCGAGCTGGTAGTATGTGATGTTAAGCTTCCTGATGGGAATGGAATTGACCTTACAAAGATTATTAAAGTCAAATATCCATTTACAGAAGTTATTGTGCTGACAGCTTACGGCAATATTCCTGATGGTGTTCAGGCTATAAAAAATGGAGCCTTTGATTACCTGGTTAAAGGTGATGATAACAATAAGCTCATTCCACTGCTTTACCGGGGAAGCGAAAAGATTGAGCTTGAAAAAAGAGTCAGACACCTTGAGTCACAACTTGATAACAGGTACTCACTTGACAACATTATTGGCAGGTCAAAAATTTTCAGAGATACACTTGAAATGGCTGAAAAAGTGGCATTGTCTGACGCTACTGTCCTTCTTTCGGGAGAAACAGGTACCGGAAAAGAGGTCTTTGCACAATTTATTCACCAGGCGGGCAGTAGAAGAACAAAGAACTTTATTGCTATAAACTGCTCTGCATTTAATCATGAACTTTTAGAAAGTGAAATGTTTGGCCATAAAGCCGGGGCATTTACAGGGGCAGTAAAAGATAGGAAAGGACTTTTTGAAGAAGCGAACAATGGTACCATTTTTCTTGACGAGATAGGTGAAATGGCTCCTGACTTACAGTCAAAATTGCTTAGGGTACTTGAGACGGGTGAATTTATAAAAATTGGGGAAAACAAAATATCAAGGGTCAATGTCAGGGTTATAGCTGCCACCAACAGAAATCTAAAACAAGATATGGCGAATGGCCATTTCAGGGAAGATTTATATTATCGTCTATCAGTGTTTCATATTAAGGTTCCGGCATTAAGAGAGCGAATTGCCGATATTGAATTATTAGCCGGTTATTTTCTGCAACAGTATGCATTAAAAGCAGGTAAAAGATTTAAACCACTTTCCCCTGAATTTATCAGCATTCTAAAATTATACCAATGGCCAGGTAATATACGTGAGCTTAAAAATGTAATAGAACGAAGTACCATCCTTGCTTATTCAGATGAACTTACTATTGATAGCTTACCACAGGAGTTAAAGGAGAATTTGCCTAATGGTACTGAAAATCGCATTAAGTCACTCTTTGATTTAGCTTACGCCGAAAAGCAGCATATTCTGAAAGTATTGAACTATACAAATGGGAACAAAACAGAAGCTGCCCGACTGCTTAATATAGCTTTAACAACCCTTTACCGAAAAATTGAAGAATATCAGATTTAAACCTTTCATTTTGCTATACCTTACCCTTTCAAAATGATATGGTCACTAACCATTGATCTTTTCACTTTTTGATTAAACCATTGATTTTCCTTACTATCTGAAATGTCCAATGCTTTTGGAATACTAATTGGCATGTGTATACATGAACAAAAGCATCTAACAATGGAAACAAAGATTCAAAAAACACTTTTACAATGGTTCCCCGATGATTTGATATGGGATATAGATAAACCTAACCATGATGATTATGAGATTCTACAAAAACTCGCACATTATACATTGGATATGATGTTTGAAAACAAAAATAAAGCAAGGCAAACATTCAAAGTTATTGAAATGCTTTATTGTAAAGGGAATCTTAAGGAAAAAAATGCAATTGAAAATGAATTCTTCAGCAATTTAGGCTCAGAAGAAAGCCCCGGCTCCCTTCTTGAACACCTGCAATTAATGCCCGATAGCCTGAAACCTGTTTATTTAAAGACAATTTTAGAAAATTAAATCATGACAGTATTACTTATCATTGCCATTGCGGTTTTTGCATATTTCATATACGTACTAATACGACCGGAAAAATTATGATATCATGAATACTGAAATTTTAGGTGTCATTTTGATGTATATAGTGGTGCTTGCATTAGCTGTTCCGTTAGGAAAATACATTAGCAGGGTATTCGCACTTGAACCAATGGGTGCTGATAAAATTTTTAATCATTTAGAAAAGCTATTGTACAGGGCTGCTGGTATTGATCAATCAAAAGCTATGAGCTGGAAAGGGAATCTTATAGCTTTACTGACAATCAACCTGATTTGGTTTCTTATTTCCTTATTTGTATTGATGAATATGAGATGGTTACCTTTAAATCCTGATGGTAATCCTTCAATGAATGTGTCACTCGCATTCAATACATCAGTTAGCTTTATTACAAACACAAATCTGCAGCATTATGCAGGAGAAACCGGAGTTTCATATCTGGGACAACTGATGCTTCTATTATGGCAATTCGTTAGTGCAGCCACAGGAATTGCCATCTGTGCAGTTGCTTTTGTTGCCATTAAAGAAAAAACTACTACAAAAACAGGAAATTTTTATGTGTTCTTTGTCAGAACTATTACCAGGATATTACTACCACTGGCATTTATTGGTGGTTTCATACTTATTTTTAATGGAACTCCTATGACATTTGATGGTAAAATACATACCACAACTCTTGAAGGTGCTGATCAGGTGATCAGTACCGGTCCGGTTGCCGCTTTTGTTAGTATTAAGCAATTAGGAACAAATGGTGGTGGTTATTACGGGTCAAATTCATCAAATCCGATGGAAAATCCCAATTATTTGAGTAATATTCTCGAAACTGTATTTATTTCATTGATCCCCATCGCAATGATCTTTGCTTTTGGCTTCTTTACAGGAAAGAAGAAACTGGCAACAATAATACTTGGAGTGATGACTATTGGTTTTCTAATTCTGGCTATCACCTCTATTACAAGTGAGATGAAAGGCAATCCGGCAATTGATTCTCTGGGTATCAACCAGAATATGGGAAACATGGAAGGTAAAGAAGTGCGCTTTGGATCAGCTGCCTCAGCTTATTGGGCAGTGAATACAACCTGCACAAGTAATGGCTCAGTGAATTCAATGCACGACAGTATGACACCCTTAACCGGGATAGCAGCATTAACAGCTATGATGGTTAATTCCTTTTATGGAGGAGCAGGTGTGGGTTTTCTCAATTTTTACATATTTATCATCCTTGCAGTCTTTATTTCAGGACTAATGGTAGGAAGAACACCTGAGTTCTTAGGCAAGAAAATAGAGTCAAAAGAGGTAAAAATAGCGGTTAGTATTGCGTTGCTGCATCCATTTTTTATACTAACAGGCACTGCACTGGCCAGTTATCTCTTTGCACATAATCCCGATAAATATGCAGTTTGGCTGAATAACCCTTCTTATCATGGGTTTAGTGAAATGCTTTATGAGTTCACTTCAGCTGCTGCAAATAATGGCAGTGGATTTGAAGGACTGGGAGATAACACTGTTTTTTGGAATATAAGTACCGCAATTATTATGTTGCTTGCCCGCTATTTGCCTATTATTGGTCCGGTTGCTATTGCAGGAATACTTGCTACCAAATCGTATACTCCTGAAAGCACAGGTACCTTAAATACTGAAACTACCACTTTTGGCATGGTGATATTTTTTGTTGTAATAATTATAGCTGCTCTTTCATTTTTCCCCGCTCTGGCATTAAGTCAGTTTGCCGAGTATTTTACCTTATATCAATAACCATAAAAATGAAATCAAGAAATATACCTCTCTTTCAAAGAGAATTAGTAAATGAGGCTTTAAAACTATCATTTGGCAAACTTAATCCGCGCGAAATGATTCATAATCCAATCATGTTTACCGTTGAAATTGGTACCCTGATAATGCTTTTGGTTACTATTTCAATACCATTCGGAATTAGCAATCAGGGTAGTTTTCTTTATAATCTCATAATATTTATCACTCTCTTCTTTACGGTATTGTTTGCCAATTTTGCCGAAGCACTTGCCGAAGCACGTGGTAAAGCACAAACTGATAGTTTGAGAAAAACGAGGGAAGAAACAATTGCACATCTTGAAAATGGAAAGATGATTTCATCTTTACAATTGGTTAAAGGAGATGTGTTTGTTTGTGAAGCTGGTGATACAATTCCTACTGATGGCGAAATCATTGAAGGATTGGCAACTATAGATGAAAGTGCAATAACAGGTGAGAGTGCTCCGGTTATAAGGGAAGCAGGAGGTGATAAAAGTTCAGTTACCGGGGGTACTACTGTATTGTCCGACAAGATAAAAGTTGAGGTTACAGCCCAACCGGGTGAAAGTTTTTTAGATAAAATGATAGGATTGGTAGAAGGTGCTTCCAGGAAAAAAACGCCTAATGAGGTTGCTCTAACGATTTTGCTTGCGGGTTTTTCAATAGTATTTTTGATTGTTACTGTTACCCTGAAACCGTTTGGCGATTATGCAAAAACAACGATTACTATATCTGCCTTTATTTCATTATACGTTTGTTTAATTCCTACTACAATAGGTGGATTGCTATCGGCTATAGGTATTGCAGGAATGGACAGGGCATTGCAGGCTAACGTGATTACTAAATCAGGCAAAGCTGTAGAGACAGCAGGTGATATTGATGTTTTGCTACTTGATAAAACAGGAACTATTACCATTGGAAATCGCAAAGCCACAAATTTTCATACTGTGAATGGCACTGATTTGAGTCATTTAAAACTAATATCAGCTTTAAGTTCTGTTGCTGACCAAACACCTGAAGGCAAATCTATTATCGAATTATCGGGAGTAAGCTCATCAGGTATTAATCCTGATAATGCAAGATTTATAAAATTCAGTGCACAAACCCGCTCATCGGGAATAGAGTATGGCACAACCTGTATCAGGAAAGGGGCTTATGATGCAATTAAGAATATTATTGAAAGAGCCGGTAAAACTATGCCTGATGAAGTAACCGAGGTGGTGACAAGTATTTCATCAAATGGCGGAACACCATTGGTTGTTATTGAAAATAATGAAACGCAAGGCGTTATAGAACTTCAGGATATCGTTAAAACGGGCATTCATGAACGATTTGAACGATTAAGGAAGATGGGGGTAAAAACAGTAATGGTTACAGGCGACAATCCATTAACTGCACGATATATAGCAGAAAAAGCAGGAGTAGATGATTTTATAGCAGAAGCAAGGCCGGAAGATAAAATGGAGTATATAATCAAAGAACAAAATGAGGGAAGATTAGTAGCAATGATGGGGGATGGTACAAACGACGCACCGGCACTGGCGCAGGCTGATGTGGGTGTTGCTATGAACAGTGGAACACAGGCTGCTAAAGAAGCAGGTAACATGGTTGACCTTGATAATGACCCTACCAAGTTAATTGAAATAGTAGAGATTGGTAAACAATTGCTTATGACCAGAGGATCATTAACTACCTTTAGTATAGCTAATGATGTGGCTAAATACTTTGCCATCATTCCGGCACTTTTTATTACTTCTATCCCTGCCCTCAGGCAATTAAATATCATGAACCTTTATAGTCCTGAAAGTGCTGTTTTATCTGCTGTTATTTTCAATGCACTTATAATTTTAATGCTTATTCCACTTGCTCTTAAGGGGGTTACATATAAACCAATTGGTGCAACTGCCCTTTTGCGTCGCAACCTATTTATATACGGTTTAGGAGGATTAATCCTTCCTTTTATCAGCATTAAACTAATTGATATGATGGTGGCACTATTTTTAAAGTAAAAACAATGAAAGATCATATTATTCCTTCAATCAGGCTGACCCTTATTAGTTTAATATTTATAGCAGGCGTATATATACCTGCAATGCTTGCAATCGCCCAATTGGCACCAAACAAGGGTAAAGGATCTGTCGTTATCGAAAATAACAATACATATTATTTAAATGTCGGACAATCGTTTAAACTAGATAAGTACTTTTGGTCAAGGCCATCAGCAGTTGATTATAATGCTGCAGGCTCAGGTGGCAGTAACAAAGGCCCTTCAAATCCTGCTTATTTGGCACAGGTTAATAAACGCATTGAATATTTTCTGGTGCACAATCCCGGGATTAAAAGGACACAAATACCCTCTGATCTGGTTACAGCAAGCGGTAGTGGGATTGATCCTCATATTTCAATACAGGCAGCCCTGATTCAGGTTAAAAGAATCGCTGTTGCACGAAATCTATCTGAAAACACATTGCATCAGCTCATTAAAAAGTATACAGAACATCCGTTATTTGGGTTGTTCGGGCCTGAAAAAATCAATGTACTGGAATTGAATCTGGCATTAGACAACCTTTGAAATTTAAATCCTTAGCATTATAAATCATTGATATCCGGTAATAATTAGAGTAACTTTGTTTAAACCCTGCAATCATGGAAGATAAAGAACATAATGTTCAGTATTTTCTCGATCTTATAAAAAGATCACGACAAGGAAAATTCAAGATTTATATCGGTATGAGTGCTGGTGTAGGCAAAACATATCGTATGTTGCAGGAAGCTCATATTTTGCTCCGGAATGGAATAGATGTAAAACTTGGTTATATTGAAACACATGACAGGACTGAAGTTGAAGAACTGCTACCAGGATTGCCCATAATTTCAAGAAGGAAGATTTTCTATAAGAGTAAGCAATTGGAGGAAATGGACCTTCAGGCTATTCTTAACCTAAGACCTGAAGTTGTTATAGTCGATGAACTGGCTCACACTAATATTCCCGGAAGTAAAAACGAGAAAAGGTGGCAGGATGTAATGGAGATTATAGCATCGGGCATAAATGTTATAAGTGCAGTTAATATACAACATATAGAGGGATTAAATGAAGAAGTGAGGAAAATTACGGGCAAAGAAACCAAGGAAAGAATACCCGATATTGTATTAGGCAGGGCTGATGAAGTTGTTAATCTTGATTTTCCTGCTGATGAACTTATTACCAGACTTAAGGAAGGTAAAATATACAGCAGAGATAAAATTGAACCTGCACTCACAAATTTCTTTAAAGCTGAAAACTTATTGCAGTTACGACAACTGGCACTTCGGGAGGTTGTGTCGCAGGTTGAAAGAAAAGTAGAAAGAGAAATTCATAATCCTAAGATAAACGAAAGGTTCCTCGCATGCATTAGTTCAAATGAGAAGACAGCCCGTATTGTAATAAGAAAAACAGCACGACTGGCAAATTTCTATGGAAGCAAGTGGTATGTACTGTATGTTCAGACAATGAAAGAAAATTCTGATAAAATACCACTTGACAAACAAAGATACCTGATTAATAATTTTAAATTGGCAACCCAGATGGGAGCTGAGGTTATACAGGTGAAAAATAACAATGTTGTTTTATCAATCGTAAATCAGGCTGTAAGCTTGAAGATATCTACTATATGCATTGGGCGCCCGCACATAAGTTTGCCTAAAATGCTGCTTTCAACTCGGGTTCTTAAAGAACTGTTAAATAAAGTCTCATTAAATGAAATCGACATTGTAATCTTATCCTGAAATGAGTATAAAATCAAAACTTACATTAGGACTGGGGTTTTTGTTTGGATTGATTGTTCTTTTAAGTATTTTCGGAATTCTTCAGGTTCAATCATTGTCAAGAGCTTCCAATAATATTCTCGCTGAAAATTATAATTCGCTTGAATATTCAAGAAACATGTTAAAAGAGTTGGATAAACTCGGAGAAACAGAAGAATCAGTCAGAAACTTCAGGCAGTATCTGCTCAAACAAAAAAATAATATCACTGAAATTGGTGAAGATGAGCTAACCGATAGTCTCTCCGCTCATTTTGCACGAGTAATAAACAATCCATCTGAGTTAAATGCAAAACGTATTCTGAGTGATGACATTAATCATGTTATGCACCTTAACATGACAGCTATCAGTGAAAAAAGTCTAGCGGCAAAAAAGAAAGCAAATAATGCAATAATACTTCTGAGTGCTGCCGGGTTTGTTTGCATGCTATTATCTTTTTTCCTCTTAATAAAACTTCCGGGTATTATTTCCAAACCTGTTAAAGAACTAACTGAAAGTATCAGACAAATCACCCAAAAGAATTATTCGCACAGAATTCATCTTGATAATTATGATAGTTACGAATTCAAGGAGTTGGTACTATCATTTAATTCAATGGCCAGAGAGCTTGATGAGTATACCAAAAGCAACCTTGCAAGGTTGATGATGGCCATTAAGCGGATGGAAGCACTGATTGAAAAAATGAATGAACCAGTAATCGGTCTTGACGAAAGCGGTGTAATTATTTTTGCCAACAATTCAGCACGCAATATAACAGGACTAGAAAAAGACCAGCTGATTGGCAAGAATGCAACTGACCTTGCACTAACAAATGATTTAATAAGGACCCTGATGCGCGATATCTATAACCCGAATGAAGGCAGCAAAAATGAGCCACTAAAAATATATGCAAATGGTAAAGAGAGTTATTTTGAAATTGAAGTTCTTAATATTACACTCGACTCTTTAGAACAGGATAAGAAGTTGATCAGCCATGTTCTCCTGTTGAGAAATGTAACATTTTATAAAGAACTTGATTTTGCCAAAACTAATTTTATAGCCAATATTTCGCATGAATTCAAAACTCCTATTTCAGCGATTAAATTAAGTCTCCAACTGTTGGAAAATACAAAAGTAGGGCAGCTGAATAATGAGCAAAAGAAGTTAATTAAAAGCATAAAGGACGATTCGGAAAGATTACTGAAAATTACCAGTGAATTACTGAATATGACCCAGGTTGAAAGTGGTAATATACAGTTGAATATTGTTCAGGCCAATCTTAAGGATATTCTGGATTACGCCATTAGAGCAAATACCTTACAGGCAAAACGAAAGAACTTATCAATTGATATAGAGTGCTCTGATCAACTGCCAAGGGTCCTTGCCGATAATGAAAAAACTGCATGGGTATTAACAAATCTCATTTCAAATGCTATCCGTTATTCATATAATAATTCCCATATTTTCGTTTCTGTTACTCCTGAACATGATTCAATAAGGATTTCCGTAAAAGATACAGGTCAGGGAATTTCACCGGAGTTTAAAGATAAAATTTTCAATCGTTATTTTCGTGGCCCGGATTCAAAGAAAGAAGGTACCGGCCTTGGACTGGCAATAAGTAAGGAATTCATAGAAGCACAAGGTGGTAAAATTACTGTTGAAAGCGAAGTAGGCAAAGGCAGCACTTTTTCGTTTACCTTATCACCGGTACCTGCAAAAATTTTCTGATTTCCTACCTTAAAACCGAAACCCTCCCCGTAATCGGGCTCTTAAGTCCCTGTCTTAGTACATACGACGGTACCTCGTAACTGATGACATAAACGAATGTGTCGGG
>JBLMZZ010000152.1:0-7022 GCA_050259095.1 Omnitrophica WOR_2 bacterium | reverse complement strand
ATTGGATAAGCAAGTCGAAGTTTATTGGCTATCATCACCATCACGAGGATGATAAGCACAAGGGAAATATATTCGATAAAAATATTTTGCATCAAGGGTTTTGAATAAAACGATGAATGCAAGCATTAGTTTAAAGATTCCCTGAGATGTTATTACTTTCTTCCGGTGGGTAGTGATTAGATTTTTCTAATAAATTAAGTGCTGCTGGTAATACAATCAAAAGAAGAGGTAACGCTACAATGAAACCTCCGATTACAGCTATTGCCAATGGTTGGTGCATCTGAGCACCGGTACCTATTCCTAATGCCAGCGGCATCAAGGCTACGATAGCTCCTAATGCTGTCATGAGATTGGGCCGAAGACGTGCAGATACAGCTCTGATCATTGGATTAACCTCACCCCTTTCCTGTTCCTGTTTATACTTTTGAATGGTAAAGATTGAGTTTTCGCCAATAATGCCAATGATCATAATCAATCCGGTATAACTTCCAACATTGAGTGGGGTATTGGTAATAAATAAGGCTAAAGCACTCCCTCCTATCCCAAGAATACTTATGAATAAGACGATTAGTGAATACCTCAACGTTTTAAAAGTGAAAAGAACAACGCTAAAGACAAGTAGTCCACCTGAAATAAGTATTTTTAATAATTCAGCAAATGAACTTTGTTGTTCAGCATATGAACCTCCATAAATCACCTGGTATGCTGAGGGTAGTCTAATTGTTTTCATTTTCTCTTGAATGTCTTTCATCACACCACCTAAATCTCTGTTATTCAATCTGGCAGTGATAACAGCCATAGATTGTAAATTCTCACGCTGAATTTCTGAAATCCCACTCTGTATCTTGAAATCTGAGAAGCTACTTAGTGGAGCATAATCACCTGAAGATGTACAAATGGGTACTTGCTTCAATTCTTCAATTGGAATATTATTACTTTCTTTAAAGAGTAACCGCACATTAGTCAATTGTTCTTTCTCTGGAACAGTTCCAACTACTATTCCTTCAAGGTAAGCATTCACTTGTTCATGCAATAATTGAGGGTCTAAACCAAATTGTTTTAATACACTTTGTTTAGGAAGTAGTTGTAAGACAGGACCTGAAAAGACAGCCCCATCAAAAACATCTGCTGTTCCATTTATTGTTCTTATGCTATCAGCTACTTCTTTGGAAAGCTTTAGTAGTTTAGAGTGGTCATCACCAAATACTTTTACTTCAATCGGTTGCACACTACTCATTAAATCACCGAGCATATCAGTAATTACTTGCCCAAAATCAACAGTCAATGCCGGTAATACACTTTCTACCTTCTTGCGTATTTCATCGGTTACTTCTTCTGTTGACTTGCTACGTTTTGTCTTTAATTCAATCAAATAATCACCACTATTGGGTTCAGTAATGAAGAATCCCATCTGTGTCCCCGTTCTCCTGCTATAAGTCTTTACTTCAGGTATTTTCTCAATGATCTTATCTACCTCTATCAACATCCTGTCTGTTTCTTCCAATGAAGTGCCGGGAGGTGAATTATAATCAAGAATAATAGAACCTTCATCCATTTGAGGTAAAAACCCAGTCTCTAATCGGGGAAATATAAATACTATACTCAATATGAGCAATCCCACTATCCCTAAACTTATATAAGGCTTTTCAAATAGCCATTTCAACCAATTATGCTCACTCTTATTTACTTTATAAGATTTCTCAGCGAATGTTTTGTCGTTTGAAAAAAGCAGATAGATCACTGGCAAACCAATCCAGGTAACAAGGAATGAGCATATAAGCGTTACAATCATGGTCTCTGTAAGTACCTTGAAGTAAGCTCCTGAAACTCCTGTCATTAGCTCAAATGGAATAAGGATTACTATGGTGCTTAAAGAGGAACTTACCATAGCGGGGAATAAACTCTTAATAGTTCTGCCAGTTAAAAAGCGGGATTTTTCTTGTGGATTAGATTCATGTGATCGATGAATCTGCTCAATCACTACAATTGCATCGTCTATTATTAGTCCTATTGCTGCCGCTATTGCACCAATAGTCATTATATTGAAATCGAAACCTATAAATTGCAGAGCTATAAAGGTTAGTCCGAGTGTGAGTGGTATTGTAAAGAGAAGTACTGAACTGGCTTTAAACGACCGTAAGAAAATCATTACTACTATTATTGAAAGAAGTAATCCAATCCAAAGTACATCAATGATGCTACTCACACTGCTCTGTACAAACTCCGATTGGTTATAATAAGGTTTCAGGACCACTCCTTTTGGGAGAATTTTATTAAGAGCAGTTACGTTTTCTGACACCAGATTACATACATCAATCAAATTGCTGTTAGGTTGCTTTACTATTGATATTAAAGGATAGTCCTTTCCATCAGCTTTTATTTTGATATAGTCAACCTGACCTGCAATTTGAACTTTTGAAATATCAGCTATGCTAATCCGCCTGGTTGAATCGTTAAATAAAACCAGATCTTCAATTTGTTTTTTTGTGTTTACAGATGCGTCAGTAATAGTCAAATAAAGTCTCTTATAGTCTATAATGAAGCCGTTTGATTCAACAAATCCTGTTTGCCGTATTGCTTCTGCAATGTCATGTACACTGATCTTGAGCAGTTTCAGTTTTTCTATATCCGGAATGATCCTATACTCTTTGCTTTTCCCACCAATAACCTGAACAGTAGCAACTCCATCAAGCCTTGACAAGTAGGGCTTTACTATATACTCAGCTATAATCTTCAATTCAACCTGATTTTTTATCTCAGACTGTAATGAATAACCCATCACAGGAAGAATTGAAGGGTTCATTTTTTCAACGGTAATTGATACATCAGCAGGCAAACTGCCTTTTATCTGACTAATGCGCGATTCAATCTGTTGTTTATCTAAGTCAATATTTGAATTCCAATCCATGAATGCTGAAATTTCACAACTTCCTGTACTGGTTGAACTTCGGATAGTTTTAAGATTTTCAGCTTGTTTTATTGCATTTTCAAGTGGTTTGGTAACCGATACCATCATCTTCTCTACCGGCTGTTCCCCGTTTTCAGCTATAATCTTAATTTTTGGAAAAGTAATATTGGGGAACAAAGAAGTCTTCATGCTATTGTATGATAAAGCTCCCCCAATCAAAATAAGAAGCAATACAACTACAATTGGACTTTTAAATTTAACAAAGAGATTTTCCATTTACTTCTGCACTTTAACAATGGCATTATCAGGCAATTCATAACCTCCCTCGGTGATTAAAATATCTTTGGCCGACAAAGCAGATGCTGATATTTCAACCTTATTGCCTTCTTCTAATCCTTTACTAACTGGGATTTTAACAGCTACACTGTCATGGTCAAGTTTCATTACCCAGAATTGCTGCTGTGTTTCATTTGTAAATAAGGCTGTTTTAGGAATTAGCATAACATCTTTATGAACTGAACGAAGAAGTTTAACTACTACATTCATATTTTCAGGTAAAGGTCGATTACTCATTAAATTGATTAATACATTCTGTGTTTGTGCTGATTCATCAATAACAGGCATGATCTTACTGATATTTCCTTCAAGGTATGTACTATCAGGTAACTTTATATTGCATAGTTGTCCAACCTTCAGCCATTTAATTTCATTGAAAGGTACATTCACTTGTACAATGGATGCCCTGTTACTGATGATTGTACATAGTTGGCTCCCCTCTGTAACATATAATCCGGAAGTATTAATATTCAATTCACTGACTAATCCTGTGGCAGGCGAAAGCACCTTAGAAATGCCACGTTGCCCGGTGATTGTATTTGTATCAGGTGTAATATTTTCAAGAATCTTACTCTCTCTGGTCTGAATTTCAAAAAGAAGATCATTCGCATTAACAACATCCCCTAATTGAACTGAAATACTCTTTACATATCCTCCAATAGGAGAAATAACTAGACTTTTCCCAAGAATTACAGTACGTCCATTCAATAAAACAAAATCACTAATATTACCCAATTCCACTGGGGTAGTACTTACCTGAACTTTGGAAATTTCTTCAGCAGGCTGTTTATCAACATGATTCTTGCATGAGGTAAAAGCTATTATAAGGATTACTAAACAGAAGAAGTGTTTATCTGCTTTCATATTTGTTGCTTAAAAATTCCAATAATTGTAGTTGATAATTAAAGACTTCTTTTCCAAATCCAATGACTGTCGTTGCTGACGGTGAGAGGCTAAATCTCTCAAAATGGTTCTGTAATCAATGACTGAAATGTCACCTGTAGCTAAGAAAACACGGTTCATTTTAAGTAGTTGGTCATATTGTTTCAATTGTCCGTCAATTAGTTGAATTTGCTTGTCGAGAGAGTTTATATTATTTAGTATAGCAGCCTTATGTATCATTTGCTGCGTTAACAAATTGGCTTTTCTATTTTCTACAGTTTGAAGTTTTACTAATGTTGTTTGCTTCTGTATATCTCTTTGATTTCCATCGAAGATATTCCATGCAAAAGTCAATCCGGTACTAAAACCCAATCGGTTAGCTCTGGGCAGGTAAACAGCATTTAATCCGGCATCAGCAAAAAGGTTTACCCGGGGTTTGTATTTTAAACCACTAACATTCAGATCAGCTAGTAGCATCATACTGTCGATCTTAAAACTATTTGAAAATCCGGTAACACTGGTTGGCATCGTAATCAATTGGGGCTCTATGTTAACCAATTCAACTCTTGATGTATCATTGATTCCGCAAAGCAGATTCAACTCATATAAATTATTAAGGTACTCACTTTCGGCAGCTACATAATTGATCCTGAAATTTTCACACTCAATTTCAAGCAGTAATAAATCCGATTGCTTATACACTGCATTTTCAACCAGTTTCTGCATGATTTTCAATTCATTCGAGATCTCTTCAAGCAACTGAGAATTTGTTTCAGCTAAACTCAATGACTTCAGACAAAGTATATATTGCTGACTGACTTCCTTTTCAACTTCATGATTGGTAAGCGATATGAGATTGTTGTTATACCGGAGAGAAATATCAGATTTATTGTAAAAAGTTTTCAGGCTACTTCCAACTAACAAAGGTTGGTTAAATGAAATTACAGAACGGAATTGACCCCCATCAGTAGCTGCAAGATCGTAGCCTAAATAATCTTTTACGTCTTCAGTTACTAGTTTAAATTGAGAGTGATTATTTTCTTTTGAAATAATTGGGGCAATTAATACATTGCCTTCAACATTTATTTCAGGTTTTAGCAAGCTTGCTCTTTGCAAGTCGAGGTCAAGTTTAGCAATTCTGTTATCGTTTTGCGCCTCTTTTATTGAAATATTAAAATCCTTAGCTTTATTAATGTAGAAGGTGAGATCACGTTGCTGGGCACTTAAAGTATTTGTAATCAACACCAAAAGCACCACTGAGAGATAACTCCTCATAATCTTTTTTCTTTTTGAAGCTTAAATACAACCTAATGTTGTCATTAGGAGAAGAACAATACAATAACAAATAAAGAAAGGAATGTCTATTTAATTGGTACTATCAAAGATATTGACTTTATACTTTAAGCATACCTATAAATCAATTTTCTTATAACTTTGCACTCACTTAAAGAATTTGAATGAAGGCAATCTGCTACCTGCTATCTTTTTATATTCTGGTATTGACCGCTATTCCCTGCGCCGATGGTCCGCAGGATTATTCTATGCAGATTACTCACATTAATTATCATTCTAATAATACACAACACCATGACTGTGCTGATCACTGCTCTCCTTTTTGCGTTTGCAATTGCTGTGTGTCACCTGTTACCGTGCAGTTGAATACTGTTCACATAGATTATTACCCCTCTGTTAAAGAAGTTTATACAGCATTTTCAGTTCAGGATTTTAATACGCCTGTATTCCCGGTATGGCAACCGCCAAAAATCAGTTAATCCTGATTCTCTATTTATTGGTCCGTAGTTGAGCTTTTGTTTTGTCCTTTTCTTATAGAAAATTAACCATTCTATTAATCAGGTCAATTAGCAAATCAGGTACACGACTGTCAATTACAAGCTAATACAGTCTTTACCTCTGGCTCAAAATGTTTAAAAAGTTCTCTTTTTAGGATCAAAGCCAAAGCTCTGTTTTGAATTTCAACTAACAACTGATTAGAAATGATTGAACGAATTATACACTTTTCGATTAAAAATAAGTTTATTGTTGGATTGTTTGTGGCAGCATTGATTGGGTGGGGTACCTATGCGCTCACGCAATTACCTATTGATGCAACACCCGATATTACCAATAACCAGGTACAAATCATTGCACTTGCCCCTTCTCTTGCAGTGCAAGAGGTTGAAAGTTCCATCACTGCACCTATTGAAGTAGCTGTAGCCAATATCCCTGATATTATAGAATTGCGCTCAATTTCTCGTCTGGGATTAACTGTAGTAACGGTTGTTTTTAAAGATAACGTTGATATTTACTGGGCAAGGCAACAGTTAAATGAACGCTTAAATGAAGCCGAAGAAAGCATTCCTGCAGGCCTTGCTAAGATTGAACTTGCCCCTATTTCAACAGGATTGGGGGAAATATATCAATACCGGCTTGCCGTTAAAAAGGGCTATGAAAGTAAGTTCACAGCAATGGAACTCAGAACTATACAGGACTGGGTGGTAAGACGTGAAATGCTTGGAACACCCGGTGTAGCTGATATAAACAGTTATGGTGGTTTTGTGAAACAGTATGAAGTAGCGGTAAATCCTGCAAAATTAAGAAGCATGAACCTTACTCTTACTGATGTTTTTGATGCTTTGCAACGCAATAACGAAAATACCGGAAGTGCTTATATTGATAAGAATCCCACAGCTTACTTCATTCGTGGCATCGGACTCGTTAAAACACTCGAGGATGTTGAAAGAATTGTAGTAAAGACAAACAACTCAGGTATGCCTGTGCTGATCCGCGACATAGCTAATGTACAATTCGGTACTGCTATTCGGTATGGTGCTTTTGTTGTTGATACTACCGAAGCCGTTGGTGGTGTGGTCATGATGCTTAAGGGTGATAATGCCAA
>JBLMZZ010000151.1:0-4145 GCA_050259095.1 Omnitrophica WOR_2 bacterium | reverse complement strand
AAAGGTGATAATGTACAACGATGTGGTTTTCGTAAACTCGCATCACAGATGGCACACAACCTTGGCATAAACGGACAAGCATTCTACATTGGCCGGTACCTGACTATAGAAGCGGAAGGCGATACAGATGCACTGAACAAATTCATACAATGGTGTCGTAAAGGTCCGGATACTTGCCTCATCGACGATATTGAACTCAATGAGATTCCAATTAGGGGCGATCGCAACTTTGAAGTAATACATGGGATTGTAAACGAGGCTGTATGACACCCAGGTTCACTACCCTCGATTACATCCGTAATCCTTTCAGGCTTATTGCCCGTCTGAGACATGCGGCACAAAACAGAAATCCCCTAACTATAAGCTACTTTCAAAACAATGCCACTTCAAAGGCACTCATGATCTATAATAACCGCCGATTAACGGTTAAAAACGTTTCTGTTGTCATAATCGACAATGACCATGGTATCTTCAACACTATAGTCCCTGTAATTTATGGTTTTGAAAGTACTATGATCCTCTTCAGTGAATTCACCAACAACAGCGGAGTACCTTTCGATGGAGAATTCAATCAACTCAAAATTGAGATCTCCGGGCATAAGTTTCGTTACCTGATAAAGGATAATAAGATTATAAAAAGAGCAAAGTCATGAAACTAAACTCTTTCAATGATTGAAATGCTTCTAATCAAACTTGTTTCTGGCAATAAACAAGAACAAATAGGTAATGATGGTTCTTTTTGCAGAAGTAAACTTCAACAGTAGTTTATAATCTCACGAACTTCCAACTTTTAAAAGTGCACCAGTTATAAGCATAACCACCAGGTCCGCTACCGGGATTATTGCTGTTGTCAACAGTACCACTTGCTGTAAACGCATCATTGGCTACTAACGCCGAACTCTCAATAACATTGCCGGTTTCATCCACAGTAAATGAACCATTTACACTGTTATCGGTAGCAATTACTGATCCATTGGGAAACTTGATAACTATAGTCATTCCAGTCTCTGAAGCTGATGCATATTGAGCAGGTAAAAGCGCCGAGCTTAGGGTAGTATCAGGCAACACAACCATAGTTGCTCCAAAAGTAGCATCACTACAGGTAACACCGGTAATCTTCAAAAAGTGCGGATATCCCGGTAAGGCAACTCTGTTTTTAATGGTCATGGTGACAATGAAACTGGTATTAATAATCTGGTCGGGTCCTTCATCCTGTGGGACTGTAGCAGTATAGTAGAATGTTCCGCTCCATGTACCCTCATAATTTACTTCGCCAACTTCGCCCGACATGATGGAAGCCAATTGACTTGCACTTGGCAGGCTTCCATTATGAAGCCACTGATATGCCCATAGTTGAGCTGTAATATCAGCCATAGTAAAATCTTTATTCATGGCTTTTAATTTAACATAGGTCTCAGCCACCAGTGAAGATATTTGAGGTACAGCACCCGAATTCCCTGTTGCCACACACTCTGAACCCGGAATCTGAACATTGCAGGCAGGTGCTGCAATGTAGTTTGAAGTGCCGTTATTGGCATATCCTAATCCTCCCTCACTGCCTTCCATTGAACCAACAAAATACAAATGATTCCAAAGTGGTGAATCGGGCGAAATATCTATTAACTTCTCAATATCACCGGTTTCATTAACTGATTTATTTGAACAGGCCATAAAAATTACTACATTGTCAAGACTGTGCGGATCATTGATTAACATTGATTCCAACGCTTCTGCCATTAGCTGATAATATAATACATTATCACCCGGAACATCGTCCCTTCCTCCGAGAGAAACATTCACAACCAGTGGTGAGTTATTTTGATTTGCATAATCTATAAGACGCATGGTTTCCCTGAACGGTGCATCAAAATCAGATTCCTTTGACACCGGATCAACAGTTACGTCATTGATATGTACACTCATACCATTTCCACCGGCGATATTAGCTACTGCTTGTCCATGACTCAAATTGCCACATCCGAGAGGCACTTGAACATCCACCGTTTGAATTAAACTGTTTGCATCACCTCCACTGAGATTCGCATTTGCAGCCATTATTCCCCTGGCACTGCTTGGTGCATTGGGAATAGCAACCCTGATGAAAGTGTTTTCATACATCGCCGCAAGGAAATCAGTAGTCTTCACAGGATCAATAATTGCCATAAAATAACCGGCTTTAGGAATCTGCAATCCCACGGTGCCACCATTCTCAGTAATGAGAGCAGTCACTTGTGTAACCGATGCATTGCGTGCAATAATAATGATCTGTCCCGGAAAAACTTTAGCAGTTTTCTCTTCCCCTTCACGTGTTATCCAGGTCATTGCTTCCGGTTCAGGATAAGTGGTGACATTATCAAATGAACCGTCAAATAGTCCCGATCCATTATTATTGTTGTCATTATCATTGCCTTTACTGCATCCGTTAAATGCTATGAGCAATGCTACTGCTACCGTTAAAAGCAAAAAAATCCTTTTCATAATGGCGATTTTTAGAATTATACTTCAATATCCCGCCAAATTACGAAATACTTAATACATATAGATATAAATAATATTTTGTTATCAACAGGAGGCTGTTCAAATTCTTCACCTTCCCCTATAAAATTTAATTCATCAAAACCACAATACTTTTTGAGCATACTTCTTCGAAAAATTATTGTTGAACTCACCAGCATTTTCAATTGTTTCAATAAAGTTCTTTTATCTTTGCTGAAAATCATTTTGTGTGAAACGGATCATCACTTTGTCGCTGCTTCTGTTTTTCCTTTATAATGCCGGAGGATACTACTTCTGTTATAAGTACTATCAATCAAGCATTCGACGTGAGATAAAACAAAGAATCAGGCAGGGTTTAAGCAATGATGAGCTTACCGAGATCATTGTAAACGATGATGGAACCGTGCAAACAATTGACTATACCAATGTTTCAGGAAAAAGTGAAACCATCCAATGGACGCATACCGGTAAAGAATTCAAATATGGAGATGCCATGTTTGATGTTGTAAGATCGGTTGTAAAATCCGGCAAAACACACTACTTCTGCATCAACGACACTAAAGACAAAAGACTTTTGTCTGAATTCATGAAACTCCGCACCCGCAAGCTCGAAAAAAGGGTGCAATCAGCAACTAATCTCTATTTCTTCGACATCACCGATAACAGCAGACCGCTCACGTCTTCTTTATTCCTTTTCGGTGACCCGAAAAATGATTATACCTTCAATTACCCATTAAAATTTTCACCACCACCGAAAGGGTACGTTACGCGTTAACAAATGTTCAGCGTTCAGTGTTCGGCGTTCAGCGTTCGGCGTTCTGAGTTCAAAAAAACATCTCAGTTCATGCCCCTCACCTCCTAACCTCCTCTCCCGGTGGGCGAGGAGGAAGAAGACAGTGAACCTGAATTTTGAGATGTGTGCGGAAATGTCCTGACCTCCTAACCTGGTGGGACAGAATACCATTCACCACCTAACCCGGTGGGACAGAATACCCCTCACCTCCTAACCTCCTCTCCCGGTGGGCGAGGAGGAAGAAGACAGTGGATGTGAATTAACAACTTTTAAATAACATAAACATTAAAACAAATCATGAAATCAAAATATACAATAATTGCACTGCTATGGTCTGCTGCCGGTATGGTTGCCGCACAGGATACAATACATCCGGTAGACCTGCCTGCTATTCAGATTACTGCCAATAAAATGCCATTCTCTCTGCAAGCCAATCCGGGTGCTGTGTCGGTAGTTACAAGTGATATGCTCCGCATCATGCCCAAGGGCATTGGAGTAGAAGAAGCCCTTCGCCTTGTTCCCGGTGTGCGCATCGATAATCAACACGATGGAGAAAGAGTCCATGTATCTATCCGCGGTCAGGGTATCCTTACTGAACGCGGACTTAGAGGCATCGGTGTGATCGTTGATGGTATCCCCGTTAATGATCCTTCCGGATTTGCACCTGATCTTTATGATGTTGACTGGGCTACAGTCCGCAACATCGAAGTTCTTCGCGGTCCTGCCGGAATATATGGAGGTGGTGGCGCTGCCGGTGTACTTAACATCACGACCGCATCGGGTGGTAAAAAGCCTGTTGGTGGTGAACTTATGCAGACAGTAGGATCCAATGGATTCACAAAATCTCTTATCCGTC
>JBLMZZ010000150.1:0-13610 GCA_050259095.1 Omnitrophica WOR_2 bacterium | reverse complement strand
GAACGCCGAACTAAGCACTCTTCTTCCCCTGCCAGGTATTTCTTTTAATCATTTCGTTAATGATCATCACAAGCACCTGATCGGAGCGGAGACCTTGCCATGGAGGGGTGACCAGATAACGGGGTGGCACTTCGCCGGTGAAGCGCTCTATAATGAAAGAAGGGTTGAGGCGCTCGGTAAAGCGGACAATGAAGTCGATATACTCTTCGAGACTGAACAGGTTAAAAGACCCCGGATCATTGGCATATTCCTTTGCCATGCGGGTGTTCTTAATGATTTGTAACTGGTGGAACTTTATAGTAGTTAATGGAAGTTCAGATACCAGCGAAGCACGATCAAGCATCTCATCTCTGCTTTCACCCGGCAGTCCGAAGATTAAATGTGCACCGGTTCGGATACCTTTAGAAGCGGTGAGGTTGATGGCCCTGACAGACGTTTGCCAGTCATGTCCCCGGTTTATTCTTTGCAATGTTTGATCATTGGTAGTTTCAATACCATATTCAATCATAATATAATGACTGGCAGCCAGTTCACTGATCATATCAAGCTTTTCTTCGTCAATGCAATCGGGCCGGGTTCCTATAATTAGTCCGGCAACTTCAGGATGTTGAAGAGCTTCAGTGTAGAGTTGCCTGAGTTGTTGAACGGGCGCATAGGTATTTGAGTAAGTTTGAAAATAAGCGAGATAGCGCAGTGCACGCCGGTAACGTATCTTGTGAAATTCAATGCCCTCATTGATCTGTTGGCTCACCGGCTTTACTGCCATGCAATACGAAGGATTAAAGGCATCATTATCGCAATAGGAACATCCGCCAAGAGCGATAGAACCATCGCGATTGGGACAAGTAAATCCTGCATCGATACTTACTTTTTGAACGCGCTGTCCGAAGGTATTTTTAAAATATTCGTTATAGGAGTTATAAGGTTTACCGTTGAAGGGAAGCGCATCTTTCATAAGGTGCAAAGATATAAAAAAGGCTGCCTTGAAGCGACAGCCTTTTTGATTATCATTAAGTTAGCAGCCGACAGATAAATATCGGCAGTCAGTAATTATTTAGCAACCCGTTCGAGCCAGTTAAGCATGAACAACATGGTTAACATTGAAACGAGACATGCGCCCACGAATACCAGCCATGTAAATGGCAGGGAGGTGTTGGTATAAAGGATAGCACCAATAAACAGGAGTTGGTTACCCACTGCAGTAGCAGCAAGCCATCCACCCTGCATAACGCCCTGATATTTGGGAGGAGCAACCTTTGATACGAATGAAATGCCCAGCGGACTAATGAATAGTTCGGCAACGGTAAGTATGAAATAGGTACTTATAAGGAGCATAGGACTAACCTTTTGATCATCGGTAAGTCCACCCATAAAATCAAGCATTCCAAAGTCGGGAAGTTGTAATGAACCCATAGCCATAACAAAATAAGCGACAGCGGCAATAAACATACCGATTGCAATTTTCTTAGGAGTGGAAGGTTCCATCTTTCTGGCGCGGAGCCATCCAAATATCGCCATGATAATCGGGGTAAGCAGCACGATAAAGATAGGATTGATTGACTGGAATATTTCGGCACCCTGAATTACGGTAAAGCCCAGGTTGATACGAATACCGCTGAGATCGGTATAATCCTTGGCAAAAAGTGTTAGCGTAAGACCATTTTGATGGAAAGAGAACCAGAAGAAAATAACCACACCAAAAACAGCCAGCAGAGCATAAATACGTTGTCTGATTTCGGAAGCATCCATTTCCATGAATTTTTCTTCATCAGTCTTAGGTTCTGTAAGAGGTTTAGGGTTGGGGAATTTGTGACGGTTAATTATATAGATTACTAAAGAGATGAGCATAGCGCCAATTGCAATAGCAAAAGCGTAATGAAAGCCACGGGTAAACACATCAAGGTAACTGTTTGCAAAAGCTGTAAAGTCGGTTACAGGAATTTTATCGCTTGCCTGGTTGGCCAGAAACATAAACTTTTCTCTGGCAGCAGGAGTGATATCACCTCTCAGGTATGAATGGCATAGATCGGGCAGGTTAGAGATATACGAAAAGCCGTTTCTTTCAAGAAAACTGTTACGCATAGCTACTGCAGCAATAGGAGCAAATAAAGCACCTACATTGATGAACATATAGAACAACGAAAACCCTGAATCACGGTATTTGGTGTACTTATAATTATCATACATCTGACCAACGAGCGCCTGCAAATTACCTTTGAACAGTCCGTTACCAAAAGCTATTGTCAACAGTCCGATACATGAAAGTATCAGGAAGAATGTTTGATTGGTTACAGGGGTTTTAGTAGGCCAGGCAAGGATAAAATAGCCGGCTGCCATAACACAAATCCCTGTTAGGATGGTTCCTTTGTAATTACGTGTACGGTCGGCAATAAGACCTCCAACAAATGCAAAGCCATAGATGGAGAAATAGAACACAGAATAGATCAATCCTGCTTTAGTGCCTGAAAGCCCGAACTTTGCCTGCAGGAACAACACCAGAATTGCCATCATCGTGTAGAAGCCAAACCGCTCGCCCATGTTGGCAAGTGCTGCTGCTAATAGGCCTTTAGGATGATTTTTAAACATAAAATTGGTTGTTAGTAAATTATTATTGTTTGTTGTTTTTAATATTTCCCTGCACAAAAATAGCAAAAAGTTGATACGTTTGACCCACACTATTTATTAAAGGCGCAGTATTCCCTGCAAAGTTATCTCGCTGCGGGTATTGCCGGTTATTGTTTCATTGCCGCTACCTATGGTTGCCTTTCCGGGATAATAGTCATGTGAGTACCTGATCCATAAGTCGATGCTATGCACCGGACTGTACTTTGCCATTATATAAAACCGGCTTCCTTTGAAGGAATATGAAGAGACTGACCAGGCATAAAGCACATCGCGCTCATAGGCATAAATGCTTTCATTGAAAGAATCGGTATTAAACAGCGCATAGCGGAAGTTGATGAGTAGCGGTGATTTATCATGCTGATAGGTTACATCCTGATAGATCAGATAACCATCAGCTGCCGGCGTATTTATAGTTGTGTGCTTAAGATATTCAATACGATTCTTCAACATAAGTTGTTTGATGGGATTATAGCTCCATTGAAGACGGAGGCTGTTCTTTATATCATTTTCGTTGCCTGATGGACGTGAGCGGTGACTAAACTTCAGCATTACCGAGGCTGTTGAGGGCTTATCATAAGATACCTGCACCCCATATTCATTGCCCTGCGACGGATGGTTTACACGGTATTTGAGCCAGGGAAACTGATAATGATCGGCATAAGCTACAAGCATCAAACCTTTGCTCGGATTAAGGAAGATGCCGCTATAAAGACCACGTTCATTGCTGCAGCTTGTGTTTTCAGAGTAGCTGTTGCTGAAGAAATTGTGGTAATCGCGGTCGTAGTTTCTGTAGATCAACGTAAATCCACAAGACTGTGATGGTTGAACTGCAAGACTTGCAATCATTCCTTTAGCGCCATTATCGCTTCCTGAGATTTCAGCACTCAACGTTACATAACGAAACAGTAACATCGCATCAATTCCATAATTTATAAGCCTGCTTCCGCGAAAGCTGAAAAGATTGTATGGTTCAACGCGGGGAACAAGGGTAGAGGAGAAGTCGGTTGAGAAAGCCGTTGCCCCTATCTTAAATCTTTTATACATGGTTTGAAGATGACCGCCATACACACTTTGCCGGGTAGTTCCTTTGTTGGAAAGTTCTGATACCGTGCGGTGAAGTCCCGTTTCATAAAGTGTTGTAATATTCTGATTCAGAATTGTGAGAGAGTCGGTTTCATTGAAATGGGCATCAATTCGCCTGGTTGAAAAGAAGAGAGTGAGACTTGTGTTTCTGATGGGGTTAAGTGTAACAGCAGCTCCGCGAAATGTACCCGACTCTGCAGCACCACCGGCAGGTGAAATGCCTGTTGATTGCCGTAAAGGCATAGAGGATGCGGGACTTACATTAAAATTGAAACCGTTGCTTAACGTAAGACCCTGTCCGAAATGCAGGGTATAATCGCCGAGCGCAACGGTATTAATGAGTCCATTGCCTTTATAAAGGAAGTGAAGGGCACAGAAATCAACACCATGAGAAAGAGATTCACCGGCATCCTTCTCCAGGGTTATTCCAAAACGCAGGCGATCGTGGTAACGACCGGTATATTTGAACAGTTCTTTAGCCGGGCCTCCATCATAAGCGGGATCATCACCTTTATAACCTTCTTTCACTTCGGGTGTTGTCAGCCACCTTACAAGAAGCATGTGCTTTGTTTCTTTCAGCAAGGAAGGAACTGTAATAGGGTAAATTTCAGCAGGTGGTTTAAATGTTATGCAGGGGAGGAGGTGTGTAATCAACAATGAATCAAAGCCCTCAATGAGATTCAGCTCGTATATGCCACTCAGCGGACCGTAAGTTTTAATATATTCCTTAAGATTTGTGATCTGTAAGTCGTTAAGATGCAGCCTTTGTAATCCTTCCTCATCGGGATTGTTAATATTCACCGGATGTTCTTTAAGCGATTGTTGATCTTCAGTGAGAGATGTATAGTCGTCAAGTTGTCCGGTTCTCTCCGTGTATCTTTCAATATTCTCCTCATCCTCCGCATTGATATCAGAATTGTTGTTAACATTTTGTGCCTGTAACAACATGGCAGTAAACACAAAAAGTATAACAAGGAGTAGGCGTATCATTAGAAATGGCAGATCAGAGAGCTTTGAGGTGAGAAGCCCAGCACAGCATGATAGGCGGTGCTGATGTCGATGGTTAGTGCCTTATAATTCACTCCGACACCAAAAGACCACATGGCAGGATTGGTTGAAATGCCTGTACGGAGAAACACAGCGGAGGTTAGTTCAGCTTCAATACCGGCACTAAGGTTAACCTCATTATCTGATGAACTTCCCGCTTCAGCGGTAATGAGGAACCTGTTGGATGCTTTATAGGATGCCCCGACTCTGAAACTGGCAGGTGCTCTCTCGTCGGTAACCTTTGAGACAGATGCCGAAATTGGGTTATAGAGGTGGGCGCCAATGGCGAATGAAGGTGTGAGTTGACTAAGTGCAGAAACTTCGAAGGTAACGAAGCCGATATTGCCATATGATTCCTGTTGGTGGATCCTGATAAAATCGAGTTGCATGCCTGCACACAGATATTTACCAAATGAACGGCCGTAAGCAATACCTCCTTTTGATTCATTCCACAGCTCAAACCCGTAATGAGAAACCGATAGAGCGAGGGTGCCCGAATGCATTGGAATGGCACAGGCAGCAGCTTTATAAGATAATTCGCGGAGGTTAAAGCGGTTTTCGTAATATATTCCTGCAACAGTTGATTCCAGTCGCGCAAGTGCTGCCTGGTTATTAAAAGAAGACCACAGGTCAGTGAGTGTCACCGATGAATGTCCCATACCGGCTGAACGTGCTCCGGTAACACGGTATTCACCACCGGCAGTGCAATCAAAGGCTATTGTCAATTCGAGGCAAAGCAGGCAGATAACTAATCGTAACATTAATCGAAGACCTTATTCAGAAAATCATTCATTGGTTGAAGTGCCCTGAAGCTATCGGTGAGTTTCTTCACGAAAGTAGCCGACAAAACATCATTATCGGAGAAGGATTTTTCGACAAAGAAGCTCTTATACTTCAGGAATTCAATACCCGGGTGATTTGCATCAAAGTCCTTTGGAGGGCGGCTTAACTTATCTTCATATAATCCTGCAAAGTTCTTTTTGAACTCTTTAGCTTCAAGAATAGACTTAAACTCATCGGTATTAAAATAGATTTCGTTTCTGATCTTTTTGAGCACATCTGGGGAGGGCATGTAAATACCACCACCGGCAAAGCATGCTCCGGGATCGAGGTGAATATAATAACCTGCCCGCGGACTTTTGCGCCCACCCCGTGAAATATAGGCACCTATGTGGTTTTTATAGGGTTCCTTGTTGGGACTAAAGCGCACATCACGGTATATCCTGAAAACACAGTCTTTTGCTTCCAGTTTTCCCAGTTGCGGGTCAATTGTACGTATTCCTTCAATTACCTTATCAATAAAGGTTTCATGCTGTGCCTTCACTGCAAGGTACCGCTGTTTATTAGCATCAAACCATTCACGGTTATTATTCTCCTTCAGTTCGGTTATAAAGTCGAGGATATCTTTCATGAGATGAAATGAATAGTAGGTTTCGAAATTCGGAATTCAAAGTTATATAATTGATACATAAAATAAAACAACCCGTCATGGTGAAGTGGCGGGTTGATTATCTTGTTCAGCTTAATGTGCTTTAAAAGTACGAAAGAAAGTAAGGTTTTTAACAGTTGTTAACAATTTTAAGCCAAATTTAATGGAGATGCCCTTTAATCCTACGTTTTGGAGCTTAACAGATACATATATAGAAGGATATACGTTTCACTAAATCAAAATGTTAAATCTGATTATGTAGTTGTTATCTAAAAAACGAACGGATATGAAAGGATTAAGCATAAAGTGCTCAATTCTCTAATAATCCACGTTTCTTTAATAGAGGTTTAATATCCGGTTCAGCTCCTTTAAACTTTTTATATAGGGTCATTGGGTCGTCCGTGCCTCCACGTTCCAAAATGTTCTTTCTAAAAGAGGTAGCAGTACGCTTATCGAATAGTCCGTTTTGTTTAAATGATTCAAAAGCATCCGAGTCGAGTATTGCTGCCCAGATGTAACTATAATAACCTGAAGAATAGCCTCCACTGAAGATATGGTTGAAATAAGTGCTTCGGTATCTTGTTGCAATTTCAGGTATAAGGTTCAGTGAATCAAGGAAGTGTTGTTCAAACGCATCCACATCTGTAATTGTGCTTCCTTTATAATCGTGATATGCCATATCAAGAAAAGCAGCTGCGAGGTATTCTGTTGTTTCAAATCCCTGGTTAAAAACTCTTGATTTCTGCAGTTTAGTGATTATTGAATCGGGGATTGTTTGTCCCGTGATGTAATGCTTTGCATACATCCGCAGGACTTCGGGTTCACCGGCCCAGTTCTCCATGATCTGCGAAGGTAGCTCAACGAAATCACGCGGTACTGAGGTTCCTGAGAGACTATAATAAGTTGAGTTTGAAAGCAGTCCGTGCAGTGAATGACCGAATTCATGAAAGAATGTCTCAGCCTCACTAAATGTGAGAAGGGCAGGGGTAGTGGCAGTTGCTTTACTGAAATTGCATACAACCGTAACAATGGGTCTTACATTGTTCCCGTTTTCGTCAATAAACTGTTTGCGGTAACTGCTCATCCATGCACCACCACGCTTGCTTTCGCGGGGATGAAAATCGAGATAAAGTACTCCCAGGTGACTTCCATTACTTTCGCTTACTTCATAAGCCATTGCATCAGGATGATACAGTGGCACTCCTTCTAATTTTTTAAATATAATTCCATAAAGAGCATTGGCAACAGAAAACGCACCTTGTTTTACATTCTCAAGTGAAAAGTAGGGTCTAAGTTCATCATCACTCAAATCGTACTTCTCTTTACGCACCTTTTCGGCATAGTAACGCCAGTCCCACGGCTGCAGACTAAAATTGCCTCCTTCACTATTGATGAGCGACTGGTATTCAGCAGCTTCCTCGCGAGCCCGGTTAAGGGCAGGAGTCCATAATTGGTTCAGGAGTTTAGCTACATTAGCCGGTTCCTTAGCCATATTTTCGGCCAGCACATAGGCTGCATGACTGTCAAAGCCTAGCAATTTAGCACGCTCATAGCGCAGGCTAACTATCTCTTTGATGATCTCCTTATTGTCATTTGCATTATTATGATTACCCCTCATAACATATGCCTTGTAAAGCTGTTCCCTGAGGGCCCTGTTATCAGAGTATTGCAGGAAGGGTATCATGCTTGGACCATGAATTGTAAACATCCATTGTCCCTTATATCCTTTTAATTCAGCAGCTTCAGCAGCCTGGTCAATAAGGTTCTGAGGTAATCCCATAAGGTCGTTTTCATCACTGATCAACAAACGGTAATCGTTGGTTTCCTTGAGCACATTTTCACCAAATTGCAGTGTCAGCACCGAAAGGCGACTATTGATTTGCCTGTATCTTTCACGAGCGTTATCATCGAGGTTTGCCCCTCCACGCACAAAATCCTTATAAGTCTCATCGAGCAATCTAGCTTGTTCGGAATTAAGTGACAGCTTCTCTTTTGAGTCATAAACTGCTCTCACTTTGTTAAACAACTCCTCATTAAGCGTGATGTTGTCGTAATGCGATGAAAGGAGGGGGGCCATTTCCCTGGCAATGGATTGAATCTGTGGATTCGTATTGGATGAATTGAAATTGTGAAAGACACTGGTAACCTTCCGCAGGAGTGATCCGCTGTAGTCGAGTCGTGCAATCGTATTCTCAAAATCGGGTACTTCGCTGTTGGTGATAATATTATTAATTTCAACCACATGAACCTTCATACCTTCTTCAATGGCCGGTATGAAATGCTCAGGTTTTATCTTTTCAAAAGGGGGTATATTATAAGGTGTATCAAATGGTGCCAGCAGTGGATTCATAGTATTAATGTGTTTTGGGTATTTCCTGTTATTAACATAAAGAGAAAGAAAAATAGGTTATAAAATTAAGCATTAAACCAGAATTGTTCAAGGTAGTTCGAAGTCAGCACGGCGCGAAGACCTGTGTAATGGTCAACACTCGCACCTACCAATGAAGATTAGATTAAGATCCCTTTTAGATCCATTGAATACAACTTCGACCGAACTCCGTTGCAGCTGTATTTGGTAATCGTTGCAGTATTGATAAGCTTACTAAGAAGATGATTATAGCTGCATCGCATTTGAGTGAAACCTGACCTCAATGGATCTATAATAGATCCATAACAGTTCTTTGTTGTTTGTTCTTTGTACAGAACCAAAACTCACAACTGGAGACGCTATTATCAATAAGTAACTATCGGTAAAGTAAAGGGACATTAGTGACATTGGGGACACTTGTTTGGCATCAACACAAAACCCACAGCGTGGGTGTAAGTATTGTAGAAACATTGCAAGAATAAATAAAAAAAACCGGAGGGGTGTAAGTTTATTGTAATATGTCACAATACAACTCCTTTAAAGCGCTGAAGGCGCGCAATATGTCAGCACAGGGCAAAGCCCTGTGTAATGGACCAACACACACACCTGCGCCGTTAGGTAATTAATTACATAAAATATCATGATGCCAACGGCGCAACCGTCATTTCGTAGCGAAGCGGAGAGATCTTTTTGAAGTGGTTAACAGACCTTGGTTTGAATCACATCGTAGGGACGCACGGTGTGCGTCCTTAAAAATTGATCTTTTTGAAGTGGTTAGCTGACCTTAATTCTAAAACCCTTAATGCTCTGGCGAAGATGACTCCCTCGCCTTTAAACCTTTAGAAGAGAAACGGGGTGAGGTGAATAAATTTTGATATTTTATCCTGATTATATATCTTTACAATATTAATCTTACACCTATGAAAGGAAATTACTTTTACCGATTTCAATTATACCTTATTTTTTCTTTTATTCCGGTTATTGCCTTTGCTCAGGGAAAAGAGGCTAATAATTGGTATTTTTATTCAAGGGCAGCCATTACCTTTAATAATGGAACCCTACCTCAACCTGTAAGTAATTGTCAGATATCGAATGGCACAGGAAGTGCCAGCATTTCAGATAAAAATGATGGAAGTTTATTGTTTTATTCCAATGGAGAAAATGTTTGGAATAAGAATAATACTATTATGCCGAACGGAGATAATGTTGGCACTATTGCCGAAGGAATAATGATTGTTCCTGATCCAGGAGATGAAAATCTATTTTATCTTTTTAATTTTAGGTATAATGAAGCCTATCAAAGTCAAAATGAGCTCCGATATACCAAAATTGATATGAGACTAGATAATGGATTAGGAGATGTGATTCAAGGGGAGAAAAACATATTATTAAGGACACATTGTAGTGGACATCTAACTGCAGTCCGCCACAATATAGGTGAAAGTATCTGGCTTATTGCTCATGATGATGAATCAAATCAATATTTGAGTTATTTAATAACAAGTGATTCATTGAGTACTGTTCCTATAATTTCTTTCGCTGGTAACACATTTGATAAAGGTTTTGGAAATATCAAAGTCTCTCCAAATGGTAAAAAGTTGGCTGCTGCATTATACATGTCACTTGATGCTACTTTTCTGGAAATCTTGGATTTTGATAACATGACAGGATTGGTATCTGATAACAATATTGTCCATAAAGATTGGCCAACCTATGGTATAGAATTTTCACCTGATAACTCTAAATTATACTCTTCTGAAGGTATTCTTCATTTCATTCAATACGATCTTTCATCTAATATTCCTGATTTGATTTTATCCTCTGCCTATCAATTAAATTCAGGAGTATACCAACCAGGTCATATTCAATTAGGTCCTGATGGAAAAATATATACAATGGGATCAGATAACATGTATCTCACTGTTATTAACAATCCAAATATACTTGGATCTGCATGTAATTATATTGACAATGCAATATATATGGATGGTTCATATATTGGTCCGGGGCTTCCTTCGTTTATCCAGTCATATCTTAATGACCCTGAATTCACAACTTATAAGCATTGTATAGGAGAACCAACACAATTTACAATCACAAATATACATGGTATCGATTCAGTAAAATGGAAATTTTGGGACATTGAGAATGCTCCAAACGATACGTCAACATTATTTAATCCCTCCTATACTTTTTCAGCACCTGGAACTTATTATCCAGAACTGACAGTTTGGTCAGGGTTTCTAAGCAGAACGGTCAAAGATACCGTGGTTATTTATGCCCTGCCAGCACCTGATCTTGGCAATGATACCCTCTTTTGCACCAATGAACCTATTAATCTGCCACTTTATGCAGGTCCCGGAACAAGTTATTCGTGGAACGGAAGTTTTCCGCCTACCACAAACCCAACATTTCTTGTAACTGATGTGGGTAGTTATTTTGTTAAGGTGTTTGATCATGGCTGCTCAGGTAGTGATACAATCAACGTTGGAAGATATATTGAGCCTCAAATACAAAATACCTCACTACCCACCTCTTCACACTGTGGGGCGTCCGATGGTGCTATCTCCGGAATTACCATCCTTACCAGTTATACTTATACTGTTGTTTGGAAAGATGGTTCGGGTAATGTGGTGGGAAATGCACTGGAGCTCCTTGGAATTCCATCGGGTGTTTATAGTATGGAGATTAATTATGGAGGAAACTGTATAAGTACTTTTGGTCCTTTCACTGTAGAAGATATCGGAGCTCCTGAAATACTAAACGCTATCCCAACAGAGGAACACTGCGTCCAGGGACATGGAATCATTACTATAACTCCTGCTATAGGAAATGCGACTGATTACAGCTATAGTTTAAATGGAGGCCCTTTTGTGCAAAATGGAGGTATTTTTACAGGATTAACCGCTGGTAGCTACACCGTTATGATTAAAGATCAGTTTGGCTGTGTTGGCTCTTATCAGAACAATCCTGTTGAGTTAACCAATGCAGCAGGTCCCCAAATTACAAACATCATTATAATCCCTGAAACTTCAGGCAACAGTGGTGGAAGCATCACAGTTTATGCTAATGGAACGAATTTAAGTTACTCTCTAAATAATGGGCCTTTGCAAACAGGAAATATATTCAGTAATCTTAGCCAGGGATATTATACCCTTAGTATAGAAGATGAATTTGGTTGTTTAGCAGATAGCGTTGTATATGTGCAGAACCTGCAGGGCAATTACCTGATAGCCATGGCTGAAGGGGACACTACCTGCCTGAATGCAGCCGCAAACTCCGGCATAAGAGTAAGTCATGTTAACGGGGTAAAAGACCTTAAAGCAACACTATACTATGATGGCTCAAGAGTAAGGTGTATTTACTTTAACGATTCACTACCTGGAATTACCGGCATCGTATATCCATCACTTTCACAAATCGTGCTAGAGTGGCATGGCAACAATGCCATAACCAGCAATGATACTATCACCCTTGGAGAGCTTATCTTTGAAACTTTGCAGCCGGGATTAGCTGATGTTAACTGGCAATCCGCTCCGGGAACTGTCTTTACAGATGAGAGTGGTGATACCATACATCCTGATTTTATTCCAGGAATCATACAGGTGCATGAACTACCCCAAGTAACTTTAAATGCACTACCCACTTTATGTGAGGGCGACAGTCTGAATTTAATTACCACCATAACCGGGGGTACGGGTCCAATGAACTTGCAATGGAATACGCCACAGGGAATAACTACCGGCAGTAACATCCAGATAGAAAACTCTTTACCCGAACACTCGGGCAAGTATTCATTCAAAGTAAGTGATTACTTCCACTGTATCGACACTACCAGTATTGACATAACCGTTATAGCTACACCAAAAGCCAACTTCCCCACTCAAAGTGACACCATCTGGTATGAAAGCACCTATCAACTACAAGCAACTGAAGGATACTATAGTTACCAGTGGAGTACCGGGGATACCACTTATTATATTCAGGTAACCAAAGAAGGTGAATACTCGGTAATGATTCAGACCGAAGAAGGCTGTGAAAACCTTGAAAGTGTCATGATGATGGATGGCATAGTGCCCATTGCGGTTCCAAATGCCTTCACTCCCAACGCAGATGGATTAAACGACACCTTTAAACCGGTAGTAAATGTAGAACTGGTCAAGCAGTTCAACATGAGCATCTACAATAAGTGGGGTCAACGCATCTTTGAAACAACCAACGTAGGTAATGCATGGAATGGAAAGGATGCTCAACCGGGAGTTTATAACTGGGTAATCAGTTACAGCAACCGAATCGGTAAGATGTTCCAAATGAAAGGGGTGGTTACGGTTATACGATAAGAGCTTTTTTGTTCAAAGGTTGTTCAAAGGTTGTTCAAAGCCTTCGGCGTTCAAAGTCAATATGTTCCGTTGTTCCATTGTTTCATTGGTATCAAAGAAGATTGCTTCAACGTTCTTTATTTCCGTTGTTCCATGCTCCATTGTTTCCCATGTTCCATCAAGCGCTGAAGGCGCGCAATATGTCAGCACAGGGCGAAGCCCTGTGTAAGAGATCAACACCCACCCACCTGCGCCGTTAGGTAATTCAATACAGTAATATCATGATGCTAACGGCACGGGTGTTTGTGATCCCGCGATGAAGATTAAATTAAGAACCCTTTTGGATCCATTGTGGCCGCCTTCTACTGAACTCCGTTGCAACTGTATTTGGTATTCGTAGCAGCATTGATCAGCTTACTCAAACGATGATTATGGCTGCATCGCAGCTGAGTGAACTCTAACCACAAGGGATCTATAATAGATCCATAACAATTCTTTGTTGTTGGTTCTTGGTACAGAATCTAAACTCACAACTGTAATGAAACGAGATAACATGTTAAAGAATATTTTTTCTACTGAAAAAAAATTTACGACTGTTGTATAATTAAAAATAATGTAGTATTTTTGCAGCCCGTTAAAAAAAGAATAAAGGATATGTATCTCAACCCTGAAGTAAAGAAAACCATATTTGCCGAGAATGGCAAGAATGCCAATGATACCGGATCACCAGAGAGCCAGA
>JBLMZZ010000149.1:0-11955 GCA_050259095.1 Omnitrophica WOR_2 bacterium | reverse complement strand
GCTACTTTTGACTTTGTGGACATACTCTATAAATTTAAAATTGCTTTTAACCGGTGGAGGTGTTCTCTTTACGTGATGAAAACAATTAAAACTAAGGCAATGTTTCGATAAATATAAGTAGAGTGGAGATTGTGCTCAATTTATTAGTAAAGGGTTTTAGGGCTATATAGGAATGTCTGTTGCTAGCGAAATGCACGCTTTGTTTGCTCAATTTCACTGCTGCTAATCCCTGTTTTTTTAGCAATTAAACGCCAGTTGGAGATTTCACTCTGCATATCTCTAAGAATTCGTTCTGCTTCTTCGTTTTTTAATTTATAATGCTTTGCAGTTTCTAATGCTAATGAGATATCCAGCTCATTGCTATTCTCCGTTATGTTTAATGTTAAGCCATTACCCATTTCATTAGGATTCATGTCATATGCAGGTGATAATTGCCAACCATTAGTAGTTAGAATGAATCCGTGATTGCGTAAATGATCATCAGTATTTGAAACCAATATATTGAATGCTACTCTACGCCATAATTGTTCTAAATCGGCTTTCACAATTGCTCCCTGCTGAGTAATAAATGCAACTATGTCTAAATAGCTTATATTATCGTGAAAATCCGCTCCATCTTGATATCCCAATAAAGTCATCGCTGATGCAAAATGAATACGTTGCTGTTTTATTCGGTCAAAACGCTTAGATAAAAACGTATGGTGTTTACCGGAAAATTGAAGTAATTGTGCTTCCGGAACATTAATTCCACAATCTTTTGCTAATTGATGTATTACCATTTCCCAAGCACCTGTGTTTTTATCATCTCTGGTGCTTGGAAATTTTGCAATCCAAAGGTCTCCGTTTTCATCTATTACCCCAGCTTTTGGCCTTGCACCACCCAATGAAGAGCCTGGGTCAATAAGCATGTTCAACCATTTGGCGTATTCTGGATCAAGGATAGCATCGTCTCTTTCTAATTGTAAACTGGCATGTTCCAATTCGCGAAGAGATGTCCAGGGTGGAGTGGCCATTTTCTTTTGGTTATTCATGAATTCACCATCCTGCTCCAATTTAAAACGTATGCCTCCCATACGATGTCCGTCATAGACTCCCAATAAATAGTCACTTTCAAATAGCGTTTTTTCTTGACGACTTTCTAACTTAGCTTGCAATGATTCTCTTCGACGCATCAATAACCTTCCCCAACGATCAGGGGCTGAATCCAAAAATACTCCGAAATTACTTTTCCCTTCAGGCAAATATTGTTTTCCTCTGTATAGTCCAAGATTAGGGTCTAAATAAAGGATGGGTTGATTAGCATTCGGCCAGGTATCATTATATTCAAATGAAAAAATCTCCTTTCCCCTTAAATGTTGGGCTGTGAGTATTCCCATCAGTTGTGGTTCCTCCAGCGGTGCCCAATCGGCATATACCCATATAGTAGTTTCGTCTTTCTTCATCAGTTTGATTTTTTCGGAGCACGTTTACCTGTGATAATACCGGCATCCTGTAGTTTTCTTCCTAATGGATCGGATGCTGCAACCAATGAAAGGTCTTTCTCAAGACCAAGCACAAAAAGAACTTGCAAATAACTTCCAATTGCAACTGTTGCACTTCCTTGCTCTATGTTGTAAACTGTCTTTCTACTAATACCTGCTCGTTCGGCAATTTGTTCTGCACTAAACTTTCTGCGTAAACGAGCGAGCTGAATATTCTGTCCCAGCTCCTCTAAAACTTTCAGGTTTTTGGGTAATATTACCGGTGCTGATTTCATATAATGTGTCTTATAGGATGCAAATATAACACTTTTTATCCTTTTTATGACACGTTATGATGTTATAGTAATAATTCATTGTTAAGCTAGAGATAATTACCTGCATCGGAATTAGTCCTTTTGATGGCGTGTCCTATATACATAAGTTCCGTACTACGGCTTTCTATCATTTTGAATTTTTCACCAAATTGTTCATTGCTCAAATTCCCAATTGCTTTTTTGTGGAGATAGTTAAGCATCTTCAGATAAGAGACATTTGGCTTAATTCCCCGATGTTCTATCCAATCCAATTGATTTTCAATTAATAAATGCCTTATCTCCTCAGGTTTGATAAACATTTCCCAAACATGCAAGTTAGGAGGCAAAAGGGCCCATCTTTTCCAGTCCTGCAGTACTTTTATAGCCGCTATTTTGCTGATATATGTGCGATTGAAAGTGTCATAAATGAAAATGCCGCCCTCTTTCAATACACGCGAAACTTCAGAAATTACTTTTGGTAAGTCGCGTACATGTTCGAGTACATCGCAACAAAAGACTACATCGAAGGAATCATTCTGAAATGGCAGGTTTTCGCCGTATCCCTTTTCATAGGTTATCTTCAGGTTATTATCGCTTGCATGTTTAATAGCACTCTTCAATGACTGCTCTGATGGGTCAATGCCGGTAGTAATGAATCCCATTTTAGCAATTTCCTCAGATAATATTCCTCCTCCACAACCAACTTCAAGAGCCTTTAATTTCCCGGCATTTAGTTTGATTGTTTCGAGTGTCTTTTTTGAATAATTTACACGTGAAGGATTAATTATCGTTCTTATCAGATTAAGTGAAAAGTCTGATTGCCACCACTTTTCTCCTTCCAAATCATAAATATCATTATCTATTAAACTGTATATTTCTTCAGGGATTTTCTGCATTTTGATATTTTGAATATAGTTTATTTTTGTGTGATGAGGGAAAAGTTGTTGGTTATTCGGCCTTTCTTATTATTTGTAAAGGTTTTTAGTTCATATATACCTCTTTTGATCAGTCCAATTCCCAAAAACCACTCAATTCTTTTTAGAAGGACCAGTAAACGCCAAACAGGTTGTCGTGAATGAAGTGCTTTTAACACTAGATTGCCCAGCATAAGAATCCAACCGGGAACAATATGCTCCTTTTCGTAGAAATAGAAGTTTGGGTATTTGAAAGAGTAGTGCTTCGCGATTGTGTGAATATCAGCCAAAGCTATTCCCTTTGGTTCAATTTTTACCGGATGCAGAAAATTGTCACTTGTACAACGGATATCCTGTTTTCTGATAACTTCGGCAAGGGGAGATCCATTGTAAACACGAACACCTGTAGATATAAATACTAAATCCCATTTTGATGCAAGTCGGCCCATTGTATTCAATGTTTCAAGGACAGTTTCCCTTGTTTCAACCGGTGCACCAAGCATAATAAACCAGGTGGCAGGGATCTTTTTCTTCTTTAGAAGATTTGCAGTGCTTATAACATCTGTGCGTTTAAAATTTTTGGCCAGACTTTCAAGCACTTCATCGCATGCCGACTCAGCGCCAATGTCCACTTCATTAAAACCGGCCTGTTTCATGAGGTCAAGAAGTTCTTCATCAATAGCTGCAGGAGAAAGTCCCATTGTATGCAGCTTGAGGTTTAGATGTTTACCAATTACTTCCCTCAAAACTTCTTTGGCATGATTGAGAGGAATATTGAAAATGCTGTCAGCTAATTCAACATGATTAATACCTGTTTCTTTCACAAGAATTTCAATCTCTTCTGCTACACGCTTTGGATTTATTAAGCGGTATTGTTTTCCTTCAATATTATTGTAGGTGCAATAAGAGCAGCTTAATGCACAGCCCCGCTTGGTCTGTATCTGGATGGGAGATCCAAAGCGATGATACCGGTCAATATCTAAATAACGAAGTGGTTTAGGGAAAGGTATTGAGTTTAACTCCTGCAGGCGGAAAGGTGCATTGTCCTGAATAATAGTTTGATCCCTTCGAATGATCAAGCCTTTTAATCCGTCCAAAGGTTGATGGTTTTCAACACGATTCACGAATTCAAGCATAGCAGCTTCACCATCACCACGTATTGCAGATTCTAGGTCGAAATAATCAAGCATCTCCCTGCCACTGATACCAACAGAAGGACCTCCAATAACTATTGGACCTGAGAATTCTTTTTTGACATAATTAATGACATCATTTTTAACATCTTCCAACAAAAATTGAGTATCATAACCTCCTGTATCATCAATGTTTCTAATGCTGATACCAATCACATCAGGGCCGAAATCCCTAATTGCTTTTTGTATGTCTTTATTACAATCGGTAGAAAAACACAAATCGAGGAAAGAGACATTGTGACTACCTTGTTCTTCGAGAAATGTCGCTATATAACAAAGGCCGAAAGGAATTACCGGCCAGGGATGCTTAAACCTATTAGAGTTAATAAGCAGTACTTTAGCCATAGTCAGGAAGCATTTGATTTTGTTCGTTTTTCACATTTACTTCTGCAAAAATCGATTCCCCCCAATTAACACGAATGGCATATTCCATGCAGTTCTTGAATATTCCATAGGTAAATTCGGGTGGTTGTAAATTTTCGGTAATCAAGTCAGTATTCACTCTCTCGAAAATCCTGTTATCCGACAGATAGGGGCGGTAAGGTTCCATAAAACGATCGAACAATTCTTCAGCAGGATTGCGTAAAACATTGTCTGATGATTTACCATAGATAATCTCAACCCCTTTTATCTTCAAAAATTGTTCATTATAAATGGAAATGGTTTCCAGCTTTGTATAGGATACATTCGTTAAATGATAAATTCCTGAAGAAGATGCATTGGCAATTATCTTCATTGTAGCATTAACAAAATAGTCAACCGGAATGAGGTTTAGGGCACCTTTCTGAGGCAAATATATTCTGAGAGGTAAAAAAAGATAACCTTCATCATCAATGAAAATTCCATATTGTGAGGATTTCTTCCCGCCATGATTCAGTATATCATTCAGATAAATTTCCCGGATATATTTTACTGATTGAATTGGGAAATACAAAGCGTTAAAACGCAATGAACGGCCTGTATGCGAATCACCGTAAACAATTGAAGGACGAATTATTGTACATGGTATTTCATTCTTTTCGCAAAATTCAGAAATTAAGCTTTCCGCCTGTGCCTTGCTTTCTTCATAAACATTCAGGAAATCAGTTGCCGAAGAAATTCTTTCTTTGCTAATAATCTCATTCGTTCCTGCAACATAGGCGGTACTTATATAGTGAAAGAATTGCACATTGCTGTTTGCTGCAAATTCAAGGATAGCTTCCAGGCTGAAAACATTGGATTTAAAAACAATATCACGCTTTCGTTCAGCAAAACTTGTGTCTGAAGCACAGTGAATAATCTGATCAGTGACAGTACATAAGTTTTCGTAATCCTCTTCCGTTAAGCCAAGCAGAGGCTTTAAAAAGTCAATATCCACTAACTCTAATTGTCCCGCAAATACTTCAATACCGAACCATCTTAAGAGTTTGTTGATTCTTTCCTGTAAAGTTCCTTTTTTATCCGGGCGACCAAGCACAATGATTTTATAACCAGCAGAAAGCATTGAAGCCATCAGGTGGCTACCTAAAAAGCCTGTTGCTCCGGTTAAGGCTATTGTTGGTTTTTTTTTCACTATCACAACGAAATGTTCTTGATTTATGAATATAATAAGTTCTCTTTTCTGCTAAAACCCTGGTATAATACGTAAGGATGCCCTTTCACAGTGCCTGTTTTAACTGAATACTCATCAACCATATTATTTGCTTCAGTGGCAGCCTGACGAATCCTATGGATCTCATCAGGATCATTATAGTCATAAAAGTAGTCATATTCGAAAATGCATCTCTTCCCATTATCTATAGGAGTGATAAAACCGAAGTCATTGTCAATCTGATACTTTTCGGCGATAAGCCTGAACTTATTATTCAGTTCGTTGATTAAACCAACATCAATGGGTAAGTAAATAAGGATAGGTAAGAAAGGCTTCTTGCGGCCTAAACGAGTGCTCATTACCCTAAACATATTCAGCCACACCAGGTCAGTAATTTCCTCACGTGAGAATAATCTTTCAAAGAATGGACTAAGGTCAGGATCAATTTCTTTTGAATACAATTCAGGAGAAGGAGCAAGTGCTGTTTCCAGAAGTTCTGCGAAGCTTTTAATCCGCAAATAGGAGTAAGGTTCATCATCTGAAAGTTCTTTTACCAGATTAAGCCATTGAGCTGATTTTAAAGCAGGTAATCCGAGGTAAAGTGCTTTAAACATACGCTGGTCGAAGAAAGGGAATCCCATTTGACGAATGGTGCTGATTGCAAATTTATCTCCAATCACCACAACAAGATAAGGGATCTCTAATTTGTTTATGAAAACATCTTTTATCTCGGCAGCTAGTTTTTTAGTAGAAGCCAGAAATGTGGAAATATATTCAGGTCCAACAATTCCTAATGCCAACCCAATATGCCTTACTGCACAGTCTTTAATAAATTCGAGTGCACCATCAAGCGTTTGAAAGGGTACCAGGATACCTGTCTCGTCATCGGTAACAGGATGCAGTTTGATGTTTGCCGATACACAAATACCCGGTGAAGTTTTATGCTGTAGATTTTTATAAGAATAAAGATTAGGAGAAGAAGTATCATTTAAATTGAAAAACGAACCATCATTATCAACAAATTCAGCATCAGTAAAATTGTCGGCATTAATACCATACGTTGTTGAAAAGGTGGACATTATACCTGAACACATGATATTGGCACAAACAAGAGCTGCCGGTTCAGCTGCATTAATTCTATAACCTCTTTTCTGAGCTTGTTTTTGAAGCTCAAATGCTGCTACTCCCGGTCCCACTTTTACAATCCAGTTCTTCTCATCAAACTCGATTGTTTTCATCCTGTTAAGATCGATAATGACTCCTTTATTTACAGCAAATCCAAGGAGATTCTGACCATTTCCACGTAAGGTAAAAGGAAGATTATATTTCTTACAAAGTTTAACAAGGGATGCAACTTCTTCCTTTGTATTTGGCATTACAACATAATCAGGCATTTTGGGCTCAGAAATTGCACTAAGGTCATGAGAATAAGTAACTGTAATTCCCTCGTCATTTGTTGCCCAATCGTACCCTACAATTTCTCTTATTTCTTTGAGAATAGCGTCATCTTGTGCAGGTTTAATTTTCCCGCCATTATCAATAAAATCCTTTACATGCTTTTTTAATGCAGCCATCACTTTTGTCGGACGCATCTCATTTAAAAAGTAACACTGGTAATCACATTTGCCGCATAAGTCACAACTATCTGCAATTTCAACGCATTTTTCAGTCACTGAAATTTTGTTTTCAGCAAGTGCTTCATAGAGTATCATTCTTCCCTGGGGATAGAAACTTACGAAATGTTTTTTCAAGCCTGAAGAACATACGCCGCTACCAAGAAAATCGATTTTGCACATTGCATAATGACGGCAGTTTTTGGCAGTTTTTAAAATATCGTTCATAATATCGTTATCCTATTAAGACATGTAAATTACAGGGATTCACGAAAGTATATTTTATATATTTTTCAAAATAAGTTACATAAACGCTGGTAGAAATTGTATTACATAAATTCCGCAGCGGATATTTTCACCGCTGCGGAATTTCGTTGGTAGTTAAACCAACATAGGAGCTAATGTAACGCTCAATTCTTCGAATTAACAATCACCTTTGCTGATTTTCTCATATTGAAGTAAGTAGAGATCACAGCAATTAAAAGTGGCAGTACTCCGGCAATCATAAAAAGTATGTCGGCAGGCAATCTTAGCCATGCAAGATTGATAATATGTTGCTGTCCCGAGAATTCGAGGCTACGTGCATGCCAGTAACCATTGTTAATTACATCCAATAATTGCAGAACACCGCTTGGGAAAAGCTGCAAAACAACCATTCCTGCAAGGCCTATATTCAGTCCCCAAAATGAGATTTTTACATACTTTTCAATTCTTTTCCAATGTTCGAGAGAAGAAATCTGTCGTATTGCAAAAACGAGAAAAGCTATTCCAAGCATTCCAAACACGCCCATTAAAGCTGCATGACCATGGTTTGGAGTAAGGTTTGTGCCTGTTTCATAATAGCTGATTACAGGAAGATTAATTAAAAACCCCAATATTCCGGCTCCAATAAAATTCCATACACCAACAGCAATTAAAAAATAAAATGTCCATTTGTGAGGAAAATCAATTTTGTTTCCTTTTTCGTCTGTCCTTGTGCGCATTAGCCGGACAAAGCCCGATGCTTCAAGAGTTAGCAGAACCAATGGAACTACTTCCATTGCCGAAAAAGAAGCGGAAATAGCCATAGAGGCAACTGTTTGACCATTCCAATACCAATGATGACCTGTCCCTAATATACCTGCACCCAGGAATAAAACAGCATCCAGATAAATTATACGCGTGGCAGTTGGTTTTGCTACCAGACCAAGTCTATACAACATAATAGCCACCATAACAGTCGCAAACACTTCAAAAAAGCCTTCAACCCATAGATGGATTATCCAAAACCGCCATGTATCAACAGTTGAAAAATTGGTAGAAGAACTAAAGAAAAAGGCAGGAATATAAAAGAACGGAATGGCAAATGCAGCCAACAAAAAGATTGTTTTCAATTCTCGTCCTTCAGGTTCCTTGTTGGAAGGTCTTACTGATCTATAAAGAATAAATGCCCATAAGATAAGACCAACAGCCATTAAAAATTGCCAACCACGGCCAATTTCAAGATATTCCCATCCTTGGTTACCAAACCAAAACCAAATCTTATTCAATAAGTTTTTTGCACCTAAATATTCTCCAAGAAGGCTTCCAACTAATAGGATTGCAAGTGCAATAAATAAGAAATTTATCAATGGAACCTGTCCTTTAGGTTCCCGCCTTGATAATAAGGATGAAACAAATAGACCTCCTCCAATATAAGCTGTGGCAATCCAAAGAATAGCTGACTGCAGATGCCATGAACGAAGAATGTTTGATGGTAATATTGATGATAAATCGAATCCGAAGAATCCTTTCGTGTCAGCAAAATAATGAGCCATTGCGCCACCGGCAAAGGTTTGAAACAAAAGAAGTAAAATGGCCACCACGAAAAATTTAATGGAGGCTCGTTCCATTGCTGTTGGTTTACCGGCTACCATTTGAGGTTGAAGCAAATCTCTTCCTTCTTTCCATCCAAGATAATTGAAACGACCAAAGAAAAACAATATTAGTGCAATACCCGCTAACAGGGTGATAAGACTCAAAGCACTCCACAATATTGCAGCGCTTGAAGGTCCATTTCTTATGAGAGGTTCATAAGGAAAATTATTTGTATACGAGTAGGTTTTCCCAGGCACATTTGCAGCAGTTGCCCATGCAGCCCATGCAAAAAATGAAGTCAGTTGTCTTAGTTCTTCCTGGTCAACTATTAATGTATTTGACAATCCGCGGTTTGCAGCAGGGTTTTGAAGATAATCTTTCCAAAAGGAAATTTGGTCATTAAAAGATTTCTTTTCAGGTTCTGTGAATATTAAATTTCGACTTTCATGGTTAAAACGATTGCTGGCCATAAAGTCGCGGGTTAAACCTATAAGGGATTCTTTTTGATCCGCTGTAAGGTTGGAAAAAGTGGTTTTATATTTTTCAAGGGCAATAAAATTTCTGACATCAAGAGCAAGATTATGTAAATACCGGGCAGAAAAATCGGGACCCAAGTACGCACCATGGCCCCAGACGCTTCCATTATTCATTAATGCTTTCTTGAGAAAGATCTGTTGCCCTGCCTTAATATCATTTCCTGTGAATACAACCATGCCAGAATTATCTATAACTTTTTCAGGTACAGGTGGCTGTGATTTTCTATAATAGTTACCGGTGGTAACCCAAATGAGTACTGCAAATTCGAAGAGAAGAATAATAACTAAACCCCTTCTCCACCAATGAGATAAATTTTGGTTTGTTGAATTGTCGTTTGAATCTTGCATATGAAAAATTGTTAAGTTAATTAATCATTTCCGCAAATTATATACGCCCTTATTTAGAATGTATGGTTGCACACATATAAAAATAATTTGCTCTAAATTAAGGATTTTTACAGCGATTTCCAAAAAGATTTGACTATTAGTTAAGCAGTACTGCTCTCTAATTGCTTTGAAATGATTGTAAACATTAGCTATACATTAATAAACTAATCCTTTTATTTTCTTGTCGGTACAAGAGTGTGACGAGCATATGTATTTAGCAAACTCTCTCCAGACTGTTACCTGATTTGTGGTCAACAATTGAGCAATATAGGCAAGCATTTATGAAACGAAGGCAGGATTTTCACTTCCCAATGCAAAACTTACTAAAGATATTGCCTAAAATCTCATCGTTGGTTACTTCACCTGTTATGGTGCCAAGGTGATAGAGGGCTTGCCTGATATCGGTTGCTATAAGATCGGAGGGGATGTTCTTTTTGAAGCCGTTGCATACGGCATCAATGGCATGAGCAGCATGGTTAAGGGCTTCGAAATGCCTTAAATTATATACGATAGTCTGATCGTTCATTTCGTTTATCTGAACTGCACTCAGAAGTCTTTCGGTGATGAGGTTGATGTTTTCGTTGCGTTTGGCCGATACAAAAAGGGTGTCGAGCTCCACCAGTCGTTGAAAGCTATGAGGTGCCTCAAGCAGCATGTCGGTTTTATTGGCTACCGGAATAATAGTTTTCTTGGGGTCTTGTAATTGCTGGCGGATATCTGAAATGGCTTCATCTATTTCTTCTTCTGAAGTCTCGTTTATATCAAAAACATAGAGTACAATCCAGGCCTGATTTAATTTCTCGTAAGTTCGGCCTATGCCCATGCTCTCAATATAATCTTCGGTATCGCGCAAACCGGCTGTGTCAATAAACCTGAAATTGACACCATTAATGTTAATGGTATCTTCAATAGCATCTCGAGTAGTGCCCGGGATTTCAGAAACCAGGGCTCTTTCTTCGTTAAGAAGAGCATTGAGTAAAGTCGATTTCCCAACATTTGGTTTACCGGCAATGGCAACCGGAATCCCTTGTTTCATTACATTACCAAGTGCAAATGAGCTTTTTAGAGCTTCAATTTCATGATGAATGGCCTTAAGAAGTTTCTTTAACTCGTCACGGTTAACAAACTCAACATCTTCTTCGCTAAAGTCAAGTTCAAGCTCGATGAGTGAAGCAAAGTGGACGAGACGAGCTCTTAATTCAGCTATTTTGCTTGAAAAGCCACCGCGCATTTGCTTTAATGCCATTTGATGTGATGCATCGGAATTTGAAGCAACCAGATCAGCAACAGCTTCTGCCTGTGAGAGGTCCATTTTACCATTCATAAATGCTCTGAAGGTAAATTCACCGGGTTGTGCAAGTCGTGCACCAGACTTTATGAGTAATTCCAATAACTTCTGTTGAATGTAAACTGACCCGTGGCAAGAGATCTCAACAATGTTCTGTCCGGTATAACTGTTGGGTTGCCTGAAGAGGGTAACAACTACTTCATCAAGTAATTCATCATTATCAAATATTCGTCCGAGTACTGCTGTATGTGCCGCAAGATTAATTACCGGTTCTTTATCAGTATTGGGTTTAAAAAGTTGATTTATTAGTCCAATTGAGTTTTCACCTGAAAGCCTGATCACGGCTATAGCTCCCATTCCGGGTGCTGTTGAGATGGCACATATGGTTTCGTTTGATGACAAGTAGCTCATATTCATAGCGTTCAGATTTTAATGCTTATATAACATGAATAATTTCATAAAAAGCATCCAATATGTGAACAAAAATAACGAATTTTGACTTTTTACGGGTTATATTTTATCTACTTAAGCTAAAACAAGTCATGAGCATTTTGGTCAACAAGAATTCAAAAGTAATTGTACAGGGTTTCACAGGAACAGAAGGAACCTTTCATGCAAAGCAAATGATTGAATATGGAACAAACGTTGTAGGTGGTATTACCCCCGGAAAAGGTGGTACAACACATCTCGATAAGCCTGTTTTTAATACAGTATCTGATGCTGTTAAGCAAACAGGAGCTGATGTTTCCATAATTTTTGTGCCTCCTTCATTTGCTGCCGATGCTATTATGGAAGCAGCTGACGCCGGTATAAAGGTAATTGTGTGTATTACAGAAGGAATCCC
>JBLMZZ010000148.1:0-13337 GCA_050259095.1 Omnitrophica WOR_2 bacterium | reverse complement strand
GCTGCACTTGATGCCGACCCTCTTTCAGCTTATGGAGGAGTGTTAATTAGTAATACCCCAATTGACATTATCACTGCTGAAGAGATAAATAAGATATTCTTTGAAATAATACTTGCACCCGATTATGAAAAAAGTGTTCTTGAAATACTCTCAAGTAAGAAAAATAGAATAATTTTGCAGGCTAAATCATTTGATTTTCAGGCTCAACAATTCCGAAACATACTAAATGGTGTGCTACTTCAGGATAAGGACTTAAAAACTGAAACAAATGAAGATTTGAGAGTGATTACCTATAAAGAACCTGACACCCAACAAATGGAAGATCTGCTTTTTGCCAATATTTTAGTTAAGCACAGTAAATCAAATGCAATTGTGCTTGCTAAAGGTAAACAGTTGTTTGCAAGTGGCATAGGTCAAACTTCAAGAGTGGATGCATTAAAGCAGGCTATTATAAAAGCTAATTCATTTGGTTTTGACTTAAATGGAGCGGTAATGGCCTCAGATGCTTTTTTCCCTTTTGCTGATTCTATTGAAATAGCACATAAAGCCGGTATCAGTGCAGTTATTCAACCCGGTGGATCAGTAAGAGACAAGGAAACTATTGAATATTGTAATAACAACAATGTTAGTATGGTTTTTACCGGTATTCGTCACTTTAAACACTAATTTATTATTTATCATCAATTCATTGAAATAAAATAAATAAAATGGGACTTTTCTCCTTCATGACTAAAGAGATTGCAATGGATCTTGGCACTGCCAACACCATTATAATTTATAATGACAAGGTAGTTGTTGATGAACCTTCAATCATTGCAATAGAACGAAATACAGGTAAGATCATAGCGGTTGGCAAAAGAGCCATGATGATGCATGGCAAGACTCACGAAAATATTAAAACAATTCGTCCTTTACGCGATGGCGTTATTGCTGATTTTCAATCAGCCGAATATATGATCAGAGAACTGATTAAGATGACTGGTCCTACAAGGAGTCTTTTTCCACCAGCACTTAAAATGGTAATTTGCATCCCATCAGGTATTACTGAAGTTGAAGAACGTGCAGTTAAAGATTCAGCTGAACAGGCAGGAGCTAAAGAAGTGAAGCTTATTCACGAACCTATGGCCGCTGCAATCGGAATTGGTATTGATGTTCTTGAACCAACAGGCAACATGATCATCGACATCGGAGGTGGTACCAGCGAAATAGCTGTTATTGCATTGGGTGGTATTGTTAATAACAAATCTATCAGAATTGCAGGTGATGATTTCAACAACGATATTGAAGAATACATGCGTAAACAGCATAATATCAATATAGGTGAGAGAACAGCTGAAGCAATTAAGATAAATGTTGGAGCAGCAATAACCGAACTCGATAACCCACCTGCTGAATATCCTGTACATGGAAGAGATATGCTTACAGGTATTCCAAAGGAGATTTATGTTAATTACAGTGAAATTGCTCATTGTTTGGATAAGTCAATAAGTAAAATAGAAGCGGCTGTGTTAAATGCACTTGAAATGACGCCCCCTGAATTATCAGCGGATATATATCGCACAGGCATTTACCTGGCAGGTGGTGGCTCAATGCTGAGAGGCTTGGATAAGAGATTACATTTAAAGACCAAACTCCCTGTTCATGTTGCTGATGATCCTTTGAGAGCAGTTGCCAGAGGAACAGGTATTGCACTTAAGAATTTTAATAAATTTACTTTCCTTATTAAATAAGCCTTTTAGGTTCACTAAACAAGTATGCGATATATACTGGCATTTATTTGGAAGCACAACTTTTTCTTCCTCTTTCTAGTGCTGGAAATTCTTTCTATTACTCTGCTGGTTAATAAAAGTTACTATCAAAGAGCAGTTATTACTAATATGACTGATTCTTTTACCGGTAAAGTTTATGATACTTATTCATCAATTACCGGATATTTTAATCTGAAAAAAGAGAATGATCGTTTAGCTGCTGAAAATGCTATGCTATGGCAAAGTTTGAAACAGGGACAGCTAACTACTGATACCATTTCAACACAACTTGTCGACACCTTAAACAGGCAAACTTACACATACCAGGTAGCCAAAGTAATTAGTAATTCTACCAATAACAGGAATAACTATATTATGCTTAATAAGGGTAGCCGCCATGGAATTAAGCCCGATATGGCAGTCATTAATCCACAGGGAATTGTGGGTACTGTTGTTAATGTATCCGAAAACTTTTGCTGGGTAATGTCATTATTAAACAAGCATTCAAAGATTAGTGCACGAATAAAGCGACTGAATCAAATGGGAACTATTACCTGGCAAGGTAATAATCCTAATATAGGCTCACTTACCGATATTCCGGTGCACGTTAAAGTGATGAAAGGAGATTCAATATACACAAGTGGCTTCAGTCATATATTCCCCGAAGGTATCATGGTTGGCAAGGTTATATCAGTCAGAGACAGAGAAGGTGAACATTTTCATGATATTGATTTTGTGTGGTCAGCCGACTTTAATAGTCTGATGTATGTGTATATTGTTGGGAATCTTTACAGAGAAGAACAGGTTGAGTTAAGTAAACAAGTAATCGATGAATAAGTCGTACCCATTTTTGTTTGGCAGATTCATATTGCTGGTTGCAATACAAGTTCTGATAATTGATAACATCAATCTTGGTGGATTTATTAATCCTCCTCTGTATACATTATTTATCCTCCTGCTTCCATTTCAGGTTCCCGGCTGGCTATTATTAATTTCTGCATTCTTACTTGGCTTATCAATAGATGTATTTAGTAACTCAACCGGATTACATGCTGCAGCAACGGTATTAATGGCCTTCATGCGTCCGGTAATAATCAGGGGAGTTGGCGCTCCGGCTGAATACGAAGAACATTTGAATCCGGGAATCAGTGATATGGGGACCCGATGGTTTGTTATTTATTCACTGTTTTTAATATTAATACATCAATTTGCTATCAGCATACTGGAGTCTTTCTACTTTTCAGAAATTTTAATGATCCTTATTCGAATGATATTGAGCACTGTTGTTACAGTCTTCCTTATTGTGATCATTGAATATCTATTTATGCAGAGAACTAAATAATTAATTTTGATCCTCCAAACTGTTAAAATACTATTTTTGAAATCTAAAACTACAATTATGAAGAACCTGATCTTGTTTTTAACATTGATTATCTCCTTATCAGCTTGTAATTCACGTAAAAGCAATGAATTTCTTATCAGCGGCAAAATAGATGGAAAAGCTCCTGAAAAGGTTTATCTGCAAAAAAATACAGATGGTAAGTTTCAAATTCTGGATACCGCAGAAGTAAAGAATGGTGAATTCAAATTTAAAGGAACCATTGATTCTCCTGATATTTATTATATTGGTATAGATGAATCGCGTTTTGTTAGTTTCTTTAACGAACCATCAGAAATAAGCATCAAATTTAATATCGATAGTACCAATAAACCTGAAGTTACCGGATCAGGTTCAGATGTAGAGTACAGAAAGTACTTAAAGTCAATGGATGAGTATCAATCAGCACAAATCGGATTTTATACTCAATATAATGAGGCAACAAGAAATAAAGACTCCCTGAAAGCTAAAGAGCTGGAAACCCAGTTAGATAAACTTGATGCTGATCATAAATCAAACTTATTAAACTTTATCAAAGAAAATCCTACTTCTTATGTGGCTCCTTACATTGCCATGCGTCATTCTTATGAGCTAAATCTTGCCGAATTGAAGCAAATCATGACAGGTTTGGATACTAAAGTTAAGGAATCACCATTTTCAAAGATGCTAAATGACCGCATAGCTATTCTTGAAAGTGTTGAGATAGGAAAACAAGCTCCTGATTTTACAATGAATGACCCGGAAGGGAAACCTGTTACATTGTCATCCTTAAAAGGTAACATTGTGCTGATAGATTTTTGGGCTTCATGGTGTGGTCCTTGCAGAAGAGAGAACCCAAATGTTGTTGCTGCATACCGCAAATTTCATGATAAAGGTTTTGATATTCTTGGAGTTTCACTTGATAAAGATATGGAAAGCTGGAAAAAAGCAATCAACGATGATAACCTTACCTGGCTGCAAGTATCAGATTTACAATATTGGAACAATGCAGTAAGTAAAGCTTATGGCATTATGTCGATCCCTTCGAATGTACTTCTCGACAAAAATGGAGTAATTATAGGGCGTGATCTTCGTGGAGATGATCTTACTAAAAAACTTGAAGAAGTTTTAGCCGCTGTCTAGTGTTCTAAAATTAATCTTCTCAAAATCAAGGGGCTGTCTCAAAAGGACAGCCTTTTTTTTGTTGCACTGGTTATTAACAACAACTTGAGGATGATCTTTTATATATCACATTAAATTGAAGATTAATTAAGTGCCTGTATAAATCACAAACTGATCTCTAATAGCCCCTGTATACATAAAACGTATATGGAGGGTATATGGGATGTATATAGGGGGTATATAGGATGTATATGGGAATACAATAAAGCACTACTTTAACTATCTCCCGGAGACATTAACTACGGATTTTATCAAATATAAATTATGGACTTCGGGCAGGTAACAACCTGCTGATATTCAGAAGATATTGGAGGTTGTAAGAGGGAGTTTCTTTAACTCCTCTTCTTCTTAAAGAAATCAGTCATTAACTTTTGACACTCATCAGCCATTAATCCGCTTTCAACAACAGTTTTAGGATGCAAAAGCTTATTACTAATGGTGGTATAGCCTCTCTTAGGATCTGAAGTTGCGTATACAAGCCTTCCCAGTTGAACCCAAAAGGCTGCTGCAGCGCACATTGCACATGGTTCAACGGTAACAAAAAGAGTACAATCATTTAAGTACTTGCCTCCAATATGATTTGTTGCTGCTGTAAATGAGAGCATTTCAGCATGAGCGGTAGCATCGTTTAATGTCTCTGATAAATTATGACCACGGCCTATCACTTTACTGTTTGAAACAATCACTGCACCAACAGGAACTTCATCCTTCTCAAAAGCCTTGACGGCTTCAGCATAAGCCAACTTCATAAAATGAAGATCATTTTCATTAATGATCATAGACAAGTATTGATTAAGAGTGACTTATTTCAATTAAAATATTTTTCTAATCCTTGAACTCAAGAACAAGTGAGGGATTTTGTTGTTAGTTGAGTTTGGTAATTTTTCAGATTATCTAAGCAACAAACATACATTTTTATACGATAAGTATTTAGGGCTGCACTTGTAAATTCATCAAAAAAAGTCTTAATATTGCAACCCCGGGAGTAATTTTGATAAATCCTAATCCGGTTTTTGGAATGAGAAATATTATTTTATCATTTATATTCATTTTCAGCGTTTTGCTAGGTTGGTCAGCTGTTCCTGAAGAGAACGGAATGCAGAAGCACGAACCAACAACTACCAGTCATGAAGAAGCTTTCAATGCGGGTCACCTTATTATAGATCATATTGTTGATACGCACGAATGGCATATCGCTACAGTTGGTAGTCACCATATTGTTATTCCACTGCCTATTATTATCATAGACAATGGTAAACTAATAACGTTTTCTTCATCAAGATTTGAACATGGTTTTGCCAGTTATCAGGGATACAAGCTTGAAACTGAAAGAAATTCGAACAAAGGGAAAATTGTAAAGGTATTGCCGGGCACCATGGAAACAGATCAGAGTGCTAAAAAACCTATTGATTTGTCAATTACAAAGACAGTTATGGGTATTTTTATCAGTTCTATCCTGATGCTGATTATTTTCTTCACAGTGTCGAGAGCATACATAAAAAATGCCGGTCATGCACCAAAAGGTATTCAGAGTATTTTGGAACCACTGATTCTTTTTATTCGTGATGATGTTGCCAGGCCATCAATTGGAAAGCATTACAATAAGTACATGCCTTTTTTATTGACTACATTCTTTTTTATTTTCTTTAGCAATTTAATAGGCTTAGTTCCTTTTTTCCCCGGTGGAGCAAATGTTACCGGTAATATAGCAGTAACCTTAGTTCTGGCTTCATTTACTTTTATTATAATTCTCGCTAAAGCCAATAAAAATTATTGGATACATATTTTTAATCCCCCCGGAATTCCATGGTGGTTAAAGTTTCCAATTCCATTGATACCGGTTATTGAACTTGCAGGCGTTTTTATCAAACCATTTGTATTGATGGTCCGTCTCTTTGCCAATATAGCTGCAGGCCATATTATTGTACTTGGCTTTGTTGCCCTGATCTTTATTTTTGGACAAATGAATACTGTTCTTGCTTATGGAGTAAGTCCGGTTTCAATCTTCTTTTCAATCTTTATTAGCTTACTTGAATTATTAGTTGCATTTATTCAGGCTTATGTATTCACCATGTTATCAGCATTATACTTTGGGATGGCTACAGAAGAACATGAGCACAAAGAATTACCTGCCTAACAGAAAATTATCATAACCTTTAAATATAATTAATATGACACTATTAACGTTACTTCTGCAAATTGCAAATGACCTGGCTCCTATAGCTAAAGCAGGTGCATCAGTTGGAGCAGGGATTGCAGCAATTGGAGCCGGTATTGGTATCGGTAACATTGGCCGTGGAGCTCTTGAGTCCATCGCAAGGCAACCTGAATCAGCAGGTGACATCAGGTCAAATATGATTGTATCAGCTGCCCTTATTGAAGGTGTTGCTTTCTTTGCAATCGTTATTTGTTTGCTTGTTGTAGTTCTTTAAGAAAAATTATACTGCCTTAACGGTTGGTTAAGGCGGTATTATTACTGTTTGTCATAAACGTAAAAAAATTATAAAATGGAATTAGTAAGTCCCGGTATAGGATTGATCTTTTGGATGACCGTTGCATTCGGGCTTTTATTGTGGATTCTCGGTAAGTTTGTATGGCCACCTGTTATGCGTGCACTTAATGAACGGGAAGAAGCAATTGAACAGTCATTGCATCAGGCTGAAGTAGCAAGAAAAGAAATGGAAAACCTCCAGTTCACAAATGAAAAGTTACTTAAAGAAGCTAAAGAAGAAAGAGATGCTCTGATGCGTGACGCCAGAAAGGTTAGAGAAAAACTTATCGATGAAGCACGCGATAAAGCTACTATTGAAGCAGAACGAATAATGGAATCTGCTCGTGAGAGAATACAAAATGAGAAAATGGCTGCTATTACTGATTTAAAGAATCAGGTTGCAAATCTTTCAGTTGAAATTGCTGAAAAACTTATAGAAACAGAACTTTCAGATCCTGCAAAAAATAGAGCATTTGTTGAAAAGTCTCTAAGTACTATCAAATTCAATTAAGAGATGGATAATTTCAGGATCAATCTTCGTTATGCAACAGCCTTGTTTGAATATGCTCAGGAAAAGGGCATGGTAGAAGAGACTTATAATGATGTTAGGTTGGTATCAGGGGTTTGTGAAGAAAACAGAGAGCTAAAGTTACTACTGAAAAGTCCAGTAATTTTTGGTGATAAAAAACTGAAGATACTTAATCTGATATTTAAAGAAAAAATTGGTATAGTTACCTGGACTTTTATAGCGATACTGGTTAAAAAACGTCGTGAAGAGTATTTAACTGGAATATCAAATGCATTTATTGATATTTACAGAGAATCAAAAGGAATTAAGGTGGCACGAGTTACCAGTGCTGTGGCAATGGATGATTCAATCAGGACAGAACTCACCAACTTACTAAAACAGCAGACAAAGTCTGAAATACTATTGGAAGAAAAAGTAGATCCTGAAATTTTAGGAGGTTTGATAGTTAAGATTGAAGGGTTTAAATTTGATGACAGTATAAGGAAGAAAATTCTTGATCTAAAGCAGGAATTTAAAGTGAATACATACGTTAAGGGATATTAAAATATAGAATCATATGGCAGAAATTAAGCCGGGTGAAGTATCAGCGATATTACGGCAACAACTTGCAGGATTTAAATCAGAAGCAGAACTTGAAGAAGTTGGGACTGTATTGCAGGTAGGGGATGGTATTGCCAGAATTTTTGGCCTTTTTAATGTTCAGGCCGGAGAACTTGTGGAATTTGAAAGTACCGGAGTAAAAGGCATTGTACTAAATCTTGAAGAAGACAATGTTGGAGTTGTAATGCTTGGTGAAAGTACCGGAATAAATGAAGGCGACCAGGTAAAGAGAACCCGTGAAATAGCTTCAATTAAGGTAAGTGAAGGTATGCTGGGAAGGATCATCAACACTATTGGTGAACCTATTGACGGCAAGGGCCCGATTGAAGGTGAAAGTTACGAGATGCCTCTTGAGCGTAAAGCTCCGGGAGTAATTTTCAGACAACCTGTAAATGAGCCACTTCAGACTGGTATCAAGGCAATTGATGCCATGATCCCTATTGGAAGAGGACAACGTGAACTTATTATTGGCGACCGTCAGACTGGTAAGTCAGCAATTGCCATTGATACTATTATTAATCAGAAAGAATTTTACGACAAGGGTGAACCTGTCTTTTGTATATATGTTGCCATAGGACAAAAAGGAAGTACTGTTGCCAATCTTGTACAGACTCTCGAGTCTAAAGGTGCTATGAAATATACTGTTGTGGTTGTTGCAACTGCAAGTGACCCGGCAGCAATGCAATTCTATGCTCCATTTGCAGGAGCCGCAATAGGAGAGTACTTTAGAGATACCGGACGTCCTGCACTGATTATCTATGATGACTTATCAAAACAGGCTGTAGCTTATCGCGAAGTGTCTCTATTACTTCGCCGTCCTCCAGGACGTGAAGCATACCCTGGTGATGTATTCTATCTTCACTCAAGACTTCTTGAAAGAGCAGCAAAGATCATTTCGAGTGATGAAATTGCATCAGCAATGAATGATTTGCCCGAAACTATCAGGCATAAAGTAAAAGGTGGAGGTTCTTTGACTGCTCTACCTATTATTGAAACACAAGCTGGTGACGTTTCAGCGTATATACCGACGAATGTAATTTCAATTACTGACGGTCAGATATTTCTTGAAACTAACCTCTTTAACTCGGGTATAAGGCCAGCTATTAATGTGGGTATTTCTGTATCCAGAGTAGGAGGAACTGCTCAGATCAAGTCAATGAAAAAAGTGGCCGGTTCTCTGAAATTAGATCAGGCACAATTCAGGGAACTTGAAGCCTTTTCTAAGTTTGGTTCTGATCTTGATGCAGTTACAAAATCTATTCTTGATAAGGGAATCCGTAATGTTGAAATTCTAAAACAACCACAATACTCACCATTGCCTGTTGAACAACAAGTAGCAATTATTTTCTGTGGTTCAAAAGGATTACTTCAAAACGTTCCGGTAGAAAGAATACATAATTTTGAGACAGAATTTTTGCAATACCTTAGTGAACATAAACAAGGATTGCTTGAAGCTCTGAAAAAAGGTAACTATACTCCTGAAGTTGAGGCTGAACTTGAAGCTACAGCAAAAGAGCAATTACGCAAGTACGAAAAATAAATAAGTAAGATTGCATTATGTCCAACTTAAAAGAAGTTAGAATTCGTATAGCGTCTGTTAAATCAACACAGCAGATTACCAGTGCAATGAAGATGGTAGCTGCTTCAAAACTCAGGAAGGCTCAAACAGGTATTCTGCAGCTTCGTCCTTTTGCTCAGCATCAGCAGTCATTGCTTCAAAAACTGAGTGGAGGGACCGATGTTGTATTCCCAGATGGTTTAACTGAAAAAAGAAACACTAACAGGATTTTATTCGTAGTACTTTCTTCAAACAGAGGTTTATGTGGTGCTTTTAATGCAAACGTTGTAAAACAAACCAATGTAGTTGCTTCAGAAATTAAACATACTGATCCCTCTGCAGTGATTTCTTATATAACGATAGGACGTAAAGGAACGGAATATTTTAGTAAGTATTCCGATAAACTGGTAGAATCACATGATAGCCTCTATGACGAACTTACATTTGGTAAAGTGTCGGAGCTTGCAGATCATTTAATAGACCTATTCAAACGTAAATTTTACGATAAAATATTTATTGTTTATCATCAATTTAAGAATGCAGTTGTTCAATACTTAGTAACTGAACAATTTCTACCGGTTGAACCTGCATCTGATGAAAGCGCAAATGGATCTCAAACAAGTTATATATTTGATCCATCACGTGATGAGATTTTAATTTCAATTGTACCAAGAATCCTGAGAACTCAATTATACAAAGCTCTATTGGATTCATGGGCTTCGGAACAGGGGGCACGTATGACTGCTATGTCACAGGCAACAGATAATGCTACAGAATTGTTAAAAGAGCTGAAGCTTAGCTATAATAAAGCCCGTCAGGCAGCCATAACGAACGAGATACTGGAGATTGTAAGCGGTGCTGAAGCGCTTAAAAATCAATGATAACTCTTAAAAAGTATTTCTATGATCTCAAAAAAAATTGAAGAAGCAATTAATCGTCAAATTAAAATTGAAGAACATTCTTCACGTCTTTACATGGCTATGGCTTCATGGTGCGAAACCAATGGATATATGGGAACGGCTTCGTTTCTTTATAAGCAATCTGATGAGGAACGCATACACATGCTGAAGTTCATAAAATTCCTTAATGACAGAGGGGGGTACGCACAATTACAAGCTCTTGATCTTCCTAATGCTCAATATACTTCAATACTTGATATTTTTAAGAATTCTTTAAAACATGAGGAATTTGTTACCGGGTCAATCAATGATATCTATGCTATTACATTAGATGAAAAGGATTATACTACCGGAAATTTTCTACAATGGTATATCAATGAACAAATTGAAGAAGAGAGTACTGTACATCATATCATTGATAAAATACATTTAGTAGGTGACGACAAAGCCGGAATGTTCCATATTGATAAAGAATTGGCTGCTCTTGCTGCTACAAAAGTCATCACTGCGGTATAATAGCTTCAATTAGTAAGCTAATGTTTTTCAATCTTCTTGTGTTCCTCTATCAGCTTGATTAGCTGTTTGTAATATTCTTCACCATACTTTCTTATTAGGGCTACTTTTAAGAAAATATAAAGTGGCACTCTTAACTTTTTACCATTGTCCATAGCAGGTTTACAAATATGCCATTGATGGTAATTAATTGCTTCAAAATCTTTATATCTGCTTAATCTAATGGGATAAAGGTGGCAGGATATGGGTTTGCGGAACTTTGTCTTTCCTGCTTTCCAGGCATTTTCAATAGCACACATTGCTATTCCCTGTTCATCAAAAACTACATATGCACACTCTTTCGCATTTACCAGGGGAGTTGCATAATGCCCTTCATTATCAAAATCAAATACTCCTTGATGTTCAATTAATTCAACACCTTCATAGCGCATAAAGGGTTTTATTTTAGTGATCTCATCCTCAAGAATGGATATTTCTTCCTCATCAATTGGGGCCCCGGCATCTCCTTCAACACAACATGCTCCTTTGCATTTTGTAAGATCGCAAACAAAATGTGAAGTCTTTAAATCATCAGAAATTATCGTATTGTCAACTATAAGCATTGTGCAAAAGTAAGTAATTGGATAATTGTCTAAACGTTGATTGTCAAGTAAATAACCTAAATCAAATAAAAAATTCCTTGGCTCTATCTGATTTAGGTTATTTAAATTGCTAATTGGTTCAGTTTAAAGTTTAGCGTACTTCTGCGCCGTTGTTAAAAGGTTTAACAGGAGCTAAAAAACTCAATTCTCCATCATTGTTTTCAGCCATTAATATCATTCCCTGAGAATCAATACCTTTTAAGTTTCTTGAAGCTAGATTTACTAAGATGGTCACTTTTTGACCTATGATATTTTCAGGTTCATAATATTCTGCTATCCCTGAAACAACGGTACGTACATCAATCCCTGTGTTTATAGTCAGTTTAAGAAGTTTCTTAGTTTTGGCAACTTTTTCTGCAGCTATAATGGTTCCTATCCTAAGATCAATTTTACCGAAATCTTCAAAATCAATGACGCTCTTTGCAGGAGATATTACGGCATTTTCAGCTTCATTTGCTTTTTTAGTATCAAATAGTTTCTGAATTTGGATTTGAATTGTTTCATCTTCAATCTTTTCAAAAAGTAGCTCAGGTTGATTAAGAATATTTCCTTCGGTCAGTAAATCTTCACTACCTGCTTTATCCCACTTATAATTAGGTAAATTAAGTATTTTTGAAAGCTTAGTTGCTGTGAAAGGCATGAACGGTTCACACATGATAGCCAGGTTAGCACATATCTGTAATGATATGTTAAGAGTGGTTTTTACCTGTTCAGGATTGATCTTTATGTTTTTCCATGGTTCAGTATCTGTAAGATACTTGTTTCCAAGTCGTGCGAGATTCATGAATTCATTCAAAGCTTCTCTGAATCGATAATGCTCAATGCTGTATCCAATCTTGTCGGGAAATAATTTTAAATCAGCGAGTACTTGTTTATCATAAGTGTCGAGAGATGTAATTGGAGGAACTTTACCATCGAAATATTTATGAGTTAAGACGACAGTGCGGTTCACAAAATTTCCAAATATTGAGAGTAACTCACTATTATTACGTGTTTGATAATCACGCCATGTAAAATCATTGTCTTTTGTCTCTGGAGCATTAGCTGTGAGAACATATCTTAGTACATCTTGCTTACCGGGCAATTCTTCAAGGTACTCATTGAGCCAAACCGCCCAGTTACGGGAAGTTGATATTTTATCATTTTCAAGATTAAGGAATTCATTTGCCGGTACATTATCAGGTAGGATATAAGACCCTTCTGCTTTCAGCATTCCGGGGAATACTATACAATGGAAAACGATATTGTCTTTGCCGATAAAGTGAACGAGCTTAGAACTTTCATCTTTCCACCATGGTTTCCAATCATTTCCTGTTATTTCACCCCATTCACGGGTGGCTGAGATATATCCTATTGGAGCATCAAACCAAACATAAAGTACTTTACTTTCAGCACCTTCAATAGGTACCTTAACACCCCAGTCTAAATCTCTTGTCACAGCACGTGGTTGCAATCCGGTATCCAGCCATGATTTACACTGACCATAAACATTTGGTTTCCAGTCTTCTTTATGATCTTCCAGTATCCACTTTCTTAACCATCCTTCATATTTATCAAGAGGAAGAAACCAGTGCTTTGTTTCACGTAATACAGGTACTGAGCCACTTAAAGCTGAACGGGGATTAATAAGATCAGTTGCATTGAGAGAAGTGCCGCAATTCTCGCATTGATCGCCATATGCTCTTTCATAACTGCAATGGGGACAAGTGCCTATAATGTATCTGTCGGCCAGGAACGTTTTCTGTTCCTCATCATAGTACTGATTTGAGAGTTGTTCAGTGAATTCACCTTTATCATAAAGAGTCTTGAAAAATTCAGA
>JBLMZZ010000147.1:0-6694 GCA_050259095.1 Omnitrophica WOR_2 bacterium | reverse complement strand
GTGGCTACTCAACTGGCAATTCTGGAATCAACTGAAATAAAACATGGCCCCATAGAATGTCTCTTCACAATTGACGAAGAAACCGGACTAACAGGTGCTTTTGGATTAGATGCTACAATTCTGAGAAGTAATATTCTATTAAATCTCGATTCAGAAGATGAAGGAGAAATATTCATCGGTTGTGCCGGTGGTATGGATACTGTTATCACACTTCCGTGTGCATTTGAAAAGACTGATAAAGGTTCACTTGGATTCCGCATCAAAGTTAGTGGATTAAAAGGAGGACACTCGGGTGATGATATCAATAAGGGATTGGGTAATGCTAATAAAATATTGAATAGGGCACTCTGGGAAGCTGGAAAAGAGTTTGGTATCAAAGTATCCACTTTCAATGCAGGTAATCTGAGAAACGCTATTGCACGTGAAGGGGAAGCACTAATTACGGTGAATAAGGGAGCAGAAAAACAGTTAAAACAATACATTACTAAGTATAACGACATTATTCGGGACGAATATAAGATTACAGAGACTGATCTTAAAGTTGAAATAATTGAAGCTGAAGTACCATTGCAGGTAATGAGCAAAGACACTCAAGATAAACTATTGAATTCATTATATGCTTGTCCTCATGGTGTTATTGCAATGTCGCAAAGCATTGCTAATTTCGTTGAGACTTCTACCAATTTGGCGGCTGTTAGAACTAAAACTGACACCATTGAAATAACCACTAGTCAGCGGAGTTCTGTTGAATCAGCAAAGTATGACATAGCAAATATGGTAGAATCAGTTTTTAATCTGGCTGGTGGAGAATCAGTACATGGAGAAGGATATCCGGGCTGGACACCTAATCCCAACTCTGAAATCCTTGAAATCGCTAAAACAGAATACCAAAAACTCTTTAAGCAATCACCTAAAGTGCTGGCCATTCATGCAGGACTTGAGTGCGGACTGATAGGGGAGAAGTACCCAAAAATGGACATGATTTCTTACGGACCAACAATCAAAGGCGCCCACTCACCTGATGAAAGGTTGAATATTGTAACTGTGCAGAAGTTCTGGGACTTGACGTTGGAAATATTGAAGAATATTCCTAAGAGTTAAAAAAAAAGTTAAGATAAAAGAGGATGATTTGATCAGCCTCTTTTCTCTTATTTACTTATTTTTTTGAAGAGCTTAATTGACCGATCTTAATAAACAAAAACTGAAGTTGAATAAAAATTCTTTTTTCCATAAGAATAGTTCATTGAAATTACCTTTCAACATTGTTATTTTTGGTATTCTCATTGGTCTTTTTTATGCATCTATTCTTTACGCCTTTCTATATATGTTTAGAGAGGTCTTGAGGATAATCTCAATCACCCCGAATTATGATGTTTGGATACTCTCAAAACAGGAAGTCGGCTTCTATAATTTGATCTTTGCAATTATTGCAGTCATAGTAGGGCAATCAATGACATTTTCTTTCTGGTATGACAGACCAAGGAATTTCTTTTCTTTCAACAAGATTAGATGCCATTCTATTGTTAATGACCAAAGAGGATTGAACTGGTATTTCATGCTTTGGTTCGGGAAGATAGGTATAATTTATGGTTTGTTATTTGGAGTAACTCTTCATTCATTTGATTCAGTCAGTTTGTATCCGGACTATTGTTTCTTCTTTGTTCTCTTGGTATTAGTATTGTTCTTTAATTCCTGGCAAACTCTTAGATTAAAATATAAGAACAATGGCCTAAAGCTGATGATTTTGTCGTTTTTTATTGTATTTAGTGTATCATTCTTACTGTCTAAAATAAATCTCATTGATTATGATTCAATCAATAAAAAATTGTTGAAAAGGAATATTTACTATACCTATAATTTGCAGTTAGCAGAATCTGACAGTAGTTATATGTATGGAAGAATCTTTGATGTTATTGATTTATACATGGTTCTCCCAAATAAGGATGAAGGTGACACTGAACCTCTTTTTGTAGTAAAGTCAGGTCTGTTTAATTTTGAGCAGATGCAAGATAGTTTGAAGAAATTGATTGAGACTACTGGCGATAATCCATTTGTAAAATACCGGTTATTTGTTGATAAAAACGTCAAAATTAAGGATGTCATTAAACTTGAGAATGAATTATCAAATGCAAATGATGATAATTTGGTCTATGCAGTTGTTTCTCATGGAAATTCTAAGTTTTACCAAAACCAGGTGTTGCTTAGTGGTAAACTAAAGTTTGCGGACATTCATAAGTTAAAAGTTCTAGATACTAAGGAACTCTCCTTTGAGCAGTATTTAAGGATATTAGGACTATGATGGGAAGAAACATCGCAGCAATTATTCTTGTCTATATCATCAAGGTAATCCCAAAACCCCAGGTTTTAACTTTCCTCACGTCTGGATTAATTGGAGGAGTTGCAGGATATTATTTGTGGCTCATAAAATTTGGAAGTATAATAATGCCATAATAACGTATTTGAGAATGTGTTTCTAGATCCTATTGCAGCAAAAGCTATCTTAAATCATCACTTTGTAATTAATGCTAACAGAGTTTATCCCAGATATCAAAAGACGTTTAGAAGGACTGCTGATTATTATGCAAAGTTTTATAGCAGGATGTATGAAGGTTCAGAAACTTCCTAATCTAATCTTCCAAAAATACTATTTCCAGAATCTTTGGATAAGTGATCAGGCTTAACAGTAGTCATGTTTGAGTTCTTTAGATATTTCTCAACAACTACACTTAACTCATCTCTCTTTTGTGTGCCAACAACAAACTTTCTATTATTATTGGGAATGATAAAAAGCCCATCATGGCCACTGGTGTTATATACGGTACCATATTTACCACCAACCCACCTTATACCATATCCAACAAATCCATACGTCACCATTTCAGCTGACTTGACATCATTCCATTTAATAGTTTTATTCTTGAAAAAAGGGAAATAGGAGATTCTTATTTCCATTTCATCAATATCGGTTGTGAGCTTAGTACTTAAGAAGAGCCAATAAATTGCTGACATAATCAGAAGAAAAATAACCAGTCCTATATAATCAGATGTATGATTTGGGGGTTTCTGAATAAAAGCAATTAGAAAAATGGCTATCGGTAACAATAAAATTAACCGCAACCACCATTGATTCATTCGCTGTTCTTCATGAAAGAGGATTTCCATCGGGATAGATATAGAATCTTCAAAAGTAAAAAATTCCCAGATTGAATGCTTTATCTTCCCAATAAAACACCCATTCTGATTACAGGATTTGAATAAGGTGTCATTGGTTCTTCAGTCAGGTTCCATAAAGCCATTATAAACATATAGGAACCTTTGGTAATTTGCTGTTTGAGACCGCCTCCTACAAACAGACTGTTTATATAGGTGTGTTTTGGATCACGAATAACCTGTCCGCCATAGTTACTAATATCCTCATAATTGTATCGCAGTCTCTCATATTCAACATGAGCAAAAATGTTTTTAAGAATATGGTAACGAGTGTAAACACTACCACCAAACATGTGGCTTTTCAGGTCAAATTTCTCTCCGTTTGTCTGATCTATATAAAAATCCTTATACCTGTAATACTTATAGGTAGCGCCAACGCCTGCTTCAAGTTTTTCAGTCAAGCGATAACCAACAACAGGTGAAACATCGATGAAGGTGATAGTACCGAACTGAACACCCAAACCACCACCAAAGACCAATCTATCCATGAACTTTGGTTTCTCATTTATAGAAGGATCCTGTGCTAGAAGATTTATGGAGAGTAATGCAAATACAAAAAAGAGGACTTTACTTTTCATATCACCTGAAATTATTGATAAAACAATAGGGGTACATTACATTTAGATTAACACGAAATTACTAATAATAGTGTAAAAGTAATCCTTGGAAAAAGGATTCAATCACTTTATAGAAATTAATTGGTCGTGACTAAGTGTTTTCTTTTTGAATAATTGCGATAAGCAGTGTTAAATTTAAAGGGCTTTTTTATGGATAGATTAGGGAAATGAAGCTAATTAATGTCAAAATACCCGGTTAAGTTTACAAAAAGATTAAACTTTTTGAATAGTTACCTTGTTGAGAATCAAGGGACATAGAGGGGTTCAGGAAAAATAAGCCGAAAAAAAGTAAAAAAAGATTTGGAGATAAAGCAAAAGGGTGTACTTTTGCAGTCCCAATTCAAGCAAAAAGAGCTAAAGCGGGGGAGTTCATTGAGAGAAAGTGTGGGGAAATAAAAATTAAAAAAAGTTTTAGTTTTTGTTGGAGGAAAGAAAAAAGTATTTACTTTTGCAACCCCAAACGATCATAAAAACTCGATGAGGGCGGTCTTCGAAGGAAGGCTGTTAAAGAAGGAAACAGAAAGGTTGAGGGTGAGAGCCTGAGACACGAAATAGAAGTTCTTTGAATTATTGGAGCAATAAACAAAAACAAGCAGCAATACAAAGCCATGTGAATGGTGATGTGAGTACATCTTAGAGAACATTTAAATTTTTCATTACAATGGAGAGTTTGATCCTGGCTCAGGATGAACGCTAGCGGCAGGCTTAATACATGCAAGTTGAACGGGATTCGAGTAGCAATACTTGATGAGAGTGGCGCACGGGTGCGTAACACGTATGCAACCTACCTTTAACTGGCGAATAGCCCCGGGAAATCGGGATTAATACGCCATAAGATCACGAAAGGGCATCCTTTAGTAATTAAAGAACTTCGGTTAGAGATGGGCATGCGGGACATTAGCTAGTTGGTGAGGTAACGGCTCACCAAGGCAACGATGTCTAGGGGTCCTGAGAGGGTTATCCCCCACACTGGTACTGAGACACGGACCAGACTCCTACGGGAGGCAGCAGTAAGGAATATTGGTCAATGGGCGCAAGCCTGAACCAGCCATGCCGCGTGCAGGAAGACGGCCCTATGGGTTGTAAACTGCTTTTGTCAGGGAATAAATGATGGTACGTGTACTGTCTTGAAGGTACCTGAAGAATAAGCATCGGCTAACTCCGTGCCAGCAGCCGCGGTAATACGGAGGATGCAAGCGTTATCCGGATTCATTGGGTTTAAAGGGTGCGCAGGCGGATTGGTAAGTCAGGGGTGAAATCCCACAGCTCAACTGTGGAACTGCCTTTGATACTGTCAGTCTAGAGTATAGTTGAAGTTGGCGGAATGTGTCATGTAGCGGTGAAATGCTTAGATATGACACAGAACACCGATCGCGAAGGCAGCTAGCTAAGCTATAACTGACGCTCATGCACGAAAGCGTGGGGATCAAACAGGATTAGATACCCTGGTAGTCCACGCTGTAAACGATGATTACTCGATGTTGGCGATACACAGTCAGCGTCTGAGCGAAAGCAATAAGTAATCCACCTGGGGAGTACGATCGCAAGATTGAAACTCAAAGGAATTGACGGGGGCCCGCACAAGCGGAGGAGCATGTGGTTTAATTCGATGATACGCGAGGAACCTTACCTGGGCTCGAACGTGAGATGACTGTAGGTGAAAGCTTACATCTCTTCGGAGCATTTTACGAGGTGCTGCATGGTTGTCGTCAGCTCGTGCCGTGAGGTGTCGGGTTAAGTCCCATAACGAGCGCAACCCCTACCTTTAGTTGCCAACAGGTCATGCTGGGGACTCTAAAGGAACTGCCTACGCAAGTAGTGAGGAAGGCGGGGATGACGTCAAATCAGCACGGCCCTTACGTCCAGGGCTACACACGTGCTACAATGGCCGATACAGAGGGCAGCTACCTGGTGACAGGATGCAAATCTCCAAAGTCGGTCTCAGTTCGGATCGGAGTCTGCAACTCGACTCCGTGAAGTTGGATTCGCTAGTAATCGCGCATCAGCCATGGCGCGGTGAATACGTTCCCGGGCCTTGTACACACCGCCCGTCAAACCATGGGAGTTGAGGGTACCTGAAGTATGTGACCGCAAGGAGCGTCCTAGGGTAAAATCAATGACTGGGGTTAAGTCGTAACAAGGTAGCCGTACCGGAAGGTGTGGCTGGAACACCTCCTTTCTGGAGACTGAGCCTGGCTCAGACCGGATCTAAAGAAAATCAGAACAAAAAAGAGACGCAAAGTCTTCTGCCTTTTTAAAAACTATTACCAGGGACTGTTACTGTTCATTGCGGACCGATTAGTGGTTCGCTGAACTATCACTGGTAATGCTGTAAATTAGAGTGATACAGTCCTATAGCTCAGCTGGTTAGAGCGCTACACTGATAATGTAGAGGTCCCCAGTTCAAATCCGGGTGGGACTACACGCCTAACGGCAATTAAGAATGAAGAAATTAAAAATTAAGAATAAAGTGCTGTAACGATCAAATGTGAGCAATTCTTAATTCTTAATTCTTAATTATTAATTTTTAATTAAAACTTGGGGGATTAGCTCAGTTGGCTAGAGCGCTTGATTTGCATTCAAGAGGTCAAGGGTTCGACTCCCTTATTCTCCACCAGATTAATGGTTAATTGTTAATGATTAATGGTTAATTATTAATTGAGAAAAAAAAAGAGAGTATAAAGTCGAAAGACAAAAATGTCGAAAGACAACAACAAAACAACAACGTTCATTAAAAGATTGAAAAGTAAAACAGGGATTTAGGAGTAATACAACAGGTTTATTTTACAATAAAAGCAAAATACCTTGTCCATGATTGCTCCATACCAAGTCCGTACCAAGTCCGTATTTGATTAATGCTATAATTT
>JBLMZZ010000146.1:0-2836 GCA_050259095.1 Omnitrophica WOR_2 bacterium | reverse complement strand
GGCCTATAGTGATTAGAAGGATAAGTGAAGTGGCAATAATAACCTGCCATTTAATACCGGAACTATAATTCATAAATAAGTCAGATTGTTTTCAAAAGCCATTTTCACTCAATTAGTTGACAACGACTTTATCAAATCCATTATATGAGTAATACTGTCCGTTATACATTGCTTCTGCTCCTGCCGGACCGTGTGTAAAAATACCTTTATTTACAACTCTTACCAAATAATAAAATGTTTTTACTGTTGAATTAGCATTTGAGAAATAAATAATGCGGTCATCCCTCACATCCATATAGTCAGGAATTGAACGATCTTTAATCCAATCCATTTCTCTCTCAGCATTTAAACGTGGATTTTCTATTTCAAAGCAAGCAGGCAGAATATCGGTAATAACAACATTGTTAACCACGCTATTATCTGTTGTTGAAATGCTGATTGCAGCAACCAACAGGTCATTTTGCCTGAAAGATTTACCTCCTATAGGTGTGCCGGTACGAGTAAATAATTGTCTCCTAACACGTAGAGTTCTATCTTCTTCTTTTACTGTCATTGATACCGGTAGTCCTTCTGATTCAAGATACCAGAATAACCTACCTTTTCCCTGGGTAGCTATGTCTGCTTTCGTTCCATTGAGGGTAAGCAGCATATCTTCACCCTTAAAAGCAGTGCTTTTTCCATTGAAGCTTACTGTTGCAGTTACCGCACCTTTCTGTGATGTGCCGGCTAATTTCCCCAATGCCAGCATTGAAAATGCCTGTTCCTGTGTATTCATCCACCTTGCTTGTTTGATCATTTCACCAATCTGACGAGCAAGAATTGGTATTTGTGGATTATTATCATCACTTATGAGTAAAGTATAAAGAGCAAGAGCACGATCACGAATAGGTGAACTATAACTATCACCTGTCATAATTGAAGGTTCTATTGCCGCCCAGTTGCGTGGTATAATGACATTGTAGCTTTTTTGATCACCGGCAAGCATATAAGCAGCTGCAAGAAGATACCTGCTATCCTGACTAAGCAAATCAAGTCTTGACTTATAATAATTCATCGTTGGAAGATTATGCTTTCCATTGAGGCTTAGTACAAACAATGAGTAAAATATCTCTTTTGAGGGTTGAGTTTTCTTTATCCATTGATTATTTGGGAACTCTTTGTAATAATATTCAGAAACACCTTTCTGCTTTACTTTCTCTAAAAGGAACCTGTGGAGATTATCTACTACCTGCCTGTCGACTGAATATCCGGCTCTTTCAGCTTCATAAAGGAAATGGGCAGCATAGGCAGAATTCCACCAGTTGATTTCGCCTCCTGATGGCCACATTACCAAACCTCCGTTATATTGTTGTGCAGCATTGATGCGCCGTATAGCTTCATTGATGTTAACGGCAACAACAGCAGAACCAGTCCCTGGTTTTTTCAACAAACGGGCCAGATCATTAAAATAAATTTGTGGAAATGCTGCAGAGATTACCTGCTCAATACATCCGTATGGATAATTAAGAAGATACTGCAGTTGTTCAGCATACTGTCCTACCGGATTAGTGGTGAGCATGAGTCTGGTTTCACCAGTCCCGGGAATAAAGGAAGTCTTATTACTTACCGTTATCTTATCACCTGCATTTATCAAACCTGCATTAGCTTCTTTTATGAGTGGTACAGCTGCCCTGACAGGTATAGTAGTTTTTTCAATGAAACTTTCGGCAGATGTTATGACTTTGAAAGTTACGGTTGAATTCCCGGTTGCATTCATTGCTGTAAGATCATAAGATACCTGAACTTCGGCATTTGCAGGGATAGTAACCTGCTTGTTCCCGGGCGTTGTTGCTTTAAGTAATTGTGATGCAGAAGTCCCTGATGCAACGGAGGTATTGACTTCAACATCAGCTTTAATTGGTTTGGCAGTGGTGTTTGACAATGTAACAGATACTTTTACCTGGTCACCCGGACTCATAAAACGTGGCAATGAGCTACTTATAGTGACAGGATCAGCAACTTTCATGTATTTCTCTGCAGATCCGAATGCCTGACCTTTATAAGCAGCGACCATAATTCTTACAGCCCCTGAAAATTGTGGTATGTTCGCCGTGAAAACTGCCTCTCCCTTTGCATCTGCGGTCATTTTACCACTCCATAGTGAGAGAAGTTTAACGCGCGAAGCAGTCAGAGGGTTGAGTCTTTTACCCAGATCAAATCCCTGGTCACCACCTGTTGCTAAACGTCGGATTGAAAGCTCCGGGAAAAGCTCATCAAATAAGTCATAGGAATCAACTTCCAGTGCTCTTTTTGCATAAAAGTAATTGTATGGATCAGGAGTTTTATAATCGGTAATTTGAAGAATACCTTCATCAACTACTGCTACAGTAATTTCAGCGCCCGGCATAGTCCTTACTTGAATCCTTTGCTTAGTGTGCGACCTAATCTTATCGGGAGCATTGATTGATATAGGAATTCGGTTTGACGCCTTTTCAACCTTTAAACTTGCATATCCATGCGCTACTGTTAAAGGAATACCCTCTTCAATCGTTTTGCGTAATAGCGTGGCAGTAATATAGACATTGGGAATAAAATCATCTTTAATATTGAGTGTCAAAGAGCCACCGTTATTATCGGCTTTAAGTATGTGATATTCCTTCACACTGTTCTGTTCAACAGTTACAAGCAATTCACCGGCAAATGGAGTTTTAAAAAGAATGGCGGCCTTATCACCAGTTTGATAACTTGCTTTATCAAAGGTAATATCTACCTGACCATCTTTATTTACCTTGAAAGTACTCTCATCAGAATCACCCCAATGATAGGCATAAAATGATTCTTCAACCCATGAACTACT
>JBLMZZ010000145.1:0-8757 GCA_050259095.1 Omnitrophica WOR_2 bacterium | reverse complement strand
GCTGATTTCGATTACTTTATAAGAGATACCAAAAATGCAGCAACGCCTGTTAAAACTCCGGGTACCGGTGAATCCTTCCTTAAACCGGTTGGAACTATCAGAAACAAGGGTATTGAGCTTGTGCTTGACTGGACTAATAAAGTAAGCGACAGATTTAGTTATAGTGTGGGAGGCAACTTCTCAACACTTAAAAATTCAGCTATCGATCTTTATGGCCAGGAATATATTGATGGTGGTACTGCCGAGTTCCGTCAAAGAACCTATGTTGGACAACCTTTACTAGCTTTTTATGGGCTGGAAGTAGCAGGAGTATACCAGAATCAATCGGAGGTTGAAAGTGATGCAGTCGCTACAAAACAAGCATCTTTAGGCAATGTTCTTGAGCCGGGAGATCTTAAATACGTCGATCAAAACGGTGATGGTAATATAACCGCCGACGACAGGATTATTCTGGGATCTTATTTTCCCAATTTTATGTATGGTGGTTATATCAACATCACTTTCCTGAACTTTGATTTCTCCACAAACTTCTATGGCCAAAGTGGTAACAAAATTTTAAACAGAAGAAGAGGAGAACTAATCTGGACGCCAGACGGCAATCTCGATGCTCAATTAGCAACTGATAGATGGCATGGCGAAGGAACAACAAATAAATATCCTTCATCAAAAGGTCTGAGAAAAGGCTGGAACCAGCAAATGAGCGATTATTTTGTTGAGAATGGATCTTTCTTTAGGATTCAGAATATTCAGTTGGGATATACTTTTAAAGATAGAAAGTGGTTCCCTGAAACCAGAATTTCTATTACTGCCGAACGTCCAATATCTATATTCAGCTACAATGGATTCACTCCTGAAGTAGATAATGGAGTGGATTATCAAACATATCCAATAGCAGCAGTATATACTATCAATCTCAACATCAAGTTTTAACCTTTAATTGAAAAATCATGAAACGATATAAATTAATATTCAGCGTATTTACACTCTTTCTAATGATAGTGGGTAGCAGCTGTGAAAAATATTTAAATGATCCGCCCGAAAATAGCAAACTAACAGAGACCACCGATTATACGCTCACCGCCAATATGGTTAAACCTCTATTGGGCTCATATTATGATCTTAACTCCATTGAATGGGAAGACATTCCTCTTATAAGTGTGAGAGGTGACGATGTCAATGCCGGAGGATTAGGTGATCAACAGGATTTTGCTGAAACTGATCGATATAATTACAATAAGGACTATTGGATGTATAATTCCCTATTTCAAAACTTCTATCAAAACATGTTTCATGCTAACTCAGCTATGGAACAAATAGCAAAATATCAGGAATTTGCTTCCAATAAAGACTTAGCTGACCAGTATATTGCTGAAGTAAAGGTTATTAAATCATGGTGGCTTTTTCAGCTTAGCCGCGTATGGGGCGCTCTCCCAATACCACCTTCATCAGATCCTGCTGCTTTACTTCCAACACCAATCTCATCAAAAGATGCTATTATGCATCAAATAGCTACCTGGATGGATGAAGCAATTCCAAAACTTCCTGATTCAAGACCTAATGAGAGAACTGACATTCCAGGGGGAGTAACCAAATATACTGCACTTGCCATGAAAGCTTTAGCAGCTCTTGAATTTGACACTCCAGATTATCAGATAGTTGGTGATGCAACAGGACAGATCATTAACTCTGGCAAATTTGAGCTATATCCCGACTTTTATGAATTATTCAAGATACCGGGAAAATTATGTAATGAGAATCTTCTTGAATTACAATATTCGGACCTTGGACAAGGGACTGGTGAAAATTTCTCCTACTTGTTTGCTTTCTTCGGGCCACAAGGTTGGTCGCCTAAAGTCGCAGGTGCAACTGAAGGATGGGGTTTCTGGGAACCTAGTCTCAAATATATCAAGTTCATGCTCGACAGAGGTGAAACAGTTCGTTTAGAGACTAGCGTATTATTTACTAATGAAGGCATTCAGAAACTTGAATCTGATCCAAAATATGCAACACTGCCTTCATGGATTTCTAATACAACTCGTTCAGGTGATGTGATCAATAATTTTGCCCGCGAAATGTTTGTAAGTGGGAAGCAGTACCTTCCATCTGACCAGCTAACTCCGGGGAGAACTGATTACGGTACCAATAAAAATTATCCGATAATACGCTATGCCGAAATACTCTTAATGTACGCCGAAGCTGTATTACAAGGAGCTCCTGCCAGTGCCGGATCAGCAGATAATGCAGTAAATCTGGTAAGAGAAAGAGCTGCTTTAAATCCTATTACAGGAGTAACTCTTGATCAGGTTATGAATGAAAAATTTGCAGAGCTAGCTATGGAAGTGGGTCAGCGGTATTATGATATGGTGCGATTGAAAAGATTTAATGAACTAAGCTATGATGGCAGGGTTTTCAATCCCGCAGAAGATATCTTCCTGCCTTATCCTCAAAATCAAGTGGACCAGATACCCAGCTTAAAACATTAAATGATAATTAACAAAGGTTAAAACTCAACGTTATGAAAGTCTTAAAATATTTCCTGTCTATATGTCTGGCAACAATCGTTGTTGCAGGTTGTGAACCTGAACTTGATCCAATAACACAAGTAAATCCCGGAAGTGATACTGAAGATCCTACACTTGAAATCAATTATCCTGTGGCAGGTAAAGTTGTGAGGGTTACTCAGGATCAAACATTTGTAAACCTTACTGTGACAGCAACTGATGACATTGAACTTAAATCAGTGATTTTTATACTTGATAGTGTACCTGTTGATACAGCTAAAAATTTTAAAGATTACCGTAGAGCTATTGTTTCCTATAAAGCAGAAAATCTGGCTGATGGAAATCATTCTTTATCGGTAATTGCTACTGATTTAACTGGTAAAACTGTAACAAAATTTATGGAATTCACAAAAGTAACCGCTACTCCTTATACTCCACTTGATGGAGAGAAAATTTTCTTTGCATTTGAAGATAATCTCAAAAATCAAATCACTGGTACAGATGCTACTGCTGTTGGGTCCCCCGGTTTTACATCAGGTAAAATTGGTGATGCATATGCCGGAAAAGCCGATTCATATATAACGTATCCTGCAACAGATTTAACAAGTTCATCGGAGTTTGCAGTTGCTTTTTGGTATAAAATTAATGCTAATCCCAAAAGAGGCGGTATCATATCAATGAGTGCCGAAGGAGACAATAATCGTACTTCCGGATTTAGAATGGCACATGAAGACTCAGGCACTGAACAAAACTTATTTGTAAATTATGGAATCGATAGTACTGAAGTTTGGATGAATCCTTTTGTCAAAATATCTACAACCGAAGATTGGATACACATAGCTGTTTCAATAACCGATACACTAGCCACTGTTTATGTTAACGGAGAAGTATCACTTACAACAGTTGTAACGCACGGTATTGATTGGACGGGAGTGACTTCTATTACAATCGGTTCTGGTGAGCCTAACTTCGTTTACTGGCTTCATTTTTCCGACCAGAGTCTCATAGATGAGATGCATTTCTTCAACAGAGCACTAACAGTTGATGAAGTTCAAATGCTGTATGGGTTGACGAAGTAGAGACGAGATTTACTCAGTGAACCGTGTCACTGTTTATCCTTGTATGATACATCACACAGCCTTTTACTAATCACTTTTTCTGTTTATCATTGTAGGAATTTTATTACTTTTGCCCCGAATAATAAAAACATTTATTATTCGGGATGTAGCGCAGCCTGGTAGCGCGCTTCGTTCGGGACGAAGAGGCCGCTGGTTCGAATCCAGTCATCCCGACCAAAGGCAGGTGCAAAACCTGCCTTTCTTAGTAGCAATATCTGCCACTTTAGCTCAGTCGGTAGAGCAGCGCATTCGTAATGCGCGGGTCGGGGGTTCGAGTCCCCTGAGTGGCTCTAAAGAGTAGATTATTCTACTCTTTTTTTATTTGTCCTTTTCGGGAAATAATATAGACATTAGTACACTTATGCTCATAATGGCGAGTATTGTGTACAAAGAATAGGCTGTTGTGAACCCTATATCTTTTAGAAAATCTCCAAATATCATCTTTATTCCAATGAACAGCATTAAAAAAGCCAATCCTGTTTTAAGATATCTGAAAACATTAATTATCCTTATCAAAACGAAGAACATTGATCTCAACCCTAGTATTGCAAATACATTGGAGAAGAAAATAATATAAGGATCACTGGTAACCGCAAAGATTGCAGGTATTGAGTCCATTGCAAAGACTACATCCGAAAACTCAATGACCATTAAGGTAATGAAAAGCGGCGTCAACATAAGTTTACCGTTTTTTCTAACCATAAAATGATGTCGGGCAAATCGTGGATATACCGGCAAATATCTGGAAGCAAAACGAACTACGGGGTGCTCATGAGTATCAATAGTTGCCTCTTTATTATCGAAAAACATCTTAATACCGGTATAAACCAACAGAATACCAAACAAATAGAGTACCCAGTGAAATTGATGTATAATGGCTGATGCCGAAAAGATAAATACAAATCTAAAGACTACCGCTGCAAGTATCCCATAAAAAAGCACTCTCCGGTAATACAGTGGGTTAACTTTAAAAGCATAGAAAACTACTACCATTATGAAGATATTGTCTAACGACAACATCCATTCAATAACATAACCGGTAATAAATTCAAGTGCCAGGTTCTTCTTATAAACTTCAAGCGCATGATCATAATCAAGGCCGGCAATTTTAATAGTATGGCCATATTTATCTATCAAGTGCTGAATATCAGCTATCGTTCCATTTGTTCCTATATGAACCCACTCCCCATGATGAATCAACAGAACATAAAATCCCATTGAAACCATTACCCATAATATAGTATAGGTAATAGCTGATCTAAAGGATACTAAGTGATTTGATTTGTCGAACACTCCCAGATCGAGCAATAAAAATCCAGTAACCAGTATTATAAAGACACAAAAAAACAAGAACTCAGCTGAGATCATGTTGCTATTTTAGTTTCTATTAATAAGCTGTAAAGGTACTCATTTAAAAATTTGATGCATGTTTTAGGCCTATTTTCTTTCTTTAAACCATCGCTTATAAACTAAAGAAGGGAACACTCGTTACTTAAAAATCTCTTTCATGGCAATCTCTTAAAATCTTCACAAGCGCACCTTCATTACTCTGGATATCTTTAGTATCATTTTCTTATTTTATCCACAAGTGATCCTTAAGAGTTATAAAAATCTTCCCCCGATAATATTTTTTCTCATTCACAAAGGACCTATCAGTTCTATAAATGCTTTTACACGCAATACCTTATCTCATTCTTCAGTGAATCTTTAACATTTCTCGCGAATATCTTTGTTTATTCACTAATTTAAAATTTTAGAAGTACACTTTATAATAAAAACTTCCTACTTTTGATGACTTTTTGAATGACTTTAAATAATTAAATTAGCCTAAATAAGGTATAGAAATTCATGAAAAACTTCTCTGAAATGAATCCCAATCCGCTTGTTCAATATCTCAACAAGCCCTCATCTGAATTTACTAAAGCTGACCTCATTAAGTACATTGTTGACCATAATATTGAGATGGTTAACTTTAGGTATGTTGGCGGTGATGGAAGACTAAAGACACTGAATTTTGTAATATCGTCACTCGATCATCTAAACAGCATACTTTCAACAGGTGAACGTTGCGACGGGTCAAGTTTATTTCCATTTATTCAGGCAGGATCAAGCGACTTGTATGTTGTACCCCGTTACCGTACTGCATTTGTCAATCCCTTTTCAGAAGTAGCTGCAATTGATATTCTATGCTCATATTACAATAAAGATGGTCAACCACTTGAAAGTTCACCTGAGTATATACTCCGCAAAGCACACAAGGTTTTGAAAGAGAGAACAGGTCTTTCTTTTGAAGTTATGGGTGAGCTTGAGTACTATATCATAAGTGAAGAAGAAGAGCTTTTCCCTGCAGTTGATCAAAAAGGGTATCATGAATCTTTCCCTTATGCCAAATGGGAGTTCCTGCGTACAGAAGCAATGAACGCAATGGCTAAAGCGGGATGCCTTATTAAATACGGTCATTCAGAAGTTGGTAACTTTACTCAGGACGGTAAACTTTATGAACAGAATGAAATAGAATTTACGCCTACTACTCTTGAAGATGCTGCCGACCAACTGGTAATTGCTAAGTGGATACTCAGATCTTTAGCTTATAAGTATGGTGTTACCGTAACTTTTGCACCTAAGATTACTGTTGGTAAAGCAGGTAGTGGATTGCATATTCACACCCGACTTCTTAAAGATGGTTCAAACCAAATGATTAAGGATGGCAAACTCAGTGATACTGCACGTAAAGCAATTGCAGGTTATCTGGATCTCGCACCATCATTAACAGCTTTTGGCAATGGTAATCCAACTTCCTATTTCAGATTGGTTCCTCATCAGGAAGCTCCTACAAACATTTGCTGGGGTGATCGCAACCGCAGTGTACTTGTCAGAGTACCTCTTGGATGGGCAGGTGAAAACAATATGATTTTCAATGCTAATCCTCTCGAAACACCTGTAAAACAAGATCATTCGCAACTGCAGACTGTAGAGTTCAGATGCCCTGATGGTTCAGCAGATATTTACCTCTTACTCGCAGGTTTAACAGTAGCCGCACGTCATGGACTTGAAATGGCAAATGCTCTTGAGCTGGCTCAAAAGTGGTATGTTGATGTAAACATCTTCGATGATTGTTTCAAAGAAAGACTTGCTCAGTTGAATCAATTACCGGTTTCATGTTTTAATTCAGCCGAAAAACTTGAAGAACAAGCTGATATCTATCAGCAGTATGATGTATTCCCAAAGAGTGTAATTGAAGGAGTTAGCAGAAAGCTAAAGAGCTTTGGCGATCAGCAATTGCGCGATGAAGTACATTGTAATAAAGAGAGAATGCAAAAACTAGTGGATGTTTATTTCCACTGCGGTTAATCATTTCGGCTCAAATACTTCTGCTTTTATATTGTCTATCAGGACAGGTGCATTGCCTCTGTTCCACACATATACTTTAAAGTAATCGTTGCGACTTCTCACATTGGGAGTTATCAAGTCAACTTTTATTTCACCCCATGTTCCGGGCTTATAAACATTTGTATCTACTCCATACGAATGGTAATAGTATGAACCTCCTTTACGGTCAAATGTCATTACCAGCAATGGTAGCTCATTCTTGTATCCTTTGGGAATGAAGACATCAGCCTTTGCACGTATCCAGGCATAGTCTTTATTGGTGATCCCACTGAATGTAGTCCTGATCTCTGGTGAGAAACTTAAAGTACTATCCATTCTCAACACCTTACCTTTCAAAGAGTCAACCACAATGTTAGCACTGTAGTTGTCATTATAATCTTCAAAGTCGTACGCTCCAATATTTTTGTGATTATAAAGCGACAGATCTCCTATTTTAGCCCCATCTGTAAATGTGAGGTCGGGAGCTAAAAGATTCCTGTATTCTTCCTTAACTTTAGTTTTACCGAAAATTGCAAAATAATATTTCTGTGTCATTCGGTAAGGTTCAATGATGTAATGCTTTAATTGCCAGGTCTGGAACAGATTGAGTACAAGAAAGAAAATAATAACAACAGCAATACCAGAAACTACAGTCCGGTTTTTTAATTGTAGAAGGTTATTTATAAAATACCCTAATGCAATTGCTAGGAGAGGATATAACGTTATCATCGGGCGAATGCTAAATGAAGCACCATACCACCATTCAGTCCAGCTGGAGATGATGTAAAAGGCAATCAATGAATAGACAATGATTGGTGTAAACACTCCCCTATTCTTCTTATACATCGGGAAAAATCCTAGTATTGCGAATATCATTACAGGAGTATAGATCAGCCAACCTTTCTTAAAGCTGAAGAGTACATTGAAGATATGGGGTGAGTCAAGATCAAGTCCAACGCCCGGATTTTTGTAACTGTCGTAAAGTAAACGGCCCGTTTCCTTATACCAGTAAATTATCTGAGGAAGTGCAATTAAAACACCAATAAACAACGCAATAAATACCTGTCTCTTGTATTTTACTATAAGATTGAGTTTATTTTTAAGTGATTGTTTATCATAAACACCCCACAGAAGTGGCAAGAGTATAATTATCACTTCACTTGGTTTACTAAGAGCTGCTAAAACAATGAACGCTGAAATTGCTACCAGATTCTTCAACTTGAAGTTGTTATGCCATTGAATTGTATTCCAGGTAATCAGGGTAACCATTAGAAACAAAATATTGGCAGTCTCCAGATTCTTTATCGTCATGAAGTGGAAGTAGTTCGTAGCAAGCACAATGATCGCTAAAACGATGGCTGCAGTATTGTCATTAAAGAAGTAGATAAGTATTTTACGCAGATAGATCAAACCAATTATGGTATAAACCACTGCTCCTAATGCTAAAGAGTACTGATATGGTAAACTAAAACCATCAGCCGGATAGCCCGAAAACTGAACTAATACGTGTGCAATGGCAAACCATGGAAGGTAGAATATTGCCATTCCCATCAGAAAGAAGAAGATAGGATTGTTTTCAGGTCCCGTACTTAACTGATACAGACTACCAGTGAGAGGATATTTACCCATTAGATCATAAATCCAGCTTGTATTATTTAAACCGTAGTCATGATAGATGAAAAATGCCGGTAAATGGATATAATAGCCAAATACATCCCAACTCAATTCATTTGAAGTTAGAGTTAGTATTCTGGTTATTAAAATGCAAA
>JBLMZZ010000144.1:0-2730 GCA_050259095.1 Omnitrophica WOR_2 bacterium | reverse complement strand
TGCTGAATGCTGAGTGCTGACGGCTTCGAAGACAAAGAAGTAAGAAAAAAGCATTAATGAAACCTTTAGGATTGATTTAGCTCAGGTTTACTTTAGCAATGCTGCACATATACTCTGCCTGTATTTAACCTATACAAATATAGTAAAGGTTATATACAGCTGTAGAATACTTATAGTATAGGTGACCTTAATCAATCCTTAATGGATCCTTAATCAATCGACAACAATAAGGTATTTATTTTTTGTTATTGCTTCTTTCAAGTAAGTACAAAAAACACAGAGCCAGGTATCGTTTCATTATAGAACCCTTTTAGATTCATTGAGTTCCCCTCCGACTCAACTCCGTTGCAGCTGTATTTGTTGTCCGATGCAGCTATGATTAGTACTCAGAAGATGATTATAGCTGCATCGCAGCTGAGTGAAACCTGATCTCAATGAATCTACAATGGTTCCATAACAGTTTTGGGAGAAAGGCTCTGAGTGTGGAGCTTTCTGTTGGTAGTTTAGTGTAACCGTAACATTTTTTAATCCTTGTTTGCTTAAATTTCTAAATTTGTTGTCATATAACACCCGTCACTTCCATAAAAGTATTTAGAGAATGAAGAAAAAATTACACTTATCATTTATCCTCGCTTTCGTTTTTGCGCAGATTATCATTGCACAAAATGTTGAGATTAAGGATTATTCGGCTTTCGTTAATCCTTTCATTGGCTCAGGTTCAGTCGATAGTCTGAGTCTTTCGGGAAGTAATTTTCCGGGAGCCACCTACCCTTTCGGACTTGTTCAACTTAGTCCCGACACTGATGATAACCCTGAAGATCCTTGCAGTGGTTACGATTATGCTGATGATACGATTGTTGGATTCAGTCATACACATTTAAGCGGTACCGGTGTTGCTGACTTGTTCGACTTCCTTTTCATGCCTTTTAAGGGTGAAGTACGCTGGGAACCATTTTCAAAAGAAAAAGGGAAACAGGGTTATGCATCACATTATAGCCATAATAACGAAAAAGCCTCACCTGGTTATTACAGTGTTGTACTCGACGATGCTAACATGCAAGCTGAGTTTACTGCAACTGAACATTGCGGAATGCATCGTTATTCATCAAAAGACAATCAGCCCTGGTACCTGATGATCGATATGGATCATTCACTCGATAAATCACGCCCTTACTGGGTTTGTAAGATCATTGATGCTCAGTTACGCGTTGTTAATGATCATACTATTGAAGGTTACAGAACCATAACCGGTTGGGCAAATCAAAGAAGAGTCTATTTCAGAGCTGAATTTTCACGTCCATTCACTGCTCATTATCTAAAGGCAGGTAATCGTATTTATATGAATGAGCCTGTTGCAAATAATACAAATCTGAAAATGATTGCCGCTTTCGACCAGAATTTGAAGGAACCGCTGATCATTAAAGTTGGATTATCTTCAGTTAGTTATGATGGTGCAAGAGAAAATTTAAGAGCTGAAATCAACGGATTTGATTTCGATGCTGTTTATGGAAATACCCGAAAAGAATGGAACAAGGAACTATCAGTTATTGATATCGATGGTTCTAAAGAATTGAAAACTATCTTCTACACTTCTCTTTATCATACACTTATACAACCAAATAATCTGGCTGACATAAATGGTAATTATATAAACAGTGTTTCGGAAATAAAAAATGCCCCCGACAAAAAGCACTATAGCACTTTTTCTTTGTGGGATACCTACAGAGCCGCTCATCCTCTTTACACATTAATACAGACAAAAAGAACGGCAGGGTTTATTAACTCAATGCTTCGTCAAGCAGTTGATTATGGATATCTTCCTATTTGGCAGTTATGGGGAAAAGAAACGTATTGTATGATTGGCAATCATGCTATTCCTGTTATAGTTGATGCTTTCTCCAAAAACATTCCCGGTGTTGATTATAAGCTAGCGTGGGATGCTGTGAATGCCTCTTCAAGAATACCTCATCAGAATTCTAACTTTAATCTGCTTGATAAATACAAATATTTCCCTGAGAATAAACAATCGCAATCAGTTAGCATTGCTCTTGAGATTGCTTTCAATGATTGGTGTGCTGCTCAGATGGCACAAAAGATGAATAAGAAGGAAGAATTTGAATTTTTCAATAACAGAGCATCTTATTACAAGAACCATTTCGATCCTACCATAGGTTTCTTCAGAGCAAAGGATGATAAGGGTAACTGGATTGAACCTTTTTCTCCACTTAAATATGGGGGTAATGGTGGTTACCCATTTACCGAAGGTAATGGATGGCAATATTTATGGTATGTTCCTCAGGATGTACCGGCCCTTATTGGATTGTTAGGCGGGGAGAAAGCATTCATTGCCAAATTAGATGAATTCTTCACGCTTAATGCCAAACCAACTGATGTTAATGGAAATGCTTCAGGTTTTATTGGACAATATGCACACGGTAATGAGCCAAGCCATCATATAACGTATTTATATGACTTTACAGGAGAACCTTGGAAGACACAATATTATGCGTCGAAAGTAATGAAAGAACAATATACAGAAACTCCTTCGGGCTACTCTGGAAATGAGGATTGTGGACAAATGTCAGCATGGTATATTTTTAGTTCAATGGGATTTTACCCTGTTAATCCGGCAAACGGTACCTATTGTTTTGGTTCACCACAAATCCCGTCTGCAACAATTAATCTAGAAAATGGAAATAAGTTCTCAATTGTTGCCTACAATGCAGGAGG
>JBLMZZ010000143.1:0-12765 GCA_050259095.1 Omnitrophica WOR_2 bacterium | reverse complement strand
CCAATTGGAATGGATAGCAATACAGGTGTAAGAATTATAAGACCGGGGAACCCAAACTTTGTGCGCATAGTGACAATTAAGCGATTACGGCGCGTAAACACTTTCTTCGGTTCACGATTATTATTCATTATTATCTGGCGATGTTTGGGTATTCCCAACACAGTGTGGTAAAAACGCCTCATTTCTCTCTTCCAAAAGGGGAAATGTGAGAAAATAAACCTGCTTGTGTAATAAAAGAAAATTACTCCAATCCAACCTCCAACAGTAGTATTAAGAATGGTGTGCAAATACGAGTAACCAAACAGGTATGACGTAGGAGCAGCCACCAGAAATTTTACAGCACTTATTAAAAGAATGCTCAGTTGTTTCAGAAATAATTCATTTAAAAACATCAATTGGCACGTTTAAATTTTACGACTTTAGTATATAGAGTTAATCAACTGATCAGTAGAAAGTAACTGTAGTATCAAAAATTCAGAATAACTAACAGTCAGTCAATTACTTTGGTTTTATCAAATAACATGCCATGTAATAAATGAAAAGTGGTTAAAGCTAACTGCAATTGTGTATTGCGAATGATTTTAGTTAAAAAATATATTTGTTAATAAACGCTAAATTAATTTTTAGAATGCTTTTTGTAATGTCTTGGAAGGTATTATTTACTTTTGTGAAATGAGGAGACTTTTACTATTATTATTGATTTTAGGCTTTTACAGTAATATTTTTGCACAATCGTACCCGGTTGATTATTTCAACCAGCCATTAGATGGGGTATTGCAAGTATCAGGAACATTTGCCGAATTAAGAGGAAACCATTTCCATTCGGGACTTGATTTACGCACTAATAGTAAAGAAGGATTGCCGGTTATGGCTTCTGCCGATGGGTATGTGGTGAGGATTAAAATATCGCCTTTTGGCTTTGGTAAAGCTATTTATATCAATCATCCAAATGGTTATACAACTGTATATGCTCACATGCAGGGATTCAATGATGCAATAAATGATTGGGTAAGAGCACAACAATATAAACTTGAAGCTTTTGATGTTGACCTGTTCCCTCCTAAAGATATATTACGGGTAACAAAGGGGGAAATAATCGGCAATTCGGGGAATTCAGGCTCATCTGAAGGACCTCATCTGCACTTTGAAATTAGAGAAACAAATAGCGAAATGCCTGTTGACCCTGAATTGTTTGGACTCCCGGTAAAAGACTTCATCCGACCGACAATGCATGGGTTAAGAATCTATCCTGAAGGCAAAGGTTCTACAGTAAATGGTAAGCCTGATGCTTCTACACTTGCATTGGCTGGATGGGGCCCTGTATATAGATTAAAAATCACTGACACAATTCAGGTAAACGGTAAGTTTTCACTAGGTATCAGCGCTTCCGACCTGCTTAATGAAACTAGCAATCGTAACGGGATCAATGGCTATGCTGTGTTTATTGATTCAGTAAAAATGTTTGATTGGAAAGCCGTTACCTTTAACTTTAATGAAAGCCGTTATGTCAACAGCTTCATTGATTATCCGTATTATTACGCCACTAATCAGCGGTTTATGCGCACTCATACTGACCCGGGCAATAAACTGAGCATGTATGTTTATAATCCTTCTAAAGGTATTTTTAGTGCTAAACCCGGATCAGTTCATTATGTGAAGGTAGTGGTTAATGATTCAAAAAATAATGAATCGATCTTGCGCTTTATCGTGAAAGCCGATAATCCTGTTGAAGCAGATGCTACAGCCGCTTTGGCAGCAAACAATAAGAAAGATAAATCAGGCCCTTCAAATAGTGCAGGAGAATCATCTTTTACAACATCAAAATTCAAAACAGAAGATGTTGATAATATTAGTGAAACACCGGAATCAAAAAACGGCCTCTTATTTACCATAGATAAAGTCAACAATTTTGCCACTCCCGATATGCGAATAAGTTTACCCGGCAAATGCCTGTATGATAGTATAAGATTTACTTATGCTACTCAACCCGGTCAACTTAACATGTATTCAAAAGTGATAAAGTTACATTATCCTTCAGTTCCTTTACAGGACTATTTTGATCTCTCAATTAAACTTGAAAAGAATCCCTTCGATGTTTCAAAACTTGTAGTTGTAAGGATTAACTCAATGAATAAGCCTTCTTCAGTAGGTGGTAAGTATGAAAATGGATTTATGAAAGTAAAACTTCGTGATTTTGGCAGATACGCAGTGATGGTAGATACTACTGCCCCGGCAATAAAAGCTGTCAACATTAAAGAAGGTATGCAATTAAAAGAGATTGAAGAGATTAAAGTGATCATCAGTGATAATCTCAGTGGCATAAGTACGTACCGCGGTACATTAAACGGTGCGTGGATATTGATGGATTATGATGCCAAGAACCGGTTGCTAACCTATAAACGTGATGCTCTGTTATTGCCGGGGAATAATGTTCTCTCTGTGACAATAGTGGATGGAACCGGTAATCAAAGCACTAAACAATGGAATCTGATAAATTAGTACTTATAATTTACTATTCATCAATATATTATCAAAACAGTGAATGCTGTAAAGGCTTAAAAACAGGGGAACAAACTACTGTTTAATGATTTCTTGATAAAAAAGATTTTTTAATGACCACAATAAAAACTAACAATAAGAGTTATTTGTTCCTGTAAGTAAAGTGGAATTTAATGGTTAAGAACAATATAGAGCCTTTAAATAGCGTTACTTTAACATTATATTGAAAATATCAATAAATTTGCATTCTCATTCAAATATTACCCTATGTGCTTTAAGCCAGTTTTAATGACCTGCCTGTTAGCGGGGACTTTCCTTTTTCTTGATACTCAGTCATTTGGCCAGAACAATTACATTGGCAAGGATGTAAGTAAAAACTTAAATACCATAACAACTGCAGTTCCTTTTCTGCAAATTGGTCCTGATTCGCGCTCAGGAGGTATGGGTGAAGCCGGTGTTTCAAGTGCTCCTGATGCAAACTCATTGCACTGGAATCCTGCAAAATATTCCTACATGAAGAGTGATATGGGTTTCTCTCTGTCATACAGTCCATGGCTTCGTGCTTTAGTATCCGATATTAATCTGGCCTATCTTACAGGCTTCAAAAAGTTAAACGACAATTCAGCAGTTGCTGCATCTCTTACATATTTTTCATTAGGTGATATAACTTTCACTAACATCACAGGTGATGTTATCGGTAATTATCGTCCAAGTGAATTTGCATTTAGTGTTGCCTATTCAAGAATGCTTACCAACAGACTATCAGGTGCTGTTGCGGCAAGATATATACATTCTAACCTTACTCAGGGACAAGAAGTAGCAGGTACTTCAACCAAACCTGGTAATGCAGTTGCTGCAGATATTGCTATCTATTCGGAGCATCCTCTTGAATTTAATTCCTTAGCTGGCGGTAAATTCGCATGGGGTATTGATATCAGTAACATTGGAAATAAGATATCTTATTCAGACGATAACACCCAAAGAGATTTTATTCCTACCAACCTGCGTATTGGACCATCATTAACGCTCGATATTGATGATTATAATAGTATCTCATTCATGGTTGACTTTAATAAATTATTGGTTCCAACACCTCCATTATATAAAACTGATTCAAGCGGTAATGTTGAGTACGATGCCAATAATAACCCAATTATTCTTAAAGGTATGAATCCAAATGTTGGTGTTCCAACAGGCATGCTTCAATCTTTCTATGATGCTCCCGGTGGATTTACCGAAGAACTTCATGAAGTTGCTATCGCAGGTGGTGTTGAATATTGGTATGATAAGCAATTTGCATTGCGTGCCGGCTATTTTTATGAACATGCAACAAAAGGAAACCGTAAGTTTTTCACACTTGGCGCCGGATTAAGATATAATGTTTTCGGATTGGATTTTAGTTATTTGGTTCCAACGGATCAGCATAATCCACTAGCAAACACTTTGCGTTTTACTCTGCATTTTGACTTTGATGCATTTAAAAATCAGAGTACTGATACTGCACCTAAAAAATAGTGTTTAAAAGAATTTTGTAAACAAAGGACTGTCCTAATAAGACGGTCTTTTTTTTTATGGAATACCCCTTATCGGAGGGTGTTAAATCCTCTTTCTTAGAGATAATAGCCAATTGGTTTTAGATTGATTAAGGATCAATTAAGGTCAACTCTCACTCAACTATATAGCTGTTATACCCATCGGTTACCTGAGCTTAGTAAGGTGGATATAAAGACGGAGTATTACTGATATATAGTACAGGTAGTATTGGATACAATAGATACTAAAGGATATTAAATCGCTAAGCCATTGATCAGGATTGATTGTTCCAAGCCAAGTTTGTTTAGCTTTAATAAAAAGACGTGATAAATAACACAGAGGTATTTGTCGAAAGAGGCTATAAATCGTGTCTCTACTACAAATCTAAAACTCCAAATACTTCATTAAAACTCTTTTGCAAATCAATGAACTGAAAATCGATCGCAAATGACTCTTTTAGAACAGAATATATCTTATAACTCTCACTATCTGAAGAGAGATAATATTTAATTGAATTCTCGGAATCTGCTTGGGCAAATAGTTTTGAGTCATTTGGAATTATTCTCCTGATCGTTAATTTTAATGTATCTTTTTTTGTGAAAACTACCTTTGCAAATTCGCCAGTCCTTTTGGCATGGTTAAGATTAAAAGGAAGTATTTTAAGATTTTTCAAAGGTAATTCAGCGATAGTACCTCCAACACAGTATTCTGCAATAGATATCGTTGATATCACCATTGCTATTTCATTCTTTATGAAGTACCTGAAGAATCCATCAGCATTTTTATAAAGAGGATCATCTTCATTCAGAAACCTTAAGAAGAAACTGGTATCTAACAGAACTGCTTCATGCTTCATAATTATCTCTTAAATCGCTAAGCCATTGATCAGGATTGATTGTACCAAGCCATGTTTGTTTAGCTTTATCCCTTAGTTTTTTCAAATAAATTTCATCGTATCCAGTCTGATAATCGATTATTTCAATGAATTCCAGTGAAGACTTGTCAATTTCACCTGTTTCAGAATGTTGTTTACCAATGGCTCGAACACCATAAGATTTGTAAAGTAAATTCTCATTCAGACTTTCAAGGAATGTAATAGGAGTTCTGATGATTACTGTTCCATACTCCTCAGTAAAAATGTGTATATTGGCTTTATCCTTACCTCCTGCGTTTGTTATCTTTCCATAAAAGTAAAATTCTGCATCAGCCCAGATGGCTTCAGATATGTAGAAGCTTGTTGTTTTGTCGACTTTTAATATATTGCTTTCAAAGATTGAAGTCTGGATTTCAAAAGTATAATCCTTTCTTACCGCAATACTTTGAATATTTTGAAAGGCTTCAGCTGCAGAAGATTCAAGAAAATCTAAACTTCGAGATGATTTGACCTGACCAATAATGGCATTAAATGCAATAATGTATTGCAAAGAAGTCTTAAAAATATGTTTTACAGAACCTTCTTTAATATCATAGCTAATTGTAGGTCGGTTTTTTTTGTCGCCAGGATAAAGAAGATTTTCAGCAGTTTCAAGAAGACTTCTAATCTCGCTAATATCAAAACTATCAGGAGATAAAACTATATTACCTTTTGATCCAATTATTCTAATTTCGACGGTTCCCATTTTATCCATAAGACAAAATTACAAAAAAAACATCTCTTTTATAAAGAAATATCAAGACATTTAGTGACAATCCAAAGAGACGCGATAAATCGCATCTCATGGTAACAGATGAATGTACATTTCGCACCAACGGATTTGCTTTCTAATAAAAAGACACAATAAATCACACAGATGTATTGTCAAGCAAGACGCGATTAATCTTTCTTTACGAACACAATGGTAATACATCCTAATGAAAGAGACGCGATAAATCTCTACATACCTTTCATTTGGCAACCCAGAACTCAGAACCAAGAACTTCTTTACCGCTGACCCTTTTATTGTTTAATAATGACCGAACTGTTGATGATATTACCGTTGACGGTTATTTTAAGCATATAAGTGCCTATTTTGAGCATTCCCAGATCGTTTAATTCAACTTCAGATGTCTCGCCATAGCTCCTGTCAATGAGTTTTCTGCCCGAAAGATCGTAAACCTCAACATGCCATGATGAATATTCATCATGTGATATTAGTTGTATCCTGTCGCTAAAAGGATTTGGGAAGATGTGAATGTTCCCTGCTATAGTAACTGTATTTTTATCATGAGGACGATAGGCATCCCAGTCAATAGGGACTCCTCTGTTATCCCATGGTATCTGGTTTCTTACTATCTCCGGATATGTGCGGAGAGTACTGTTTCCATTACCTATTGTGGCTATGAAATTGGATCCTGCAGATGCACGAAACCCTGGTTCAAGTTCTATACGATTTACAGATTCAAAACGAGCATTACGTGATGCCGGTACCACAAAATTATTCTGTGCCCTGATGGTATATTGATAAAAGAAGACTTCATTCGGATTATACGTATTATTCACTGTATATGCATCTAGTATAGCCAACTGGTTCTCTGCATAGAATACACCATAAACTCTTGAGTTAACGATACTATTTGGATTAACGGACGGTAATGTTTGTCCGTTGAAGACATAAGTACCATCATAGCGCACCATGTTCGTGCGAATAAATGAAGAGCTATGGTTTTGATCTTCCCATTGTTTCCACAATTTATCAATCCATGCATGATGAAGGTAAAAAACCGGATCACGCGGTGAAACGGTAGCATTCATTACCCCGCCTACCCAGTGATGAGCACCATGATGCACTGGCCCTCTTTCAAGCATATTGGAATATAATAGGTATTGCGTTTGTGCCTGTACATCTGTAACATCCGATGGCATTGGAAGCATCATCTCACCTCCAAGATTTCGTTGGAGATTCCAGTCAGTGTTAAACTGTCCCATGAAGCTATTAGCCCACAGCGGGGAATTGATCTGCTGGTCAACTGACGAATTCCAATAGGGGATTGAAATGTAAGGATTAATATCCTGCATTGCTTGTTCAACTTCAAAAAGCTGACGACGATGCCATGCAAGAAAGATATCACGCTGAGGCTCATCGGGAAGGTTGAAATGTATATCGGGCATTAAAGAATCGGGAGTACCATCAAAATTGAAAAATGCACCATGGAATACAGCCAGATCATTAATTAAATCGGGGCCACCGCGTAAGGAGTAGAATGCATTTACCAGGTTTATTTTCTCAAGATCAGTCATTTCGTTGTAGTTCTTACGAATTGACTGAGCATAGACAGACAGCGACAGAAAAACCGCAACTGCGATAATTAATAATCTTCTCATTTAGTCTCCTCCCCGGTATTTTGTAATTTGTCAGCCTCAAGTTTATTAATTCGTTTATTCAGATCAATAATATAAAGAGTCAATTCTTCAATCTTCTGCAATAACAATGTGTTTATTTGAGCTAGTTTTACTCCATTCGCACTTACTTCGGCAGTAGTCGGAATATCTTTTAGATGGCCGTTTTCATTAATATATTTCTCAACAGAAGAAAGTGGTGTAAGTTCATATTCTTTGTCAAATACAAAGTCTGACCATCCTGATTCTACTATTACTTCCTTGGCTCTAATATTACCATTGACTGATAATCTGAAATTTGCATTAGGACTAGTACCAATACCAATTTCTCCTGCAGCATAAAAATCATTTGATTGCCAGTTCACTGTTGGCAGATTGGAATTATCAGAAGTATATGTGATTGTTCCACCGGAGGTAGTAGTTGCATTGATTGTATTGCTGTTGGCTGAACTGTTTCCGGCTGCATCTTGTGCTACCACATAAAAACTATAGGATGTTGAAGCAGTTAATCCTGCAACATTGTATGTAGTATTTGAATTTCCGGTCTGACCATAAAGACTGTTATTCCTAAAGATGTTATAATTAGTAACACCAACATTATCCGTCGAAGCATTCCAATTAAGAGTGAGTGAGGTAGAGGCAATGTTTGAAGCAGCTAGATTTGTTGGAGCAGATGGAGCCTGAGTATCACCACCTCCGCCTGAGAGTGTGGTAACCTGAACAGTGTTACTGGCAGGTGAAACATTGTTGGCGGCATCAAGTGCAACTACATTAAAACTGTATGTTGTTGATGCACTGAGTCCTGTTGCATTGTAGGTTAAGATGTTTCCGGCTACTGTACCAACTAAAGTATTATTACGCCTTATCTGATATTGGGTAACGCCTACATTGTCGGTTGAAGCCGTCCAGTTTAATGTAGTAGCGGATGAAGTAGTGTTTGATGCAACCAGGTTAGTTGGTGCTGTTGGAGCCTGAGTATCACCACCACTTCCTTGTGCTGTGATTGTAATACCATCAATAAAAAGTTCCATACCTGAAGCAGTACCAATTGGTCCTGCATAAGCTATCATGACAGGTGCTGTTGAAGTAGCTGTTAAGGTGAAATTGTATTGTGTCCAGGTGGAATTGGTTATCAGTGTTGTAGAAAAACCTGAAAACCCAGTCCAATTTGCAAATGCCGGGTTATTATTAGGACTTCCCCGGCGTGCCCAAATTGTAATATTATAAACTGTATTTACCACTGCAGTAAATGAAGTTCGAGCATCACGTCCACCTGTTGAAGTAGTTAAAACTCGTAAAGCATATGTACCATTTTGAGGTGTTGTGGTTACTGAAGATAAAGCGGCAGCCCCGGAAAACCCTGTAGTGGAGTTTGCCTCATTGGCTACTGAGGCTGCATTTGAAGCAGTATATAGGTTTTGGGCTGTTGAGGAAAGAGCTGTGAATAAAGTAAATAAACAGGAAGTTAATAGTACTTGTAGGGGTTTCATAATAGCTCGTATTAGATAATATTTCTTACTGCAATTGCTTTATGGTATGTAACGGTCTAATTCTGTGAAAGTTCACTATTAAAATTATCATAAACATATGTTGCATAATATTCATATTAATACTGTTTAATGATAGTCAATCAAAATTCAACCAATTAGTGCTTTCATTCGGAAAGGCCATCACATTGTGTCTTCATAAAATCGTTGTTCCATTTGATTTTAAGATATACCTGACTCTTTTTAAAGTTATAAAACCAATACATTTCTGTTTATTAAAGGATTTCAGGTATAGCATTCTCCCTGTTGATATTTTTTTATTTATTTAATTCATTTGTTCCTATCACAACATCAACCTTAACTCAATACTGAGGTACGTTTGCATCTTTTTGTTCCAGAGTTTTTACTCTTTTATCAGCATCAATTATATACAGAGTAAGCTCTTCTATTTTTTGCAACAGTCTCATATTTATATCAGATAATGCCACGCCATTTTCATGTATTTCGGCAGCTGAAGGAATATCTTTCAAATGACCGTGTTCAATAATGAATGTTTCAATCTCTTTCATAGTGGCTAATTGATAGTCTTTTTCAAATACAAAGTCAGACCAGCCTGATTGTACTACCAGTTCTTTATTGCGTATAATGCCATTGACTGATAGTCTGTAATTGGAATTAGGGGCTGTTCCAACACCTATTTCACCTGCCACATAAAGATCATTCGACTGCCAGTTCACTGTAGGCAAATTGGCATTGCTACTAGTATAAGGAGTTCCGCTGCCTCCTGAAAGAGTGGTGACCTGTACAGTATTGCTTGCCGGTGATACATTATTAGCAGCATCAAGAGCAACCACATTGTAGCTGTATGTTGTTGATGCAGTAAGACCTGTAACGTTGTAGGTAGTAATATTTCCGGCAACGGATCCTATCAGAGTGTTGTTTTGTCTGATCTGATACTGCGTTACTCCAACATTATCCGTTGATGCTGACCAGTTGAGAGTAGTGCCGGTTGCAGTAGTATTTGAAGCAGCAAGGTTTGTAGGGGCAGTTGGTGCCTGTGTATCACCTGCCGAAAGTGTGGTGACCTGCACAGTATTGCTTGCCGGTGATACATTATTAGCAGCATCAAGAGCAACCACATTGTAGCTGAATGTTGTTGATGCAGTAAGACCTGTAACATTGTAGGTAGTAATATTTCCGGCAACGGATCCTATAAGAGTGTTGTTTTGTCTGATCTGATACTGCGTTACTCCAACATTATCTGTTGATGCCGACCAGTTGAGAGTAGTGCTGGTTGCAGTAGTATTTGAAGCAGCAAGGTTTGTAGGGGCAGTTGGTGCCTGTGTATCACCTGCCGAAAGTGTGGTGACCTGTACAGTATTGCTTGCCGGTGATACATTATTAGCAGCATCAAGAGCAACCACATTGTAGCTGTAAGTTGTTGATGCAGTAAGACCTGTAACGTTGTAGGTGGTAATATTTCCGGCAACGGATCCTATCAGAGTGTTGTTTTGTCTGATCTGATACTGCGTTACTCCAACATTATCTGTAGATGCTGACCAGTTGAGAGTAGTGCCGGTTGCAGTAGTATTTGAAGCAGCAAGGTTTGTAGGGGCAGTTGGTGCCTGTGTATCACCTGCCACGGCAGTAATCGTAATCCCATCAATAAAAGCAGTACGTCCGGAGGGACCACTGGTTGATCCATATACACGAATAGTTGGAGTAGTTGATGTTGCGGTAACGGTAAAACTATATAATTGCCAGGTAGTTGTGCTTATAGCGGTTTCAGTGAATCCAGTGAGATTTACCCAATCTTTAAATGCCGAATTACTGTTACTGGTTCCTCTTCTTCCCCAGATGGTTATGTTATAGGTAGTACCTGATACTGCATCAAAGTTAAAGCTTGCAGCACGGTTCCCGTTACTTTGAGTGGTGATTCTTATTGACCATGTTCCATCATGCGGATTATCTGTAACTGAGGCAAGAGCTGCAGGTCCTGACCACCCGGTAGTAGCATTCACCTCGTTTGTTATGTTAGCAGCATTTGCAAGTGTATATAAATTTTGAGCGTTTGCTGTGCAGGTCAGGAGTAACAAGGCAAACAACATCAAAGTAATGATTTTCATCTTCTTTTATTTAGTAGAAATAGGTTAGTTGTTCCTCAGTGCTTCAATGAAAAATTGCAATATTGACAGTAAATACAGTAAATTATATATCTTTATCTAACCATCAGAATATGAGAATGTTCAATAATATTAACCGTCCTTAAGAGTTAAAATATCATCTGTATCCTGAAAAATGTAAAGGGATATTTCTATTCTCTGAAAAACGAATATCAAGCTCTAATAAGTAAGTGTGAGAGTCTCGGCTTTCTGTTCAAGCTGATTGATGCGTTTGTTGGCTTCAATCATGTACAACGTCATCTCCTCAAGTTTCTGAAGAAGCAACGTATTCATCTGTGCTAAGCCAATACCGTTGGTTTTTACGTCAGTAGCTGAGGGTATATCTTTAAGATGCCCATGTTCTTTTATATATGTCTCCACACTATCGAGTGTTGGTAACTGATAGCCGGGTTCAAAAACAAAGTCTGACCATCCCGATTCAACAATAATCTCCTTTGCTCTGATATTTCCATTGACTGATAGTCTGTAACTGCTGTTAGGTGCGGTTCCAATGCCTGCATTTCCGGCAGTGAAAAGATTAAGTGCCTGCCAGTTAACAGATGGCAGATTCGCATTATTTGAAGTATATGCGGTTCCTTGTGAAGGATCAGACGTTGTTACCTGTATTGAAACTGAAGGACTTGATATGTTGCCGGATGAATCTTGTGCAGTAACATATAGCGTATAGGTGGTAGCTGCTGTGAGACCGGTAATAGTATAAAAAGTATTGGCGCTACCTGTTGAGATATCAAATACCCCATCCTTCCAAATATTGTAGTTAGTAACACCAACATTATCAGTTGAAGCCGTCCAGTTAAGTGTAATAGATGAAGATCCTATACCCGAAGCTGTCAGGTTAGTCGGGACTGAAGGTGCCAGAGTATCAGGAACAGGAGAAAGAGTAGTAACCGACAATGGATCGCTTGATGCCGACATGTTATTTGCTGCATCAAAGGCTTTTACGGTGAAACTATATGTAGTTGAAGGTGATAGTCCGGTTGCATTGTATGTTGTTGATGTTGCCGGAAGAGTGGCAAGCACTACACTGTTTTGTGAAATTATATACCCTGCAACACCAACATTATCTGTAGATGCTACCCAGTTAATCGTAGCTGATTGGAGTGTAATATTTGTTGCGGTAAGTGAAGTTGGTGGAGTAGGGGTCTGTGTATCAGGAGGAACAGATACAGTTATTGAGATAGCATCAACAAATACTTCCATTCCTGAAGCTGCTCCAATCGGACCGGCATAAACTCGTATAACGGGATTTGTTATAGTTGCTGTTACTGTAAAATTATATTGAGTCCATGCAAGATTGCTAATTACAGTAGTACTGGCACCCTGCAATCCAAGCCAGTTAGCAAATGCAGGATTATTACTATTGGCAGTTCGCCGTGCCCAGATGCTTATATTATATACCGTTCCTGTTACAGCTGTAAAGGTATACCGGGCTTCGCGTCCTGTCCCTGCTACAGCAAATCGCAGAGAATACAAACCATTTTGAGCAGTAGAAATATCCGACGTTATAGCAGCATTTCCTGTCCAGCCGGTAATAGAATTAGCCTCATTTTCAATTGATGCGGCATTAGCCTGGTTATAGAGGTTTTGGGATCTTACAGAACTTACTGTAAAGTAGAGTAAAATTAGTAGTAAAGCACTGGTTTTCATTTAGATAGGGGTTCTTGATATGATTTTACTGTAAAACTGTGAACGCATTACAAGTCAAACCATTACACCCATGCAAAGTTCAATGAGGAAAAGATAAAAA
>JBLMZZ010000142.1:0-26435 GCA_050259095.1 Omnitrophica WOR_2 bacterium | reverse complement strand
TACCTTCTGCCAGTATTTCTTTCTCTCGGGCTGCTGTTATCAGCGCAACAGCCTGTTAAACTATCAAAAAATATCAAGAATATTGCTGTACCTGCAAAAAGTTCTGTTCGTGAAGGAGTTATTAATCCTTTAAATCAGACTGCAAACCAATACGTTCACTCAGCTAAAAGTCTGACTGATATGGAAATTGGCTCAACTTATTATGATCTTCAATCAAATACTTCTGCACCTGCTAACAGGTTCTATAGATATGATGATGGCAACATGGGTGCTGTATGGACAAGAGGTATGAATACTTCTGGTTATGCTGACCGTGGAACCGGCTATAATTTTTTTAGCGGCGCCGACTGGTTGCCAGCTCCCTCTGCACGAATTGAAACTGTCCGCACAGGATGGCCAACATATGCTGCTATGGGAACCGGTGAAATTGTGATTGCACATCATGATGTACAGGGCCTTGTTGTTAATCGTCGCGATACTCGTGGAACAGGTACCTGGGCACAATCAATATTGCCAGGTCCAGCAGGTGCTGTTGATATTTCATGGCCAAGAATGGTTAGTAGTGGTGCTGATCATATGAATATTCATCTCCTTGCCATGACCTATTCTGCATATCAAAACTTGGATCTCGCTTTACTATATTATCGTTCAACCGATGGTGGTGCTACCTGGGATATTCAACATCAAATAATTCCTGGTATGGGAAGTGATGAAAATGTTGGTTTTTCTGGTGATACTTATTCTTGGGCTGAACCAAAAGGAGACAATTTAGCATTCGTAGTTGGTGATAATTGGAATGACCTTTTTGTAATGAAATCAACTGATAATGGTGAAACATGGGAAAAGACCATTATCTGGAAACACCCTTATCCAATGTGGGACAAGAACAATCCAACTCCAACTGATACGTTCTATTGCCCTGATGGTGCTGCTCATGCTGCATTTGACGCAAACGGTAAACTTCATGTTGTTTTTGGTGTAAACCGTGCTATGTTTGCAGCAGGTGCTACTGATCCAAGCTGGTTCCCATGGGTTGATGGTTTAGCTTATTGGAATGAAGATATGCCAACATGGTCCGATGGTGATGTTGATGCACTTAATCCTGATAACCTTTATGCAAGCGGAAATCTTATTGGATGGATGCAGGATGTTAATCAGAATGGTACATTAGATTTAATTGGATTTGAAGTAGCAAACATGGGCTTGTATTACGTAGGCCCTTCAAGTATGCCTCAAATTACCATAGATGACAATAACTATATTTATGTTGTCTATTCTGGTATTACCGAAGGATTCGACAATGGAAGCCAACAGTATAGGCATATCTGGGCACGTGGTTCAGGTGATAATGGTACTACCTGGGGTGATTTCGTTGACCTTGATGGTGATATTATTCATTTACTTGATGAATGTGTATTCCCAACAATTGCTAATACTACTTCACCTGAAAGAGTTCACTTAATTTATCAGGCTGACAATGAACCAGGACTATCAGTTCGTGGAGATGAAGATTCTCCATCACAAAATATCATTTATTATACTGAATTTGATAAAACAGATGTTGTTAATGTTGGTGTAAATGATGTTGAACTGCAAAAGTTTACAGTTAGCCAGAACTATCCTAACCCAACAAACGGAACTTCACAGGTGATGGTTAATTTAAATAAAACATCAAATGTTGGATTACAAGTATTTGATATTACCGGTCGTAAAGTTTATGAAATACCGGTTTCATCTGTACCTCAAGGATCAAACATTTTAAATATCAATGCTAATTATCTTACTAGAGGCATTTATACTTATACCGTATCAGTTAATGGTACAAGAATTACTCATAAAATGGTAATTGAATAAGAATCTTTCAATTAAAGGTTAAAAAAAGGGTTGTAAATTGTTGCAACCCTTTTTTATTTTTTTTGTAGAAATGATTTTTTACTATATTCGCCAGCCGAGATTTTTCAATACTAACTTAATATTAACTTAATCAAATGAGAAAACTTTTACTCTCTCTTATCACTCTTTCGCTTGTTTTTGGTGCAACTGCACAAAGACCAAGAGTGAAATCAACACCATCAATGCTTAATTTGTCTACTAAAAGAGTAGCCGCAATTGATGAAACAACTAATCTTCAAACTACTATTAATCCCTACGTTTCAAGATCTTATCCACAGAATGAAATAGAAGTTGGTAATACCATCTACGACCTTCAGTCGAATGGAACAAGCCCTTCAAACCGTTTAGAAGTATTTTCTGATGGTACCGTAGGAGCAACCTGGACAAGAGCAACCGGTCCTGCAGCATACGCTGACAGAGGTACTGCTTACAACTATTTCAATGGCACATCATGGGGACCTGCTCCAACCAACAGAGTTGAAACAGTAAGATCAGGCTGGCCTGCTTATTCTGCTTGTGGACCAACTGGTGAGTGTTTTGTATCACATCAGTCTGGAACAACTCCTCTCACTTTTTGCAAAAGAGAGGTAAAAGGAGAAGGTGCATGGGTTAGTACTACTATTCCTGCTCCAGCTGGTGCATCGGGATTACTTTGGGCACGTCTTACTTCAAGTGGACCAGACAATAATATCATTCACGTTATTGCTCTTACAGCTCCTACTGCAAACGGTGGAACAGTATATAATGGACAAGATGGGGCTATTGTATATACACGTTCAACAGATGCTGGTGCAACATGGTCAACTCCTGTTGTATTACCCGATATGAATTCATCAAATTATGTTGGTTTTGGTGGTGATTCTTATTCACTTAATGCAGTTGGCAATGATGTAGTAATACTTGTAACCGACAACTGGTTAGACCTTTTTGCAATGGTTTCACACGATAATGGTGAAAACTGGGAAAAAACCATTATTTGGGAACATCCTATTCCATTATGGAATAATACTCCTACTACTGATACTATCTATTGTCCCGATGGTGCTGGTCAGGCAACTTTTGATCACAATGGTAAATTACATGTAGTATTTGGTGTTAACCGTGCTTTATATACTGATGCTGCTAGCTGGTTCCCATTTGTTGACGGACTTGCTTACTGGAATGAAGATATGCCTACCTGGATTGGTGGTGATCAGGTAAATTGCCTGAATCCAGACAATCTATATGCTTCAGGTAACCTCATTGGTTATATGATTGATCTTAATGGAAACGGTCAGCTTGATTGGATTGGTTCTGAAATTGCCAATATCGGTTTATATTATGTTTCACCTACCAGTATGCCTCAAATAGTTATTGATCAGTATGGTGGTATATATGTTGTTTATACATCAATTACTGAAACTTATGATAATGGCTCACAGCAATACAGACACCTGTGGCTAACTTATTCCCTTGATGGTGGTACAACTTGGGGTGATCAAATACATCTTTCTGATGACATTATTCACTTCCTTGATGAATGTGTGTTCCCTACTGTTGCTCGTGAACAGGGTGATTTTAACCCAAATATTCATGTAATCTATCAGGCTGACGCTGAACCAGGACTCTCAGTTCGTGGTGATGAAGATACCCCTGGTGAAAATGTAATGTATTATCTTGAAATTGAAAAACCAACTGTTGGTACTAAAGATATAAACGTTAAGACTAAAGAAATTCAGGTCTCAGCTGCTTATCCAAATCCATTTAGCAATGTTACCTCTCTTGATGTTACTCTTGGTAAAAAGGCTGACGTTTCAATTGAAGTCTATTCAGTTACAGGACAGAAAGTAATGCAACAGAATTATGGACAATATCCAGCCGGAATGTTTAAAATCAATGTAAATGCTGCTAACTTGAACTCAGGTTTATATATTGTAAAAGTTAAAGCTGGTCAGGAATCAACTACAACTAGAATTAGCGTTTTATAAATTATTCTAAGATTTGAGAATTTTAAAGCTGATTTTGAATCAATGAAAAACAAAGCGTGCTCATAGGTTTTTAAAACATCAGCAAATAATAATAAAAAGAGGACTGTTTCACGACAGTCCTTTTTTTATTGCGCTGTTTATAAGTAATAACCTGAAAAAGCAAGTCATCAATAGTGGTTTATAATCCATGTCTATTTAGATAGAGAAATGGGTAGTAGAGTTACACAATAACTTAGGATTAATTGTATCTCTCGATAGATTGCAAGCTCATCGCAAACACATTCTATATACCCTAAATGTATAGGGAAGGTATATAGAGGGTATATGGGATGTATATAGGGGGTATATGGGATGTATATAGGAATACAATCGAATACCACTTCGACATAAAAACCACTGTATTAATGTTCGTTGAAAGAATGAAATAGCCTTTGCAAAAACTAATTGGGAAATGCATTGAATTAACTCGATGGATATCAATCTTACAGAATTATAAAATAGTATTTGGAGGGCAGGAATTAGAAAAAATTTTTACGAATTACAAAATTTCTCTTTCGATTTATAGAAGAATTGTTACAGGAATCCCTCTATTTTAAAACGTTTCCAACTTCATTGCAATAAAAGTGTTTAATAAATATATGCTAAAACACTTCAAACTATTGCTATAATATACTATGTTATGAAAAAACTTTACCTGATTTTGATGTTGGTAACATTTGGTTTACTAACATTCGCTCAAAAAACAAATTCTACGGATGTAATGCTTCCTTATTATCAGGATGCGCGTAACATTACAGTGCCGTTTGCACTCGCCCCTAACCACACGGTGTTATCTCCTACAGCTTATAATGAAACTACTATTGGTACTACAGTTTGGGATCTGCAATCGAGCAATTCTGCACCTCCAAACAGATTTTATGTTTATCCGGATGGTCGTATGGCAGCAGTTTGGGCCATGGGCAATCAATCAGATAATAACTATGAAGATCGCGGAACCGGCTATGCTTTCTACAATGGATCCAGTTGGAGTGCTATGCCTTCACAACGTATTGAAACTGAAAGAAGCGGTTGGCCATCATATGCTCCTGCAGGAACCGGTGAAATAATAGCTGCACATCATAATTCAATGGGAATTATTGTGAATAGAAGAGACACAATAGGTTCAGGAAATTGGACTCAATATCTTATCCCTAATCCAGACACTACTACTTTTCTTTCATGGCCAAGACTCATAAGTAATGGATCTGACAGGATGATGGTACACATGCTTGTTAATACTTACACACAATATCAAAATCTAAATCCTGCAATCCTATATTATCGTTCAATGGATGGTGGGGTTACCTGGGAAACACAGGCAAGGATACTTGAAGGTATGACATCAGACGATTATTATGGTCTGAATACCGAAACATATGCATGGGCTGAACCAAAGGATAGTATGCTGGCTTTTGTTGTTGCTGATCGTTGGACTGATTTATTCATAATGAGGTCAAATGACAATGGTAACACATGGAACAAAACAATAGTTTGGAAGCATCCTTACCCAATGTGGCATCAAACACCTACTGATACCTTTTATTCACCGGATGGTGCAGCAAGCCTGGCATTTGATAATAATGGGATGTTACATCTTGCATTTGGTATAAACCGTACTGTATGGGGTGATAGCGCTACTGCCGCTAACTGGTTTCCATTTGTTGATGGGATTGCCTATTGGAATGAAGATATGCCTGCATGGAATACCGGAGATGTAAATGCTTTGAATCCGGTTAATTTACAGTCAACCGGCAATTTGGCCGGATGGGTTCAGGATTTAAATGATAATGGACAAATAGATCTCATCGGGCATAATTATGCTAACCTGGGTATTTATTATGTTGGTCTTTCAAGCATGCCACAGATCGCAGTTGATGACCAAAATAGAATATTCCTCGTATATTCGGGAGTAGCAGAAGGATTTGATAATGGAACACAAATGTACCGCCATTTATTTGCACGTTCATCAATTGATGGAGGCAATACGTGGGGAGTAGTTCTGGATTTGACCGCTGATACCAACCAGACTATGAATGAAAGTGTATTTCCTACTATGGCCCCAATGGTAGATGATAATCTGCACATCATTTATCAGTCGGATAATGAACCAGGACTCTCAACTATAGGTGATATGGATGCTCCAACACAAAATTCAATCATCTATCTTGAGGTTCCTAAGTCAGTTTTGGTTAAAACAAGAGATATTGCAACTCCCGGATTTAGTGTATCACAAAACTATCCTAATCCGTTCAGTGGCAATACAAGCTTTAATCTGTCATTGGAAAAAGCTTCTTCAGTTAGTCTGAGAATTTACGACCTTACCGGAAGAATGGTTCTACAACTACCTACTAGAAGCTATTCGGCAGGAAGCTATGTTATTCCTGTTAATGCTCAGCGTTTATCTGAAGGCATCTATACTTATACTTTTATTATTAACGGACAGAATATTTCTAACAAGATGATCGTTAAATAATTAGTAACTAGTAACAATTAATGTTGCCGGTTTAATTTCAGATAACTTTTACAGAGATTTGAAAGATTAGGATTGGTGATTGGTTAATTTGATTGATTAGTTACAATGTTGGTGATTAAAAGAAGAAAAAGAGATGATTTATTCATCTCTTTTTCTTTTATGGTCTAATTTGTTTTAGTTTAAAAAATAAAAGCCAATGCTTAACTTACTATAATTACAAAGGCATTAAGGATGCTTTTACCGGTATGTTTAAGGAATCAAGTTTACGACTCATATCAATTCGTAATTTATTGAAATCAGCCAGGTAATCTTTTTTTACAGGCAAGGATGGTGGCGATTCAACTTTAAGTGGATCTATAGGAGTTCCATTCTTGTAAAAACGAAAATCAAGATGAGATCCTGTAGATAAACCCGAACTACCTACATATCCAATAACCTGCCCTTGCTGAACATGTGACCCGGCATGTATGCCATTGGCGTAACCACTAAGGTGAAGGTATGCAGTAGAGTATGTTGAATTATGTTTAATCTTAATCATTCTGCCAGCTCCACCGGCGTATCTTGCATCTATAACTGTTCCATTACCAATAGAGTGAACAGGTGTTCCTTTAGGAGCTGCATAATCAACACCATGATGAGGTCGTCTGATTCTTAAAACCGGATGCATTCTGCTATTTGAGAATCGTGAACTGATTCGTGAAAACTTAAGTGGTGCTTTAAGGAAAGCTCTTCTAACACTCTGTCCCTTTTCATCAAAATAATCGGCTGTTTGATCTTGTACAAATCTAAAAGCAAAGTTGTCTTTGCCGCCATGATGAAAACGAGCTGATAGAATGTTTCCCAATCCAATAGGTTCACCATCAACAAATAACTCTTCATAAATAGCTGTGAAATTATCACCTTTTTGTATGGCGTAAAAGTCAATAGTCCAAGCATAAATCTCACTTAATGCGATAGTAAGATTAGGATTTGCTTTATTATCAACCATTGTATTCCATAAAGAAGTACTAATAGTTCCCGATGCAGTTTTAAGTTTAACTTCAATATCCTTTTCACCGGCATGAACATGAATTGAATCACCGGCTTCAAAGATTACATATTGAGTGGGGCTACTTTCGTAAATGAAATAATGAGCCCTGGTTGTATCATTTTCTTTGGTTAACAGAACAGTGTATTTATTCCCTTTTCTAATTTTACGTACATCGAAAATGCCAGAAGCCTTTTGAACAAGCTGCTCAATTGTAGCCATGTCAAGATTATATTCAAGAAGAATCGTTGACAAGTTTTCATTAGCTTTTACTTCGTCTTTTACAACTTGAAAAGAGTCTACTACAATACCATACTCTATTCGTGGTTCAGGTATGTATTTATTATCAGCAATTGGCGCTGAATGAAGACCGGTGTAATAATAGTCTAATGAAAAGACAAGTATAACAGTTAGTATTGCAAGAGCCGAAATGGCAAATATTCTTTTTTTAGTAAATATACTTTTCATTGAGTTGTTTCAAGTTGTAGCATAGCTATTTCATAGCCTGCATTCAGTGCGTTTAAGTTAGTTGTAACTACTTCCTCGCCTTTGCGACTAAAAATGGAACGAACAGCATTTTGCACTTGCTCATATGGGATATCAAGGAAAGGACAAGCAGCACCAAGGATGACCATATTTGCCGATTTCGGAGACCCAAGTTCTTTTGCAATCTCTTCTGCATCAAGGGAAACTTGATTTGGCAATGACTCAATTTCTCTCATAACGTTATCCATATCAGGATAGTTGACAATGTTAATGTAGGGTTTGGTATTAGTAATTACCCATCCATTATCTGACAACATTGGAAGATAACGCAATGATTCCATTGGCTCAACTGAGATAATCATGTCAGCTTTACCCATAGGGATAAGGTCTGATGCAATCTCTTGGTCAGAAAGACGGAGGTTTGACTGAACATCCCCTCCACGCTGACTCATTCCATGTACTTCTGCTTGTTTTAAATAAAGTCCTGCATTTAGCGCTGCAGTTCCAATTGTTGCGGCAATTGAGAGTATTCCTTGTCCGCCCACTCCTGCTAAAATAATATCTTTCTTCATGATTATACTAATGGTTGTGTTGCTGATTGTTTCTTTTCGCTCTTAATACGACGTGTTGCCGTCTGTATACATTCACGTCGTGGGATGATTACAGAAACGCCATTATGTTTTATCTCATTCTTCATGATATTCATGTTCTCATCATGATATTTTGGGGAAGGGTTCAATATTTTAATATGTTCTTCTTCAACCCCAAGTGCTTTGCAAATTGCTTCAATCTTTCCAAGTGCTGCTGAGTCCTGACCACCGGTCATTCCTGTAGTTGAGTTATCAAGAATCATAACAGTGATATTTGATTTATCATTTACTGCATCAAGTAATCCGGTCATACCTGAATGTGTAAATGTTGAATCTCCTATAACTGCTACTGACGGCACTAAGCCTGCATCGGCTGCACCTTTAGCCATTGTAATTGATGCACCCATATCAACGCATGAGTTTATCGCATTAAATGGTTCAAGTGCTCCGAGTGTGTAGCAACCGATATCAGCAAATACTCTGCCTTTTGAATATTCTGATAAAGCTTCATTCAGTGCATTATAACTGTAGATATGCGGACAACCCTTACAAAGAGAAGGAGGACGTGCAGCAACAATAGATGGTATTTCTTTACCTTGAGTGTCTTTTAATCCTAATGCACGAGCAACTATATTGGGGTTTAATTCACCATCGCGGGGAATAGTTCCATCTAATCTTCCTTTTATCACCTTACCATTATCCATAAAGCCTTTTAAAAGTTCTTCCACAAGTGGATATCCATCTTCAAGTACAAGAATTGAATCACAGCTATTATAGAATTCTTTCAATTTCTTTTCAGGTAAAGGATATTGACCAATTCTCAATATTGGATGAGGAACATTATGACCTTCAAAATTTTCAACCAGATAATTATATCCCAATCCACATGCTACGATTCCCATTCTTTTATCGGGATGATCAATGAGTGTATTAAAGGATGATTCATCTGATAGTTGAATAAACTGCTTTTGATTGTCAAGCAATTGTTTATAACGTTTTCTTGCAATAGCAGGTAATAGGATGAATTGTTTAGGGTTATCCGGAAGTTTGATAGCATTCTGCATTCTTGATTCTTTTCTCTCAACACCTGCGCGTGAATGTGCTAAACGGGTAGTAACACGCATAAGAACCGGAGTACCCATAGTTTCACTGAGTTGAAAACCATAATGAACCATATCATAGGCTTGTTGTTGGTTTCCGGGTTCAAGTATAGGAATCATTGCGAATTTACCATAGAAACGTGAATCCTGCTCATTTTGTGATGAGTGCATTGAAGGATCATCTGCTGCTAGTACTATCAGCCCACCATTTGCACCTGTAATGGCTGAATTAATAAAAGAATCTGCTGCAACATTAAGTCCAACATGTTTCATGCAAACCATGGTACGCTTTCCGGCATACGACATGCCAAGAGCTGTTTCCATAGCTGTTTTTTCATTGGCTCCCCAAACCGCTTTAATCATACCCGATTTAGCTTCTTTTGAGTGCATTACATATTCGGTTATTTCTGTTGAAGGAGTGCCCGGATAGGCATATATGCCTGATAATCCAGCATCAATAGCGCCTTGGGCAATTGCTTCATCGCCCAACAATAGTAATTTTTGCATTACGAATATTTTTATGATTTAATGAGATGTGTTATCTCCTCAGCAAAATTATAAAATTTGGGTGAACCATCTCTATTTTAAACAAGAACTTAATTCAATTAAAGGTGTTAACTTTGGCAACATGAACTTTTTAGCACATCTTTATCTCGCCGGTAATGACACTGACAGTATCATTGGCAATTTTATTGCTGATCATGTAAAGGGTAAAAATATTGACCTTTACAGTGCAGGAATCAGGCAGGGAATAAGGTTTCACAGGTTGATAGATGAGTTTACCGATAAGAATCATATAGTAAAATACACTTTACTTAATCTGCACCCTGATTTTCACAAATATGCCGGTGTAGTACTTGATATGTATTATGATCATTTTCTTGCAAATCAATGGAGTAAATGGTCGCAAGAAAGCCTTGAAGATTTTTCAATACGTATGTATTCTATTCTACTTGGGTCAATAGAAATACTTCCTCAGCGCTCCCAGTATTTACTTCCATACATGATGGAGGAAAATTGGTTACTGAATTATAAGAACTTCGAGGGGCTGCACAATGCACTCGGTGGAATGTCGCAAAGAACAAAATTTGTTTCAAATCTTGATAAGGCTGTTGATCATTTGAAAATGAATTATGACTTTTATAGCAACTCGTTTAATGAATTTTTCCCTGAAGTTTTTAAATACAGTAAGACTGAGAATTATGAGTATTGATGGTGGTCAGGGAATCAATAGGTAAATAAGTTTTGATCGTGACAATAAAAAAAGTTAAAGAATGTTTGGCAGTTTGAAAAATAATGACGTTCTTTGCAGTCCGAAAAAAAATAACCGTTCAAGATAATACAGTTATGTCAAGAATTTGCGAAATCACAGGTAAAGGAATGATGGTGGGTAACAAAGTATCCCATTCAAACATAAAAACAAAACGCAGGTTTTATCCAAATCTGCAGACAAAGAAGTTTTATATTCCTGAAGAAGATGCATGGATTACTCTTAAAGTATCAGCTGACGGTCTGCGCCATATCAGTAAAAATGGTATTAGTGCCTGCTTAAAAAAAGCTATTGAAAAAGGATATATACTGAGGTAAATCTCCACTATTCATAAAAAAAATACTTAAGCTGTTGCTAGAGGCAACGGCTTTTTTTATTTGCGTAACTTTGCATCAGTGACTGTTGATTAATAAAACAAATCACATTCCAACTTATGGAGATAACCATAATACTAGTACTCATTTTCTTTAATGGTTTTTTTGCACTTTCAGAGATTGCGCTGGTATCATCGCGCAAGAGCAGACTCGAAAACCTACGGAATGCCGGTAATAAAGGAGCCGTTGTAGCTCTTAAATTACTTGAGAAATCAGAAAATTTTCTTTCGGCGGTTCAGGTGGGCATTACCTTGATTGGTATAATAACCGGAGCATTTGGTGGAATAAGTATTGCCGAAAAAGTGTCGCCTTTGCTTGTATCTACCGGTATGACCGCAGAAGCTGCATTCCAGATTTCATTGATCATCACAATTGTGATCATTACTTATTTATCTATTGTTTTTGGAGAGTTAGTTCCTAAAACAATTGCTCTGAGTAATCCTGAAAATATTGCCGTTAGAGTTGCTCCTTTTATTAAGTTTATTACAACAGTATTTTATCCAATTGTCCGCTTTCTGTCAATTTCTACAAATTTTGTCAATTCAATATTTGGAATAAAAAAGCTAAGCACAAATCTGACTGAAGCTGAATTAAAGCAAATATTAAGGACTGCCTCGCAGGAAGGTATTATAGGTTTGGAGCAAAACAAGATGCATGAAAAAGTATTTCATTTTGCTGATAAGAAAGCACGACATATAATTACACACCGTCACGATGTTGAGTGGATTGATTTGAATATGAATCCGGAGGAATTACAGAAAGAAATAATTGCTGCGCGACATAGTCAGTTACTTGCCTGCAGAGAAGAGATTGATAACTTTATTGGTTTTCTTAATGTAAAAGAGTTCCTGATTAAGAAACTTGTCAGCAATTCAATTAAACCCGAAGACCTCATTACTGAACCTCTTATATTTCCTGAATCGGCTAGTGCTAAAACTATTTTAAAAGCTCTTAAGGATAAGAAGTTAAACATTGCTGTTGTTGTAGATGAATATGGCAGCCTTGAAGGGATACTGACTGTTCATGACATGATGGAGAATCTTTTAGGCGAGATGCCTGATAAAGAAGATAGTCTTGAACCATTAATACATGTTCGTGAAGATGGTTCATTACTTGTAAGTGGCATAACGCCTGTTGAGTCGTTGTCGGAAGCACTTGGTGATTTTGATGTAGACTTTGAAAATCTTCAATACACAACAGTTGCAGGGTTTATTTTATCACATACAATGGGAATGCCGCAAACAGGTGATAAGTTTAGTTTTAGTAAATACTCTTTTGAGATTGTTGATATGGATGGATCGAAGATTGATAAACTTCTAATCTCCAAGTTATAAGAACCCTTTGGTGCTCTAATTTCACCTTGTAAATTTAAGAATTCACTTTTTCATATCTTTGCCATTTTAGGAAAAGATTGTAGTGAATACAATACTTTTAATTAAAAACGTTATAGCTAATTACTGTTTGATACATTTATGATTGGTCAATACCTTCGGTTACCTCTGACTTATATAGTATTACTATTTCTTACTTTAGGAGCTCTTACATCAAATGCACAGGAGTTTGGAGAACTGTATGGGGTAATTACTGATGAATCGGGTACACCTATTCCACTTGCTAACATTTCCATATCAAATCAGGCAGGAGGAACAATTTCAAGGATTGATGGTACTTATCAGGTTAAAATTCCCGCTAACAAAGAGGTGGTTATTTCTTTTTCTTATGTAGGCTACAATACTTCTAATGTAAAAGTTAGGATAAAATCAGGTGAACGTAAAGAACTCAACCGAAGACTGTCACCTTCAACAACAGTATTACCAAGTTTTGTTATTACGGATGATAAATTAAGAAATAGTACACTAACGCCATTAGATCCGCGGCTCGCAGTCACTATTCCGAGCCCTTCGGGTGGATTAGAAGCTCTTATAAAGACATTTCCAGGTGTTACATCAAATAATGAATTGAGCTCTCAATATAATGTAAGAGGAGGTAATTATGATGAGAATCTGGTTTATGTTAACGATGTTGAGATTTACAAACCATTCCTTGTTCGATCTGGACAACAAGAAGGTTTAAGTTTTTTAAACTCTGATCTGGTTTCCTCTATATTATTTTCAGCCGGTGGTTTTGATGCCAGGTACGGCGATAAAATGTCATCAGTACTTGATATCAGATATAAACGACCAACAATTACTACGGGTTCAGTCACTGCCAGTTTGCTTGGGGCATCCATGCATCTTGAAGGCTCAACCAGGGATAGAAAGTTAATGTACCTGGTTGGTTTCAGAAATAAAACGAACCAATATTTGCTAAAATCACTAGAGACAAAGGGAGATTATAAGCCCTCTTTCACTGATATACAAGGAATGGTGATTTATGAAGCCAATCAAAAACTTGAGTTCAGCGTATTTGGTAATTATGCCCGTAATCATTATGAAATTATTCCTACATCACGTGAAACGAGCTTTGGAACGGTGAACGATGCACTTCAATTAAAAGTGTACTTCGACGGTAAAGAAACTGACCGGTTTATTAATTATATGGGAGCATTCACAACTCATTATAAACCGAACAAAGACTTGTCATTAAAACTTATTGCATCTTCTTTTCAAACAATTGAAAGTGAAACATTTGATATCATTGGACAATATTGGATAGGTAATTTGGAGACTGATCAGTCAAGTGAAAATTTTGGACAAATAATTGAAGCACTTGGAGTTGGTACATATCATAACCATGCCCGAAATTATTTAGATGCCCGGGTTTCTTCTATTGAGCAAAGAGGGATATTAACTAAAGCTTCATCAACTTTGATGTGGGGATTGAAATACCAGCTTGAGCAGGTGAACGACAGGCTTAATGAGTGGGTAATGAATGATTCGGCAGGTTTTACATTACCTTCCCATTATGGCGTTCCCGGAGAAGTTGGAAATCAATCAGAAATTACCTTGCAGGATATAGTTAAGACATCAATTAAGTTGAATTCTTCAAGAATTTCAGGTTTTATTCAGAATTCATGGGATTTGGGAGATAATAATGGACTATGGAACCTTACCGTTGGTATTAGAGGGAATTATTGGGATGTAAATAAACAGTTTTTAGTAAGTCCCAGAGGAAGTATCTCATATAAGCCTGAATGGGAGAAAGATGTAGTTTTTAGATTCTCAACAGGATTATATTATCAACCACCTTTTTACAGGGAATTACGAGATAAGTTTGGCGTGCTTAATAAGGATCTTAAAGCACAATCATCTATTCATTTCGTATTTGGAAGTGATTATAATTTTATGGCTTGGGGAAGGCCTTTTAAACTTACCACTGAAGCTTATTATAAATATTTACAAAATTTGGTACCGTATGATGTGGATAATGTGAGGATACGATATTTTGCAACAAATAGTGCAAAAGGATATGCTGTGGGACTTGATTTAAAAGTCAATGGTGAATTTGTTAAAGGAGTGGAATCATGGGCCAGTCTTTCAATAATGCAGACCAGGGAAGACCTTAAGAATGATAATTACTACGATTATTATAATGATGAAGGTAAAAAGATCATTCCTGGTTTTACATCAAATAATATCCCTGTTGATAGTGTTTTAATAAAGAGAGGGTATATGCCAAGACCAACAGATCAACGTATTAGCTTTGGTCTTTTCTTTCAGGACTACCTTCCCAAAAACCCAACGTACAAAATGCACCTTAGTTTATTGTTTGGTACCGGAGTTCCTTACAGTCCACCGGGTACTGTGCGATCAAGAAATATGCAACGAATGCCTTCATTCAGGCGTGTTGATATAGGTTTCAGCAAACAGTTGTTGGGTGCAACAAGATATTCGGAAGTTAATACCCGTAAGACACTGAAATTTATTAATGATGCATGGATTAGCCTTGAAGTACTCAACTTATTGCAGGTTAATAATACTATTTCATATACTTGGGTAAAAGACGTCAATAATAGGCAATATGCAGTCCCAAATTATCTTACACCCAGACAATTGAATATAAAATTGGTAGTTAACTTTTAAAGCCTGTTATGCTAATTTAGTCATGTTGGAATTTGAAACATGTTGGAGCTACTGGAAATAAAACTATTGTTTTAACAAGTTCCTCGTTGTTTCTAATCAAATAATTTTAAAAAAGCTTCTTCAATTCAAAAAAAATATTTAATTTTGCAGACCTTTTTAAGGGAAGTCTGTCCGATGGTGTAATGGTAACACGTCTGATTTTGGTTCAGAAGAGTCCAGGTTCGAGCCCTGGTCGGACAACTGATAGATCATATCACCTTTAGGCGTATAGTGGCGACAGTTATGGTGAAAAGAGGTTGAGGGGGCTTTGTTGTCCCCTCTTTTATTAACACGATGAAATGATACAAGCTGAAGAACTGAAAAAAACTGTTGAAGAATATCTACATGATACTGATATATTTGTTGTAGATATTAAGGTTAAAGCAGGTAATAATATTACTATTTTACTTGACAGTGATTCAAACATCAAGATAGATGATTGTGTCAAGGTTACAAGGTTTATTGAATCTACCTACAATCGTGAACAGGAAGATTACAGTCTTACTGTTTCATCAGCGGGAGTTGGACAGCCATTAAAAATGTTGAGGCAAATTAATAAAAACCTTGGCAAGGAAATTGAGATAGAGTATTTAGATAAATCGCTGATTAAGGGCACTTTACTTGCAGCCGACAGTGATAAGATTACCATTAAAACAGTAACTAAAGTTAAAAAAGAAGTAATAGAACAGGATCACGAGGTTCCGTTCACTTCAATTAAGGGCGTAAGAGAAGTAATTTCTTTTAAATAAACGAACATTCATTTCAGGAATATTTAATAACAAATGGAACATATCAATTTAGTCGAGACTTTTTCTGAATTCAAAGAATTCAAGAATATTGACCGTGAAACGATGATGAGAATCATCGAAGATGTTTTCAGGCATATGCTAATCAAGAAGCATGGTTCGGATGAGAACTTTAATGTCATCGTAAACATTGACCGTGGTGACCTTGAAATATGGAGAAATAGAGAGATAGTTGAAGATGGTGAAGTTGAAGATGATAACAGGCAAATTGCCTATTCTGATGCTATAAAAATAGAACCCGATTTTGAAGTTGGGGAAGAAGTGACTGAAGAAATTAAAATGAAAGATTTCGGTAGGCGTGAAATTCTGACTATTCGTCAAAATCTAATGTCGAAGATACAGGAGTACGAAAAGGATAATATCTTTAAAAAATATAAAGAGAAAATTGGTGAGATAATAACAGGTGAAGTTTATCAGGTATGGAAAAAAGAAATTCTGGTACTTGATGATGAGTATATTGAATTAACATTACCCCGTACAGAACAGATTCCATCAGATTTTTACAGAAAAGGTGATTCAGTTAGAGCTGTTGTTTCAAAGGTTGATATGCGCAACAATACTCCTGTCATCGTTTTATCACGTACTTCACCGGCGTTCCTTGAACGTCTTTTTGAACAGGAAGTACCTGAAGTATATGATGGACTCATAACAATTAGGAATATTGTTAGGGTTCCCGGTGAAAGGGCAAAAATAGCTGTTGAAAGTTATGATGATCGTATTGATCCCGTTGGTGCCTGTGTAGGTATGAAAGGATCGAGAATTCATGGTATCGTTAGAGAACTTAGAAATGAGAATATTGATGTAATCAATTATACATCAAACCCTTCATTGTATATTACTCGTGCATTAAGTCCGGCTAAGATATCTTCAATAACAATAAATGATACAAATAAACGCGCAGATGTATTTATGAAACCCGATCAGGTTTCATTAGCAATTGGTAAAGGCGGTTATAATATAAAATTGGCCAGTAAACTTACTGGTTTTGAAATAGATGTTTACAGAGATACAGAAATAGATAATGAGGATGTTGATCTTCAGGAATTCTCAGATGAAATCGATCAGTGGATTATTGATGAACTCAAGACAATAGGTTGTGATACAGCTAGAAGTGTACTTGATTTAAGCATTGATGAACTGGTAACAAGAACAGATCTTGAAGAAGAAACAATAAAAGAGGTCATTAAGATCTTAAGAGCTGAATTTGATTAAAGAATAAGCAAATAAAGAACAAAGACTGATAACTTACTACTAAACAGTAACTACCTGCGGCTTGGAGAACTTGATAAGCTTATTTTTACAAAAATTGCGTCGGAATGGACGAACACAAATAGCAGATTACAATATGGCAGAAACTAAAAGCATACGACTGGGAAAAGCAGCACAGGAGTTTAATGTGGGGGCACTTACCATTGTCGAATTCCTTCATAAAAAAGGAATTAAAATCGACAATAACCCTAACACTAAACTTGGCCCTGAAGCTTATGCTTTACTGGTAAAGGAATATTCAACCGAAAAGACTGTTAAAGAAACATCGAAAAAAATCGAGCTTGAATATACCCAGCATAAAAGCATCTCTATTGCCGATAAGAAACAGGCTATAGAAGATGAAGAAATTGATAGCCAGCGTGATGAGTTATTTATCCGCAACATGCCTATTGAAAATCGTTCAACTAAGACACAGCCTCCTAAAGAAGTTGCTGAACCAGTTAAAGAAATCAAAGAAGTTCCAAAAGTAAAGGAACCTGAAGCTGAAACTACAGTTGAACCTGTGATTGAAACACCGGTAGTAAATGAAGTTCCTGAAAAAGAACCTGAAATAGTTCAACCTGTTCAAATTGTTGAGCCTCCTGTACAAAATATACCGGAGCCACCGGCACCAATCATTACAGAGGTAGAGCCGGAACCAAAACAAGAGCCTGAAATAGCTCCTGTTGAAGAACCTGTTAGTGAGAAAATTGAACAACCTGTTGAAGAAGTAAAAGGACCGGGACAAATTAAAGTTCTTGGTAGGATTGACTTAGACTCTTTTAAGAAACCAAAAAAAGGTCAGAAGAAGAAAGAAGCAATTGAACCTGTTAAAGAACATAAAAAAGAGCCGGTAGCTGAAAAGATTGCGGAACCTGAAGTTAAACCTGAAATTGTTGTTGAACCAAAGGTTGAACCAATAGTAGAAGAAACAAAACCAAAAGAAGAGGTTATAGTTAAAGAAGAGCCTGTTGTACCTGAAAAAGAATCTAATTTTCTAAAAACTGATTTTAGAAAACTTGAGGGTGTAACGATATTAGGTACTATGAAACTTCCTGAACCCAGGAAAATAGAACCTAAAAAACCTGTTGCTTCATCTTCAGATGATTCATTGAAATCTAAAAAGAAGAAACGTAAGCGTATTAAAAAACAAGGAGAGGGAACAGCTCCGGCAGGTGAACAGACTACTGATCAGGCAAATAAACCAGCTCAGCAAGGTGGTCAGGGACAGAAGTATCAACAGCGTCCTCAGGGAGGCGGTGGACAAGGCCCTCAAAAGGGTGGAGGTAGAGATCGTAAAGGAGCTCCTCGTCGTGATATTCCAAAACCAGAGTTATCACCGGAAGATATTCAGAAGCAGATTAAAGAAACTTTGCAACGTTTAAGTGCCGGAGGGAAATCAAAAACTTCGAAACACCGCCGTGAAAAAAGATCCATTGCCAGTCAGCATATGGCTGAAGAAGCTGCTAAGAGGGTTGAAGAACAAAGGAGTATAATGGTTGCTGAATTTGTTACGGCAAATGAACTGGCAAACCTAATGGATGTTCCTGTTAACCAAATCATCTCTACTTGTTTGTCATTGGGTCTGTTTGTTTCAATTAACCAACGTCTTGATGCTGAAACAATCGTTGTTGTTGCTGATGAATTCGGGTTTGCTGTGAAATTTGTTGGTGTTGAAGCAACTGAAGGTAAAGAAGAAGCTGAAGAAGTCGAGAATGAAGAAGATTTGACTCCAAGAGCACCGATTGTTACTGTTATGGGACATGTTGACCATGGTAAGACTTCATTGCTCGATTATATTCGTCATACAAATGTTATTGGTGGTGAAGCAGGAGGTATAACCCAGCATATTGGTGCTTATGAAGTTCAATTAGAAAATGGGAAGAAGATTACCTTCCTTGATACTCCGGGTCATGAAGCATTTACAGCCATGCGTGCCCGTGGTGCTAAAATCACTGACTTGGTAATTATAGTAATTGCAGCTGATGATACGGTAATGCCTCAAACTGTTGAAGCTATAAACCATGCACAAGCAGCTGGCGTACCGATAGTGTTTGCTATTAACAAGATAGATAAATCAAATGCCAACCCTGAAAAGATAAAGGAAGAACTTTCGAAAAGAAATATTCTTGTTGAGGATTGGGGAGGTAAATATCAAAGTCAGGAAATATCTGCCAAAAAAGGTTTGAATGTTGAGTTATTACTCGAAAAAGTACTTTTAGAAGCCGAATTGCTTGACCTTAAAGCTAATGCTAATAAACTTGCAGTTGGAACTATTCTTGAATCTTCACTTGATAAAGGACGTGGTTACGTTGCTAAGATTCTTGTACAATCAGGAACACTTAAATCAGGTGACCTGGTTATTGCCGGTACCACTTACGGTAAAGTGAAAGCAATGTACAACGAGAGAAATGTTCCTATAAAAGAAGCAGGTCCAAGTACCCCATTATTGTTACTTGGTCTTAGCGGTGCTCCACAAGCAGGAGATACTTTTAAAGTAATGCGAGATGAAAGAGAAGTAAAGGCTATTGCAACTAAACGTCTTCAGTTACAACGAGAACAAGGTATCAGAACTCAGAAACATATTACTCTTGATGAAATCGGTCGTCGAATTGCAATAGGTGACTTTAAAGAGTTAAATATCATTGTGAAAGGTGATGTGGATGGTTCTGTTGAAGCTCTCGCAGATTCACTTCTCAAGTTATCGACTCCTGAAGTACAGGTTAACATTATTCATAAATCAGTAGGAGCCGTTACTGAAAGTGATGTGCTGCTGGCATCAGCATCTAATGCTATTATTGTTGGATTCCAGGTTCGTCCTTCACTAAGTGCCCGTAAACTTGCTGAACAGGAACAAATTGATATCAGGCTATATTCAATTATTTACACTGCCATCAATGAGATAAAAGCCGCTATTGAAGGTATGCTTTCACCTGAAATTGAAGAGAAGATTGTTTGTAACCTTGAAGTACGGGAAACTTTTAGAATTACCAAAGTTGGTACAGTTGCAGGTTGTATGGTTCTTGATGGTAAGATTCATCGTAATACAAGGATTCGTATAATTCGTGATGGTATCGTTGTATATACCGGAAATCTGGGTTCTTTAAAGAGATTTAAAGATGATGTAAAAGAAGTTTCTGCCGGTTATGAATGCGGACTAAATATTGAAAACTTCAATGACTTGAAAGTAAAAGACATTATTGAAGGTTATGAAGAAGTTGAAGTAAAAAGAAAACTGTAGTTCTTTAGTAAATAAAATTGTAAGAAGCTATCTCAGAAAAGGTAGCTTCTTTTTTTATGATTTGTGCATAAAAAAAGAGGTTAACATTTTTATGAGTAACCCCTTTTTTTATAATCAGTAATGTGTTCTAATTACTTTTTCAATTCATCGCGCATTTGCTGAAACCCTTTGTATTTAGCTTCAACATCAGGCCAGTTTACTTTTTTCCAGAAGGCTGCTATATAATCGGCTCTTCTGTTTTGGTAATTCAAATAATACGCATGTTCCCAAACGTCGAGCGCAAGTATTGGAATACCACGGCGCTCTGCATTTTCCATAAGTGGATTATCCTGATTTGCTGTTGAAGTAATGAAAAGATCACCTGTATTGATATCAACAGCAAGCCATGCCCATCCTGATCCAAAGCGTGTTTTACCAGCCTCACTCAATTTATCAGTAAAAGTTTTAAAGTCACCAAATGTTTTATTAATTGCCATTGCCAATTCACCTGAAGGTTCACCTCCGCCATCAGGTGACAAATTCTGCCAATACAGAACGTGGTTGTAGTAACCACCTGCATTATTCCGCACAGCATCAGGCTGACTTTTGATATTAGCGAATATTTTAGTGATTGGCATTTTCTCAAGTTCAGTTCCCTTGATTGCATTCATGAAGTTGTTGTAATAATTTCTATGATGTTTATCATAGTGCAATTCAACTGTCTTAGCATCAATAACAGGCTCGAGTGCATTATAAGCATAGGGAAGTTCCATAAATTTAAGTTCAGAAACCGGAATCATCCATTCAGAAACAGATACTGCAGGTTTAACTGGCAATGGCCTGTTTTGGTTATCAGGTTTAGCAGTAGTAACTGCTGCACTTGTTTTTTTGGGCTTAACCCGATTTTGCGAATCTTTGCTCTTTTGTACCTGACCAAACACCGTCACCATTGATAAAGTCAGTAGCAGAGAAATAAATAATTTTAAGTTCATGTTAATTGGATTTTATGTTTGGAAAGTAAACCATTCTTGTTATGAAAAGTTTAAACATAATTGTTATTGAGTTCACTTAAAATTTTCATTATGCATAATCCCGGTTAATAGCATTCTTTTATTAACTTCGCTACCCGTGAGTGCGAATTGTATTTTTGCTCAAATGATTGTTTATCAAGGAATTTATACCAAATTCAATCTAATACCGGATAAATAAAAATTCATAAATGGAAAAATTTAAACGTTTAAACAACATTGGTGGAGGGGTTACTTTCATCCTGTCTGCTATTGTTTACACCCTTACACTTGAACCGACAGCAAGTTGGTGGGATGTAGGAGAATATATTTCAACAGCATTTAAGTTGCAAGTTGGTCATCCTCCCGGAGCTCCATTGTTTCAGATGATAGGACGTTTCTTTTCATTGTTTGCATTCGGTAATGTATCGCATGTAGCCCTCATGGTGAATTTCATGTCGGGGTTTGTGAGCGCACTCACTATTATGTTTCTTTTCTGGACTATCACTCATCTTGTAAAGAAGCTTATAACCAATGGAAAAGAATTGAGTAATACCGATAGTATACTTATACTTATTAGTGGTTTTATTGGGGCTATGGCTTATGCTTTCACTGATTCTTTCTGGTTTTCGGCAGTTGAAGGTGAAGTTTATGCTATGTCATCTTTCTTCACAGCAATTGTCTTTTGGGCAATTCTTAAATGGGAGGAACAGATGCATGAAACACACTCAATAAGATGGATAATATTTATCGCTTATCTAATGGGTTTGTCAATTGGTGTCCATTTGTTAAATCTATTGGCAATTCCTGCCATAGCATTTGTATGGTATTTTAAAAAGTATGAGAAGGTCAGTTCAAAAGGAATCATTTTTACAGCAGCTGTATCTTTTGTTCTTCTGGCAATCATCATGTATGTAATTATACCTGGTGCTGTTAGTCTTGCTGCAAAATTTGAGCTATTCTTCGTAAATTCAATTGGATTACCATTTAATTCAGGAACAATTGTATACTTTCTGCTATTAATTGGTGGCTTAACATATGGTATTATATGGTCACAGAAGCGTAGAAGATTTTTAGTAAACACTGTATTACTTTCACTCACGTTTCTTCTAATTGGATATTCATCTTTTCTAATGCTTGTAATAAGGGCTAATGCAAATACTCCGATTAACGAAAATAATCCGGATGATGCTATTAGTTTGCTTTCTTACCTAAATAGAGAACAATATGGTACATGGCCTATTCTGACCGGACAGTATTACAATTCTCCAACTGATCCTCAGAATCCTGGTAAAGATGGTACTCCGATATATATCAGAGATAATGCCAAAGGAAAATATGTGATCACTGATGATCGTAAAAATTCTATAGCTAACTATGATCCTCGTTTTACTACCTTCCTACCTCGTATGTATAGCTCTCAGGCTAGTCATATTAAAGCATACAAGAGTTGGGGTAAAGTTGAAGGACGGCCTATAACTTATACAAATGAGCAGGGACAGGAAGAAACTATATATAAACCAACTTTTACAGAGAACCTCAGGTTTCTTTTCAGGTATCAGATAGGTCATATGTATTTGCGTTACTTCATGTGGAATTTTGTTGGAAGACAGAATGATATAGAAGGCCATGGTGGTATAAAGAATGGGAATTGGATTAGTGGTATTAATGCAATTGATGAGTCGTTGTTAGGTAAACAAACTGATCTTCCTCAAAGTATGAAAAGCCATGCAAGAAATACCTATTTCTTTCTGCCTCTTATCTTAGGACTAATTGGAATGTTTGCTCATTTTAACAGGAATTATAAAGATGCTCTTGTAGTGGCTCTTTTGTTTTTCATGACTGGATTTGCAATTGTGCTTTATCTCAATCAAACTCCTTTCCAACCCAGAGAAAGAGATTATGCTTATGCAGGATCGTTCTACGCCTTTGCTATTTGGCTTGGGATAGGTGTATTGGCTATATTCGATGCATTAAGAAAGAAGATTCCATCAGGTATTGCATTGCCATTGACAGGAGTACTTACACTAGTTGTTCCTGTAATAATGCTTGCAGAAAATTATGACGATCATGATCGTTCAGGTAAATATGCAGCAAGAGATTTCGCTGCAAATTACCTTAATTCATGCGATAAAAATGCTATTCTTATCACTAATGGTGATAATGATACATTCCCTCTGTGGTATGCACAGGAAGTTGAAGGCATCAGGACAGATATACGTGTGGTCAACTACATGTTATCGGGTGGTGATTGGTACGTTCATCAACTTGCAAGAAAAATATATGATTCTGAACCTTTAAAGTTCCAACTAACACCTGAACAATACAATAAAGGTGTGAATGAAGTATTGTATGTTTATGAGCAGGTAAAATCAAGGGTTGAACTAAAACAAATAATGGACTTTGTTGGCAGTGGTGATCCAAGAAGTAAAATTCAAATGAATAATGGTGAGCAACTTAACTTCATGCCTACAAGGCAGATCAGGCTTACAGTTAATAAGGAAAATGCAATCAAATATGGAATTGTACCGCCTTATATGGCTGATAGTGTAGTGCCTTACATTGACTGGAATATTAAAGCAAACCTGCTTTTTAAGAATGATATTATGCTGATGGATTTTCTTGCAAATAATGATTGGAAAAGACCATTATATTTTGTTAGTCCCGGTAGTGTGAGTGATGTATTTGATATTGACAAGTATTGTCATCAGACAGGTATAGTATATAAATTCATTCCTGTATTAGCAGCGGATTATTATAAAGGGCTTGGAGGAGTTGATGAAGTTGCCAGTTATGATATTCTAATGAATAAAACAAAATGGGGGAATCTCAATAACCCTCATGTTACTGTAGATCGTGAAAGTTGGAGAAATTCTCAGATGTTCAAACAGAATTTTCTTCGTTTAGCACAAGCTCTTGTTAATAAAGGAAAGAAAACTGAAGCTATTGCTGTAGTTGACCGTGTGATAAAAGAGTTTCCTAATGAGAAATTTACTTTCGACATTTACATGGTACCACTGGTTGATGTCTATTATAGGGCAGGGGATACGCTGAAAGCTAATAATTTACTTAAAACAATAGCACAGGTTTTTGGTGAAAATCTTACTTTCTATAGTCAGGTAGATCCTAAGTTCGCTGCAAATTATAAAGAAGATTCAGATGAAGCAACGATGGTATTAGCCAGATTATTCAGTCTTGCAAAGCAGAATAATCAAACTGAATTATTGAAAGAACTTCAAAAATCGTATACTTTACCCGAAGAATTTAAAAGCTTGTTTCAATAAAAAGTTAAGTATAATATCGAACTATTTATTCTGATATTTCCGCGCCGTTAGTTAAGTGATTGTATGAATATCACCATGCTAACGGCGCGGAATGTTCTTGTACGGACCAATAAGAATTTTCCTGCACTGTTTATTAAAATAAAAAAGACTGCCCTTTTAAGACAGCCTTTTTTATTTTGTGCTATGTGTATGCTTATTTATAAGCTGTATTTATCTGAGAATTCAGTTACAGAAAGTAAAGTTTATTTATTCAATGCAGTTTGCTCTCTATGGTTTTTCCATAAAAGAAATATACCAAAGAGGATGAAAGGTATTGAAAGCCACTGACCCATATTTAAAAGCATAGAATTCTCGAAATTTACCTGAGGCTCTTTAAGAAATTCAATTAGGAATCTTACCCCAAATAAAACAATGAGGAAGATGCCGAAAATGGTACCGGGTCTCATTGTAGTATAATTTTTCATGTAATACTTCAAAAGAACAAAAAACAAGATTAGATAAGACAATGCCTCATAGATTTGAGTAGGATGCCGGGGATCTGATTGACCATCTCTTATAAATACAAAGCCCCAGGGGAGCGATGTAATATGCCCATATATTTCACTATTCATTAGGTTGCCCATCCTTATAAAGAAGCCTCCTAAGGCAACTACAATAACTACTCGGTCAATTACCCACCAGTATGTCTTTCCGGTCTTTCTAACAAAGAAATAAATAGCCAGCAAAATTCCTATTGCTGCGCCATGGCTTGCAAGTCCGCCTTCCCATATGCTTAAGATTTTACCGGGATGACTGAAGTAGTATCCCGGTTCATAAAATAATACATGACCAAGCCTTGCACCTATAACTGTACCTATGATTACATAAGTAGAAAGTTTATCAAGTAACTCAGTTTTGAGTCCTTCACGTTTAAACACTAGTCGATCAAGAACTAAGTATCCAATTAGAAATGCAAGGGCAAAAAACAATCCGTACCATCTTAATTGTACAGGGCCCAGTTTTACTATTATAGGACTTACATCCCACATTATTTTACTTAAAATCATCTTATAATTTTATTTAGAAACAAAGGTATAGAATAATTGATTTCTTTCATCTGAACTTTGCTATAAGCATAGCAACCGCAATGTGATAGCCAACCGTATTAGCTTTAGTTATTCCCGTTGTGCTTTTAACTTTGCTTAAACAGTCATTAAGTGAAAAGTATTTTTGATTACAATATACAAGCCTGTTCTCTGAACTACCTTTTTTTGCTAGATACTCTTGTTCTGTTTGTCCGGGGGTTGGTACACAAATGACTTTATTTCCTGTAAAAGACAGATCCATTAAAGTACTGTAGCCACCTCTGCATATAACAACAGGATCTTCATTCAACAAGGATTGAATTGAAGATGCCGGTAAATGATCTATTAACGTTAGATTGTTAATTGTACTTTCTTCTGTATTTGTGTTAGTGATTCCTCGTATTATCAGGCTTTTTTTATTGAAGTTTGAAAGCTGCTCTTTGAGTATTCTTTCAAATTCACTTCTATGTGGTTCAGGACCTGAGAGAATAGCTATTATATCAAATTTAATTGAAGACAGTATTGT
>JBLMZZ010000141.1:0-3693 GCA_050259095.1 Omnitrophica WOR_2 bacterium | reverse complement strand
TGAACGGATGTTGAGCCTATTGGATCCAATTCCGATTACTATTAATATCATCATCAATTGATCACTTGATTCTGCGCCGTTATCATCATGATATTTATAAAATATGGTTCAAAGGTTGTTCAAAATGGTTCAAAGGTTGTTCAAACGGAACCGCCGCAGGTTTTGAACTACTTAGCACGCCGAAGGCTTTGAACTACTTTGAACGCCGCAGGCTTTGAACTATATTGAACGCTTTTCTTGTTTTCTTCCTTCTGTAGCAGTAAATTTCTATTAAAAGCTTGCTTCATTAACTCTTATGTTGTAATTTTACCGCTATAACATGATTATTATGCTTGATCCTATTTTATTGGCCACTATAATAAGGAAACATCGCAAAGCTGCAGGACTCACTCAACTACAACTGGCAGAAATGGCCGGTGTTGGAAAGACTGTTGTCTTTGATCTTGAAAAAGGAAAAGAAACCGTTCAACTGAATATACTGCTAAAAATACTTTCGGTCCTTAATATCAAGGTACAGCTTACAAGTCATCTTATGAACCAAATTCTGAACAATGAGAGAAGCTAAGGTTTTTGTTAATGGTACAGAAGCCGGAATGCTTCTGGAATATGAGATAGGAAAGCACTACCAATTTCGCTATTCCGATGATTATACGGGTCTGCCTGTCTCGCTCACCATGCCCTTAGCGCAAAGAATATATGACTTCAATGTCTTCCCTCCTTTTTTTGAAGGGGTTTTACCTGAAGGTTATCAACTGGAAGGACTCTTGAAAATTGGCAAAATTGATAGAAATGACCTCTTTGCACAGCTAATGGCAGTTGGTGATGACCTGGTTGGAAATGTAACAGTAAAGGAGGTGAGGCAGTGAATCATTGTCCCATTACATACGAGCCTTGCGGCGATCGCTTATATAGCGAGAAAGGATTGAAACTACTATCTCCTGATTTGAAGGATCTTGCATTACTTGACTTCTCTGCTGAAGAACTACGCACTGAAGCTATGATACGGGCTTCTAAAATGTCAATTCAGGGAGTTCAACCTAAACTTAGCGCACTCTTGAAAGTGAAAGAGGGGCGTTTTGAGATAGTCGATAAAAGTGGTCGCTTCATCCTGAAACCACCCCATCAAATTTTTCCTGAAGTTCCTCAAAATGAAGATCTGACTATGCATCTAGCCTCAACCATCGGAATACAGGTCCCACTGCATGGAATGGTCTATGCCAAAGATCATTCACTAACCTACTTTATTAAAAGGTTTGACCGGATACGACAAAAAGATAAGATTGCGACAGAAGACTTTGCTCAATTGGCCGGCATGAGCAGGGATACCAAGTATAATTTTACAATGGAAAGACTGGTAAAATTGATTGATGATTTTTGCACATTTCCTATACTTGAAAAATCGAAAGTTTTTAAACGGGTAATCTTCAATTATCTGATCGGAAATGAAGATATGCACCTAAAAAATTATTCAGTTATTACACAAAATAATAAGATAGAGCTTTCTCCCGCATACGATTTGCTTAATTCAACCATCTTACTTAAAGGCGATATTGAGGAAATAGCACTCCCTCTAAAAGGAAAAAAGAGCAACCTCAATGCAGTAGTATTAATCCATTATCTTGGAAAAGAAAGATGTGGACTTACCGATAAAATTATAGAAAGGACGATTGAAGAGATACAATCAAAATTCTCACTTTGGTATAATATGATTGATCAAAGCTTTCTGTCATCAGAGATGAAGACGAAGTATCGAACAGTTCTGGGAAAACGAATTAAGTCGTTAAATCTGTAGGCTGCGCAAAGGGTTCAAAATAGTTCAAAGGTTGTTCAAAATAGTTCAAAGGTTGCGGTGTTCAATACAGTTCAATCTTCAAAATCGACTGCATTAACCACTTCAAAAGATATCTCACTGCGTTCGAGATGACGATTATCATTATGGTGGTGGAGGGAAAGGGAGGGCGCCTGTTAGAACAGTAACCTATTGATAATGACATTGCAGGCGCCCTCCCTTTCCTCCCGCCTTGTTAGTTCTTAAGCTGAAGGTTGAATGCTAAATCCTACAACGCATCCGCATAAGCCTTTTCACCATGCAGCGACTCATCAAGTCCTGTAATCTCATCTTCATAGGTTACTCGTACCGGTGTCATTTTATTAATGATGGCAAGCATAAAATAGGTGAAGATGAAAGCATAAGCAGCTGCGACAACAATTGAAATCAGCTCTTTAAAAAAGAATGAAGTTTCCCCAAAAGCCAATCCTTCAGTTATAATGGTAGGGTTTACTGCCGATGAGGCAAATACGCCTAATAGTATTGTTCCTAAAACTCCACCTACACCATGTACACCCCACACATCGAGTGCATCATCCCATTGCAGTTTGTTCTTCATATGGACTGCATAGTAGCAGACTAATCCCGCTGCAATACCTATTATTGGTGATGTCCATAAAGGAACAAATCCTGCTGCCGGTGTTATGGTGGCTAATCCTGCGACTGATCCGGTTAATAAACCTATTAGTTTTGGCTTCCTTGATCTGATCCATTCAATGATCAACCAGGTAACAGTAGCAAACGAAGCTGCTATATCTGTATTGGCAAAAGCAAGCACGGTAATATTGTCAACCGATAGTTCACTTCCTGCATTGAATCCATACCAACCAAACCATAACAGCGCGGTTCCAATGGCTACCAACGGAATACTGTTAGGGGTTGAATCCCTGTTTCTTCGGGCACCTACATAGAATACTGAGGCAAGTGCAGCAAATCCGGCAGTTGTATGAACGACTATGCCTCCTGCAAAGTCTAAAACACCCCATTGTGCCAAAAGTCCGCCACCCCATATCATATGGACAAACGGATAATAAACAAGTAATTGCCAGGCAATGAGGAATATTAGGTAGCTTTTAAAAGTGACCCTTCCTACAAAGGCTCCTGTGATTAATGCAGGGGTTATAATTGCAAACATCATCTGATAGAGGAAGAAAACCAGCTCAGGAATTTTGCCATTACCTGCATAAAGATCATTTATGCTTAATCCATTTAAAAAGGCCTTATCGAGATTGCCTATGAGTGCACCATCACCACTAAAACAGAGTGAATAACCAACTGTGAACCATAATACCGTAGTTAATCCGAGTGATAAAAAACTCTGTATCATGATTCCTAATATGTTTCTTCTGGTGGCCAAGCCACCATAGAATAAGGCAAGTCCGGGTGTCATGAGCATCACCAAACTGGTTGCCACTAGCATAAATCCTGTGTTTCCGGTTGAAACTTCTGTTAGTACAGTATTCATATTGATTGTTTTATTTGATTCTTAATTTGTTAAAAAGACAAGCCTATTACAAGAAATACCTTTTCAGTTTGGGGATTAATGATAAAGGATGAAGTAAATGGAAGACTGAACTTGTCGGTGATCTCTATTTTTTTTACTGCCGTAACACCAATGTTGGTGATGCCTGCATCATTGGCATAAAATCCTTTTGATCCATCTTGCGGATTAGTGGCTGTTCCCCCGATAAATAGTTTACATTCCACATCTTTTATCATTCGCTTATATCCAAGTTCAAAATATGTTGAGTATTGCTTCTTGTTTTCGGCATTGCGAGCATCTGCTCCCCAGAAGTTTATCGCTGCAAGGAAGGTAAAAGGGATTTTGTCGCTTCCGTTAAAAGAAGCGGAAAGTTCAAGTAAAT
>JBLMZZ010000140.1:0-4108 GCA_050259095.1 Omnitrophica WOR_2 bacterium | reverse complement strand
TGCAGGCAAATTTGTTATTGTACCTCTTGTTGATCGTAAAGTTCCATTAATACAGGATGAGTATGTTGACAGGGAGTTTGGTACAGGTTGTTTAAAGATTACCCCGGCACATGATATCAATGACTACAACATCGGCATAAAGCATCATTTGGAGATTATAGATATTTTCAATGATAATGGCACTCTTAGTGAGAAAGCTGTTTTGTATGTTGGAATAGACCGTTTCGAGGTGCGTAAACGCATTGTTGAAGATTTGAAAAAAGCTGGGCATGTTGTTAAGATTGAGGAATATACCAATAATGTAGGCTACTCGGAACGAACAGATGAGGTTATTGAACCCAAGCTTTCATTGCAGTGGTTTATGAAGATGGGTCAAATGGCTCCAAAGGCGCTTGAAGTGGTTATGAATGATACAGTTCATTTTCATCCTGAGAAATTTAAAAATACTTACAGGCACTGGATGGAAAATGTACGTGACTGGTGTATCAGCAGGCAACTTTGGTGGGGACAGCGTATTCCTGCTTACTATCTTAATGATGGAAGAGTGATCGTTGCTAAAACTTCTGAAGAAGCACTTGAGAATGCACGGAAACTTACCGGTAATGTTGCGCTTACAATAAATGACTTACGTCAGGATGAAGATGTACTTGATACCTGGTTCTCATCGTGGTTATGGCCGATATCAGTATTTGATGGTATCAGAAATCCAGATAATCAGGACATAAAATATTATTATCCTACCAATGATCTGATTACAGCCCCTGAAATCCTCTTTTTCTGGGTTGCCAGGATGATAATGGCAGGACTTGAATATCGTAATGAGGTGCCATTTAAGAATGTTTATCTCACAGGTATAGTTAGGGATAAACTTGGACGGAAAATGTCGAAATCACTTGGTAATTCACCTGATCCGTTAAATTTGATTGCTAAGTTTGGTGCCGACGGTGTAAGAGTTGGTATGTTACTTACTTCACCGGCAGGAAACGATTTACCTTTCGATGATAGTCTTTGCGAACAGGGGAGGAATTTCAGCAATAAAGTATGGAATGCATTACGCCTGGTGAAAGGGTGGGAGGTAAGCACTGATCTTACTCAACCCGATTATGCAAGAGTAGCTGTAAATTGGTTTGAATCGAAGTTTAATAAAGCACTGGCCGAAATTGAAGATAACTTTGAGAAGTATAAACTCTCAGAGGCGCTTATGAATGTTTATAAGCTTATCTGGGATGATTTCTGCTCATGGTATCTCGAAATGATCAAGCCTGCTTATCAACAGCCTATAGATGCAATTACATTAAATGAAACGGTTGCTTTCTTTGATAGGCTTATGCGGGTTTTACATCCGTTTATGCCCTTTATCACTGAAGAAATATGGCATGTTATCTCTGAAAAGAGTGATGACGAAAGCATTATGATTTCGCAGATGCCCGAATCAATGACTTATGATCAGCAAATATTATTTGAATTCAGTATAGCTGAGCAGGTTATCCAGGGAATAAGGACTATTAGGAAAGATAAGAATATTCCTCAGCGAGATGCTATACAACTTGATGTTATCAAGGGAAATCAGCTTCAGGATAATACTTTCGACGGGCTTATTGCCAAGTTATGTAATATTTCCACCATAAATTATGTAACAATAAAACCTGAATCATCTGCCGGATTCATTGTTGAATCAGTAGAATATTTTGTTCCGTTAGGAGGTAAAATTAATATAGAAGCCGAGCGTGAAAAGTTAGTTAAAGAGCTTGAATATACGGAGGGGTTTCTTTCATCTGTTATGAAAAAGCTTAGTAATGAACGATTTATGGCAGGAGCAAAGAGTGAGATCATTGAAATAGAGAAAAAGAAAAAGACAGATGCCGAGTCCACAATTGCTATTTTAAAGCAGCGAATTTCATCATTGTCATAACTTAATTATTTATTATAAATATTTTTTTTCTAAACTTTTTTTTGTTATCGGTGTTATCAAAAAGAAATTAAACTACATTTGCGCTTATTTTTAAATTTTTTAATTGATTATGAAAACAGGAAAAGTTAAATTCTTCAATGAATCAAAAGGTTACGGATTTATTCTTGATGATGAAACCGGAAAAGAGTACTTCGTTCATGCAACAGGCTTAATTGATCGTATTAACGAGGGTGATGCAGTAACTTATGAGCTTCAAGAAGGAAAAAAAGGCTTGAATGCTGTAAAAGTTAAACTTGCATAACTAAGAGATATAGTTATTCGTTTATCTTATTACCCTGCTTTGGCAGGGTTTTTTTTTAAGGAACATGCTTTTACTCTGAGAAGTGGATTTTTTTAATAAATCACAAACATTTCCAATTATTTTGAGTTTGTATGTTCACGGTGGCTTAAAACCACCAAAATATCTAAATTATTTATTATTTTATTAAAACATGAAAACAGGAAAAGTTAAGTTCTTCAATGAATCAAAAGGTTATGGTTTTATCGCTGATGATGATTCCAAAAAAGAGTATTTTGTTCACATTTCAAATCTTATCGATCAGATAAATGAAGGTGATAGTGTATCGTATGATCTTGAAGAAGGTCGTAAGGGAATGAATGCTGTACAAGTTCGACAGTTATCATAACTAACCAAAATCTTAAAGCAAAGCCCTGAAAAGGGCTTTTCTTTTTTTAGAGGATGTTGTTATTTAGTAAAGACGTATTGAATTAAGTTAGCGCCCATTTGCAGTGCCTGCTGCCTCTTATATTCAGGATCATTATGAACTTGCGGATCTTCCCATCCATCACCCAAATCACATTCATAAGAATAAAAAACCAACAGTCGGCCGTCCTTAATTAATCCAAAACCCTGTGCAGGTTTGTTATCATGCTCATGTATCTTTGGCAATCCATTAGGAAATTGATAATGCTGGTGATAAATAGGATGGCTGAAAGGAAGTTCTATGAAATCAAGTTCGGGGAAAACCTTTTTCATCAGTGGTCGCACATATTGATTAAGCCCATAATTGTCGTCAATATGTAAAAATCCACCTGCCAGCAGATAGTTCCTAACGTTTGATGCTTCCTGATCATCAAAGGTAATGTTTCCATGACCCGTTATATGAACGAAAGGATAGTTGAAGATAGCAGGGTTACTTGCCTCAACTGTAGCATATTCTTCGTTGATATTGGTCTTAAGATTTTTGTTACAGAATGCAATAAGATTTGTAAGCGAGGTTGGATTAGCATACCAGTCGCCACCACCACGATATTTCATGAGGGCAATTTGTACTGAACCGGGTGAGCTGCCAAGCATTAGTCCGGAGAATACAAGTAAACATATCGTAATTAACCTTCGCATCATCTATTCTATTGAAAGTGGGTACCCCGATTTATCAGGCTCATTTAACAGGTTAATAGTAAAACATGCAACGAGGGCTGCGGTTTCAGTTCTTAACCGTGAACTTCCTAAGCTAACCGGTTTAAATCCTTGTTTTAAGGCATAAGCGACTTCTGTTTCGCTAAAATCACCTTCGGGTCCTATTAAAACAGTTGCTTTGGCATTTGGCTTGCAAACAGCTTTAAGATGGTTCTGATCAGTGCTTTTATCCAGCCATGCAATAAACCCATTTTCTATATTTTTATTGTTATTGAGAAAGGTTTTAAGTTCAATTGGCTTATTTATCCGCGGCATATAAGGTTTAAGTGATTGCTTCACAGCAGAAATAATCACTTTTGTTAACCGGTCTTCACGAAGCTTAATTCTTTCCGAATGTTCACTGTAAAAAGGGGTAATTTCATCAATTCCTATCTCGGTAGCTTTTTCAAGAAACCACTCAAATCTTGCAATATTCTTTGTTGGTGCAACTGCTATATGGACGTAATGTTTGTGATGAGGGAAAGTCTTTACTGACTTCAGCTGGAGAATTGTAGATTTACCTCCCGACTCTTCAATTTCAGCTTTAGCAATATTGCCAACTCCATCACTTAGTAGTACTGAATCTCCGGCTTTAAGTCGCATCACTTTTAAATGTGCAGCTTCATCTCCCGATAATGAAAGTATAAATTTCCCGGTATTGAATAAGTTGAGGAGATCAGATTCTTCGTAATAAAAGAGATGCATTTGAAAAGTGATTGGTTGTACAAAAATAGGAA
>JBLMZZ010000139.1:0-3735 GCA_050259095.1 Omnitrophica WOR_2 bacterium | reverse complement strand
GGGCTCCATTTTACACCAAAACCTTCAAACCCTAATTGCATTCCGTGAGTATGTCCAGAAAGTGTAAGATCAAATATCGGATACTTCTCAATAACTTCTGCTTCCCAATGAGTTGGATCATGCGACATTAAAATACTAATATCAGTTGAAGGAGCATTTTCCATAGTCTTCTTCATATCACCGTATCTGTGAAACCGAGCTGTCGCACTCCAATTTTCAACACCAGCCAATAAGATTGTACTACTATCTACCTTCAAAACGGTATTTTGATTCCGCAATAAATGCCAGCCAAGTTTCTTATAGAATTGTTCAAGTATTTTAAAATCATTTGCCTTTGCTGCTGCATCAGGCCATGGAACATAGTCACCATAATCATGATTACCCAAAATTGCGTAAACACCCATTGGTGATTTAATTTTTCCAAGTACTGTTTCAAATCCAGCAGTTTCCTTAGCACTAAAATTTACCATATCACCGGTAAAAAGCACTAGATCAGGATGTAGATTATTAACAATATTAACTGCTCTTTCTAAAGGTTTTGTGGTCATCCAACTTCCTAAATGTATATCGGATATTTGAACGATTCTCAGACCTTCTAATGATTGAGGTAATTTACTTATATGAATCTTAACTTCACGTGTTTTAAACTTTGAAACCCAATGAATGCTTCCGATAAATAAACCAACAAAAGCCAGACTACCTAATAAAATTGCCATTCTCTTTAATAGTTTTTCGAGGTAAAAATAAAATCCTGATGGACGAATCCTTCTTTTAAATATCTTCCTAAAAATTTCAAGTAATAAAGGAGGTATTAAAAAGACAAACAGGACGGTTTTAGATAATAAAGTCATTATAGCATAACCAGGCAAATAAATCTGCCAGAATTTATTCCAGTTCTGCAGGGGAATAAAAGAAGCTAATACAAGAAAACTCACAAGAAGTATCACTGGTAGCCACCATATAACAGTGAAAATGATTTCAAATTTCTTACTTAAAACCGGTCTTGCGTTGCTGATGAAATTAAATACAAGATATTCCAATACAAGGTATATTCCGAATAATGGTATTCGGGCAGCATATTGCGGAAGAGATACTCTTAAAAAAAAGTACAATACCGTTAGGAAAACAAGCATCAATAAACCAATTCTATACCTGTTCTTCCTTTTACTAATCCTCAATTTGAAATTATTTTATAAATATCCGTAGATCTTCTTGAAAGATGCAAAAGTAGTATTTTTTTTATTTGTTTCTAAGTCTCAATGCATTACCTATTACAGATACGGAACTAAAACTCATTGCCACAGCAGCCAGCATGGGGCTCAACAATATACCAAAGAATGGAAAGAGTAATCCGGCAGCAATAGGTACACCAAGAATGTTATAAAAGAATGCAAAAAATAAGTTTTGCTTAATGTTTCTCATAACTTCAATGCTTAACTTTTTAGCTCGTGCAATACCATTGAGATCACCTTTAACCAGAGTAATTTCAGCACTTTGCATAGCAATATCCGTTCCTGTTCCCATAGCGATACCTATGTTGGCTTGTGCAAGAGCAGGTGCATCATTTATACCATCACCAGCCATTGCAACAAGATGCCCCTGCTGTTGTAACTCCTTTATTTTATTGTATTTATCCTCAGGTAAAAATTCGGCATGATAATCTTTAAGTTTCAGAGTATCTGCAACAGCTTTAGCAGTATATTTATTATCGCCAGTAAGCATAATTACTTTCACACCCATGCTATGCAATTCTTCAATTGCCTTAGGTGTAGTCTCCTTTATTTTATCTGCGACAGCAATAATTCCTTCCACTCTCTTATCAATGACCACATACATTACTGTTAATCCCGAATTCTGCCATTCTGTTACAATTTGTTCCTTGTCGGAATTAATTGATGCACCTGATTCGTCAATTAATCTCTTATTCCCCACTCCTATTCTTTTACCATCTAACCATGCTTCGGCACCTCTTCCGGGTAAAGCTTTGAAATTATCTACTTTTATGAGCACCGTATTTTTTTCCTTAGCACCTTTTACAATAGCAGTTGCTAATGGATGCTCACTGTGTGTATCAACTGATGCTGCCAGAGTTAACAATTCATCATCTTTTAAATCACCAAATGATTTATAGTTTATAAGGGAAGGTTTGCCCTCAGTAATTGTGCCTGTTTTGTCAACAATAAGTGTATCAATCTTATTCATTTCTTCCAAGGCTCGAGCATCTTTAACTAAGATTCCAGATTGAGCACCTCTACCTGTGCCAACCATTATTGACATAGGAGTAGCCAATCCTAAGGCACAAGGACATGCAATTATCAATACTGAAACAGCATTTACAAACGCGTACACTAATGAAGGCTCCGGTCCCCAAATAGCCCAAATGGCAAATGTAACCAGTGAAATTAAAATTATCACTTGGACGAAGTACTTTGCAATAACATCGGCCAATCGCTGAATGGGGGCTCTTGATCTACCGGCTTCATTAACCATCTCAACAATACGAGCCAAAAGAGTGTCTTTTCCTACTTTTAATGCTTTAAAAACAAAAGTTGTCTGTCCATTTATGGTTCCACCGGTTACCTGATCATTAACCTTTTTATCAACCGGCATTGATTCGCCGGTAATCATACTCTCATCAATAGTTGCTTCTCCTTCAATAAGAATACCATCAACAGGTATCTTTTCTCCTGGTTTTACTCTTAATAAATCCTCAGTTTTTACATGTTCTAAAGGAATTTCCTCTTCCTTACCGTTTCTGATTACCCGGGCAATTGGTGGTATTAAATTTAATAATGAGCGTATTGCTGTATTTGTTTTAGAGTGAGCTTTTAATTCCATTACTTGTCCTAATAGTACAAGTGAAAGTATCACTGCAGATGCTTCGAAATATAAATGCACATTTCCATGCATGTCTTTAAATTGATCGGGAAAAATATTGGGCAATATTAAGGCAACCACACTGAAAATATATGCTGCACCAACTCCTATTGAAATGAGAGTCCACATATTAGGAGATCTTCTTATGACAGAACTATAACCCCTCTTGAAGAACTGCCATCCCGAATAAAATACAACAGGAGTGGTAAGTACTAATGAAATCCATCCGGTTACTGTCTTATAGTCCATTAGAAATGAGCCTATGCTTGGCAACATCTCACTCATTGCAAGAATAAAAACAGGGATTGTTAATACAACAGCGATCCAGAATTTTTTCAGCATCTTTCTATAAGCTGCATCTTCCTCATTTTCGGGCTGCACATTGAGTGGAACGAGATCCATCCCACATATTGGACAACTGCCTGGGCCATCGTTCCTAATTTCAGGATGCATTGGACAAGTATAAAGGTTGGTTGGCTTCTTGTAGCTTTCTTCCTTCTTCAAATCCATACCACAAACCGGACATTCACCTGGTTTATCGTAAGTTTTATCACCTTCACAATGCATAGGACAATAATATCTGTCTCCAGAGCCTTCATGTTTACCGTTTTTATTTTCTGAAACAACGTTCACTTTGGCATTGATCTCATCTTTCTTATGATTGTGTTCATGCAATTTTTGCTTTACATTAGTTGAAACGAGGAACATATTGCAGACCGGGCATCTGCCAGGGTAATCATACATTTTATCACCCTCACAATGCATTGGACAATAAAACTGTTCTTTTTTCTTTGAAGCTCTAATCTTATTTACTTCATCTACCGGTAAAAGGTTCATCCCACAAACTGGGCAACTACC